>CBDUKB010000186.1:0-6142 GCA_965367695.1 uncultured Putridiphycobacter sp.
ATTTTAAAAGCCATTGAATATGCAATTAAATCTTTTGTCTCTTTTGGTGGTTTTGTATTAATTGTTGAAGAAGAAAATGAAATTAAAGGAGCGGTGGTAATTAATCAAACAGGTATGGGCGGATATATTCCGGAAAACATACTAGTTTACATAGCAGTACACGATACCATGCGTGGGAAAGGTATTGGAAAATTATTAATGTCGAAAGCCATTGAATATACGCAGGGAGACATTGCATTGCATGTGGAAGCAAATAATCCTGCAAAAAAACTTTATGAAAAAATGGGCTTCACAAATCCTTACTTAGAAATGCGTTTAAAAAAGTAAATCAACTCAAATGATTCACCCATCAATTCAAGGTATTTTAACTGATCTTACCAAGGTCAGAAAACAACTTCATGCTGCACCGGAAGTGGCACTGAATGAAATAAGAACAACCCAAACAATTCATGATTATTTGAAGCAACATACGAATGGTGAAATTACTATTTTTCAACCTACCGGTCTAATGATAGTGTTTGACAGTGGTTTCCCTGGAGATAACACCTTAATTCGAGGAGACATTGACGCTTTACCGATTCAAGAAATCAATAATTTTAAACATCAGTCACAAAGTAAAGGTGTCAGTCATAAATGTGGACATGATGGACATACCACCATATTGCTCGGTCTGGCTAACACGCTTACGAAACACCCAATTAAAAGCGGAAAAGTTTGTCTGGTTTTTCAACCAGCTGAAGAAAATGGAAAAGGAGCTGAATTGGTTTTAGCAAATGAGCGTTTTAAAAGTTTAACTTTTGATACCGTTTACGCATTACACAATTTACCAGGCTTTCCTATGAATCAAATTGTAATTAAAGAAAATAATTTTAATGCAAATGTTAAAACATTAATAATTGATTTCAATGGAAAAACAGCCCATGCAGCTGAACCAGAAAAAGGTTTTAATCCAAGTTTAGCCATTGCACAAACCTTACTTTTTTGTGAAGCACTTACTTTCAATAATCCAAGCGAAGACAACTTCTTTTTAATTACACCTGCGTATTCACTAATTGGACAAAAAGCATACGGAATATCGCCAGGTAAAGGCACTTTGCATTTAACTATTAGAAGTTGGGACTTGGACTTGTTTGATGCTAAAATCAAAACTTTAAAAAATAAAATAAATGAATTGAGTGAAAAGTATCAGCTAAATGTTGAATATAAATGGACAGAGGTATTTTATGCAAATATCAACCACCCATTCGCAACCAATATGATTAGAAAAGCTGCATTGGAAAACAATCAAGACATCCATGAATTGGAAGTGCCATTTAAATGGGGGGAAGATTTTGGATTGTTTACTCAAAAATTTAAAGGGGCTATGTTTGGTATCGGCGCAGGCACCCACTCACCAGCATTGCATAACCCAGACTATGATTTCCCTGATGAAATAATAGGAAATGCAATTCAATTATTCTTTCAAATCATTCAAAATAACCATGTAAAATAATGTCCCAAACTTCTTACATCACCATATCGAAATCTGCACTTAAAAATAATGTTGAATTTATTCAAAAATTATTGGGGCCAACAAAATTTTCATCAGTGGTTAAGGGCAATGCTTATGGACATGGCATCAAACAATTTTGTCCACTCATTAACGATTTAGGAGTCGATCATTTTAGTGTTTTTAGTGCAGATGAAGCCCAGAGAATTCATGCTATTTTACCTCATGTTGACATCATGATTATGGGTTTTATTGATGACAGCGATTTATCTTGGGTGATTAAAAACAAGATATCTTTTTTCGTGTTTGATGAAGACAGGTTGAATAAAGCCATTCAAGTTGCCCGCAAACATAAAATAAAAGCGAAGATTAATATTGAAATTGAAACAGGCATGAACAGAACTGGATTTAACCTGAATCAATTTGATGACTTAATTAAAGTAGCCCTAAAAGCTAGCAAATTCATTACAATTGAAGGGATATGCTCACATTTAGCTGGAGCAGAAAGCATTAGCAATTACAAGAGAGTTAAAAGCCAAATCAAAAAATTTAACCAAATTCAACAAAGTGTTAAAAGTATAAAGTCATTCGACCCGAAATTTCATTTGGCTTGTTCGGCGGCAGTATTACAATACCCAAAAACGAAGTTGGACCTTGCCAGAATTGGTATTTTACAGTATGGCTTCTTCCCAAGTAATGAAGTTTATGTACAATACATCACCAAAAATAGCGCAGAAACGAATCCTTTAAAAAGAGTGATTGCTTGGAAAACAATTGTAATGGATACCAACACTATTGAAGCGGGTGCTTTTGTAGGTTATGGAACCTCTTTTTTTACCAATTCTAAAACTAAAGTAGCCTTAATTCCTGTAGGATATGCCCATGGTTTTAGCCGTTCATTAAGTAACCAAGGAAAAGTTTTAATACGTGGTAAAAGATTGGATGTCATTGGTACAGTAAACATGAACATGACCGCCATTGACATTAGTGAATGTCCTGAAATTGAAAAAGGAGATGAAGTTGTGCTCATTGGAACCCAAGGTGAACATTCAATTTCTGTAGCTTCATTTAGCGACTTTAGTAACTTATTAAATTACGAATTATTAACACGACTACCGTCTGGTATCAAACGAAAAATAATAGCATAATGGCAGAATTAATTATACACACCAATAAAATTAAAGACAACATCAAAAAATTGAGTGAATTTTTTGCGAAAAATGGCATTCAATGGAGTTTAGTTACAAAAGTATTTTCAGGTGATAAGGAATTTTTAAAGCATGTATTAACCGAAGATGTCATTGCAAATATTAATTCTGTGGGCGATTCTCGCTTATCAAGTTTGAAAAACTTAAAAGCTGTAAATCCTAAAATCAAAACCATTTACATTAAACCCCCTGCGAAAATTTACGCAGCTGATTTAGTTAAATATGCCGACATATCGTTAAACAGCTCTTATACAACAATTTTAGCCATCAACGAAGCCGCTGAAAAAATTAAGAAGGTTCATCAAATCATTATCATGATTGAATTGGGTGAACTAAGAGAAGGGGTTAACAGGGCTGACATTATGGACTTTTATAAAAAAGTATTTAACCTTTCTAATATAGAGGTAATTGGAATAGGCTCTAATTTGGGATGCATGTATGGTGTAGAACCAACCTATGATAAATTATTACAATTATCGCTTTACAAAGAATTAATTTCTGCAAGATTTAAGAAAGAATTACAGCTACTTTCCGGTGGAACATCTATCACCCTCCCATTAGTGGAAAACCATGTAATGCCAAAAGAAATTAATCATTTTAGAATTGGAGAAGCAGCATTCTTTGGTTTAAGTCCTTATGATAACAAACAATTTAAAAACCTAAATACCGATACCTTTGAATTTTCTGCAAACATTATTGAATTAGAAGATAAAAAACTGGTGCCAGATGGCATTATATCTGATGCTAATATTGGTCATACTGCCAATTACGAAAAACTGGACGTCAGTGATTCTTCCTTTAAGGCAATTTTAGATTTTGGATTATTAGATGTTGACAAAAATGATATTGAACCATTAGATAGCAGTATTACATTCGTTGGAATTACTTCCGACATGTTGGTGATTGACATTGGTAATAACAAAACCAAAGATGGCAAAGAAAAATATAAAGTGGGAGATAAAATTAAATTTACCCCAAATTATATGGCTGTGGCAAGGTTATTAAGCTCAAAATTTATTGAAAAAAAATATAATTAAAATATACTATCTTAGCAGGTAGTTAATGACTTAAAATTATTAAATTTACAAATATCAACTTGTACAATTATGCGAATTAGTCTTTTCTTTCTTACTTGTTTAATTTGTTTTTCATGCGACCATAAAAGAGCCAAAACGGAAATAGAACCGATTGATTGGAATGCAAGAATTGCAAGAACAAATTTTGATAGTACCTATGTCAAGGCTAAAACCTACCTCTCTATTTATTCTCAAATTTACGGTCAAAACGAACACCGCCTACATAATTTAACGGTAACTGTTGGCATTAGAAATACAAGTGAAACAGATACGCTTTTTATCGCGAGAGCTGAGTTTTTCGATACACATGGAAAATCAATCATTAAATATATTGAAAATCCAATTTTTATTTCTCCTATGGAAACTGTTGAAATTGTGATTGATCAAATTCAAAAATTAGGCGGAACCGGAGGGAATTTTATTTTTGATTGGATGATGAATACCGAGAATCCTATGCCTTTATTTGAAGCAGTGATGATTTCGACTTCTGGTCAACAAGGCTTATCCTTCACTACCCAAGGAATTAAAATCGATTAGGGTATTATTAGTATTTAACAAACATTATTTCCATTTATTCCCAGTTCATTTTTGTTAAATATTTCCATCAATTTTATAATAAGATTTTGCCTAAATATTACTATATTGCATATAAACAAATAAATAGCTTGATTTATTGTTTACTTACTCGATTTTTAACATATGAAAAAACCCCCAATCCCCGCTGATGAAAAAGCAAGACTTGCCGACCTTAGTTCCTATGACATTTTAGATAGTATTGAAGAGGTAGATTATGATTTTCTCACTAAAATAGCTTCCGAAATCTGTGAAACAAAAATTGGTCTTGTCAGTTTAATTGACAAAGACCGTCAGTGGTTTAAATCACATTATGGTTTAGAAGCGAAAGAGACACCTAGAGAGTTTGCCTTTTGTGGTCATGCAATCAATCATCCTAATGAAATATTTATTGTCAATGATGCCCGTTTGGATGAAAGGTTTCACGACAATCCTTTAGTAACAGGTAATCCTCATGTAATTTTTTACGCAGGTGTACCCTTAATATCAAAAAAAGGATTTGCATTAGGAACATTGTGTGCCATTGATGACAAACCCAAAACACTTTCTGATGAGCAAATTAATTTATTAAAAGCCTTGGCGAGGCAAGTGAGTAATTTATTGGAGTTAAGAAAAACAAATATTGAACTAAATGCTAGAAACACAAGCTTAAAAACCTTTTTTGATTCAAATTCAGACCCTTGTGTCATCTTACATGAAAACGGTGATTATTTTAGAGAAAATAAAGCATGGAAGCATTTATTTGCGCATGATAAATCAGACACTGGTATCGCTAATATTTATAATATTATTCATTCCTCTCAACTCATAGATTTTAAAACTAAAATCAGCGAATTAACAGCATCTTTTCAAGCTGCAGAATTAATACATTTATTTGAAGGTAAACACAATAGCCTGGTCAAACTTAAATGGCAAGGATTTAAAAACGGAAACCTTATTTACATAGCCGCACAAAACGTTACAAATATTGAAGCAGACAGAGAGCTGTATAAAGAATTACTCTCCAGAAATGAAGCCATTATGTCTTCACTTAACAACAGTACACTTGTTTCAATCACAGATAAAAACGGAATTATAAATTTTGCAAATGATATGTTTACCAAAATTTCTGGCTATTCCCACAAAGAACTTATTGGTAATACACACCAAATTATTAATTCTAAATACCATCCAAAATCATTTTGGAAAAACATGTGGGAAACCATCATTGATGGAGAAGTTTGGAGAGATGAAGTCTGCAATATTGATAAACATGGTAAAATATACTGGGTTGATACTGTAATCCATCCTATACTAGATAATAAGGGTAAAATTACAGAATTTATTGCCATCCGCTATTTGATTACTGAGAGAAAGGAAATGGAACAAAACTTGCTTAATGCCCAAGAATTACTACTGGAAACTGGAAAAGTAGCGAGAATTGGTTCTTGGGAATTATTTGTTGATGAAAACAAAATAATTCTTTCAGACATTGTTAAAGAAATAATGGAGTTTCCGAAGGACTTTGATTACAAATACACCGGAAAATCACAATTCGAAATTGATTCATCTGAAAAAGAATCCATCATTGAGCTTATTGGTACAGCAAAAAATACCGGAAAAGAATTTGACGAAGAAAGAAAATTAATGACCCCAAAAGGTAATGAGGTTTGGATTAGGGTATTGGTGAAGACTGAAATAAAAAAAGACAAAGTGGTTCGTGTTTATGGTACCATGCAAGACATTACTTCGAGAAAAAAGGCAGAAATAGAAAAAGAATATCATGCAACTTTAATGTCTGGTTTATTTGATTTATC
>CBDUKB010000187.1:0-6139 GCA_965367695.1 uncultured Putridiphycobacter sp.
AATTAGGTCTGCTTCTTTTTAATAAAATAGCCAGAGCAAATAGACAACACGACAAAACTCAAATAAAAGTACAAGCCTATTAATGTATTAGCCTCAGTGGCTACTCCTACATTCATGTTGTTAAAGGCGAAATAAGCCAAGAAAATACCTGCAACAAAAACATCTGCCATACTCCACTTCCCTATTCCTTTAATTATGTGCAATAATTGCTCACTAAAGGCCTTATTAGGCGATACAAAGTACCAAAAAGAAATGCTTAATTTTAATAAAGGAAAAACAACACTCGCCAATAAAAGTGCCACCCCTACTAATACATTCCCTCCTGTAAAGAGTAATTTGATAAGTGCTACCACCGATTTATTTTGGTAAAAATATGACACTTTACCATCAAAACTTTTTTCAAAAGTATGTTCATAAAAACCAAGGTCTATAGGTATTTTAAAAACAATATCTTTATTATAAGCTTCTAATTCTAAAAAAGGAGTTTGCAATCCAAGATAAATAAATGTCAAACTTGACATAATCAATGCCAATCCAAAAATACGATTCCGGTCTGCTGCTAAATAACAAAAAAAATAAATTGATAGGAGGTATAACAGTACTGTTACGAATAAATAAAGACTGTAGTATACTGCTTCTTCGTATTTCCTTTCAGCTTGCTCCAATAAATTATCTGATTGTTGAATAATTCGCGTACTTTCGCCTGAAAATGGCAGCCATTCTTTAGTCGTTAATATTCTCTCTTCAAAGTCGAGTAATGCGGCGACTTCCAATTTAATAGCTCGGTATTCATTTAAAGCATTCACTATTTTAGTCGAAACAAAAATAGTTGCCAATACTAATAAAGAAGTAGTTAAAATTAATTTCCAGTATTGCTTCATCTATTATCAATTCCTTTGATGGTCTTGATAAAGTTAGAACTTATTTCATCATGTTGGATATGTTGGCCATTTTTCACAAACAAAACACCATTTGCAATGGTACCGTATTGTGCTGAAACATCTGTTGCATAAACAAATGTTGACAGTAAGTTTTCGAGGCTAGAACTAGCAATTAATGGATTTGCAGCATCCATTAAAACCGCGTTTAATTTTTCTCCTACTTTAAAAAACTCACTTTCATTATTACCCATTGCCTTTCTACCTGTAATACTTACTTTTTTAATGGCATATAAACCGGAGTCACCTGATGACTCATCAGTAAAAGTATTTCTTTGGTGAGAAATTAAACGCTGACCATAGTCTAAAATTCTTAATTCCTCAAAAGGATTTAAACCAATATGGCTATCAGTACCAATGCTCCAGTTACCTCCATTTTGTTGGAATTTTTTTAAGGGGAAAATGCCATCACCTAAATTCCCTTCTGTACTCGGACAAAGGACTACGTTGGTTCTTGATTTTGCTAATGCCACCGTTTCAGAATCGACTAAATGTGTCGCATGAACAAAATGAAAGCGATCAGACAGTTCAATATTATCGAGCATCCACTCAACAGGTCTTTTATTTAAATAAGCAATTGAATCTTCAATTTCTTTTAATTGTTCGGAAATATGAATGTGAAAAGGTACATCTTTTCTAAAGTTTTCGGCTATGTATTTAATACTTTCAGGGTCAACGCCGCGCATGGAATGAATACCAATAGCAATATTCGCATGTTCATAAAGCTTAGTAGAAGCTTCTGCGGCTTCAAACAGACGCATATAGGCATCCGTATCGGTTGAAATAAAACGTTTTTGTCCTTCAGTTGCTGGTTTTCCAAAACCACCTTTTTGATAAAATATAGGAACCAAAGTAATACCAATTCCTACAGTTTTAGCTGCTTTTACCAGTCTTTCACTCATTTCAGAAAGATTCGTATATGCCTGCCCATTTTTATCGTGATGCACATAATGAAATTCAGCTACATTGGTATAGCCATGCCTTAGCATTTCAGCATATAATTGAGTAGCGATACTCTCTAAATCATCTGGCGAAATTGACAAAGCTAATTTATACATGGCCGCTCTCCATGACCAAAAATCATCTGCTTTTGCAGCAACTTGATGTCTTTCAGCTATACCAGCCATTGCGTATTGAAAAGCATGTGAATGTGCATTTTGAAATCCTGGAATAGCAAATACATTCATTTTAACAGGAAGCGCTTCAATACTAATGGTATCAGAAATGGATTCAATTACCCCATCATCATCTACCCTGACATATGCCGGGCATAGCCATTTATCTTTTTGTAAAAGTCCTTTAAATTGGTATGTTTTCATCTTAATTTGAAAATGCGATTACTTCATATGAAATCTCCTTGCCTTTTTGAATAGCTAAGGTATCAAAATTATCGATCACTAAATTTTTATATACGCTTTGGATTTTCCCAACATTTTTTGCAAATACATCATATTCTACAATATGATCCACAAAAGAAGTAAATTTTTGATGCGACACAATGCATGTTGAATCGAAATGAAAATTGTTTACAGTCATTGCTTTATTAACAGTTAAAAAATTACTTAACACCGCTTCCAATGAATTTTTACTGTTTTTATCCCAAGATTTATTGGTCCCTGGTGAAAAAATAAAATCTACAAAGCGGACATTTTCTTCTACGATTTCAAGCCTTGTATTCAACCTTTTAAAATTCCAAACATCTTTTAATGCCCATGCTTCATTTTCGTTTTCCCTTCGATAACGATATAATTTATGTGCTTCACTTCCCGATTCATCAATATATAATTCCCCGACTACCGACTTGATTTGATAAGTATTTGTATCATGTGCCGGGACTAAGTCAACATCATGAAATATTTCATTCACTTGGTAAACTATAGTTGTGCCTGAATCGTTAGGAAAATAAGCATACCCCATATCAATTTTACTTTGATTTTTCTTACATGAAATCAATAAAAAACTTGCAATAAATATGAGGGGGAGAAATTTCAATTTAAGCGTTCATTCGTTTTAAATTCACACCGTACATGATGATAAATGCCAAAGAAATAAATGCGTCGAAAATAAAAGTATACCCACCTAAGAAATAAATAGCAACCCCTGCGATACCAGCACAATAAATCACATATAAACCAAAACCGATTTTCTTTAAATTAAACATCATATACACCCCTAGTCCACCTACCAATAACGCAATCATATTACCTATATTAATTGCATCAAAATGTTCTATTGTTTTTCTAATGGTATCCAAAGACCCCTCTAAAATAGAAGCCATAAAAGGATTATCGGTTTGAGATTCTGAAGTAGCATCTTCAATTAAAGACAATGATTGTTCTAATTGACCAGACCCACGTAAGTATGTAAATAGGGTTGAAATTAATTGGATACCAATCCAAACCCAAGATAAAATACAAAGGGTCATTAAAAAAGGTCCTCTTCGTTCTTTCATTGATTGGTGACTGTCATCATCCCAATTATTCGTGTCTAAGCTACTTTCCATATTTTTTATATTAAGTTTTCAATAAATATAATCGATTTTTTTATTTCTGGGTGCATGTATTTGTCTTCTTCTACAATCGGCACCACTTTTCTAAAAGCACTTAATAGTTTTTCTAATGCTGGACTAGTTTTTAAAGGACTTCTAAAAGAAATGGCTTGAGAGCTATTGAACAATTCAATGGCCAATATTTTCTTTAAATTCTCGACTACTAAGTAGCATTTTGTAGCCGCATTCGCCCCCATACTCACATGGTCTTCTTGTCCATTTGAAGACTCAATTGAATCGACAGAGGCAGGCGTACACAATTGTTTATTTTGGCTTACAACAGAAGCTGCTGCGTATTGGGGAATCATAAAACCAGAATTTAATCCAGGATTTTTAACTAAGAAAGCCGGTAACCCTCTTGTTCCACTGATGAGTTTATATATTCTTCGTTCAGAAATATTACCTAATTCTGCTATGGCTATGGCTAAAAAATCGAGTGTAATAGCAAGTGGTTGTCCATGAAAATTTCCTGCTGAAACAATCTCTCTAGTTGCCGGAAAAATGGTTGGATTATCCGTTACTGCATTAATTTCTCTTTCGAAAATTGATTTAGCATAAGTAATCGCATCTTTAGTGGCACCATGAACCTGTGGAATACATCTAAAACTATATGGGTCTTGCACATGTTTTTTTTCTTGTTGAATTATTTCGCTTCCTGCCAATAAATCCCTAAAAATAGCAGCCGTTTCAATTTGTCCAACTTGCTTTCTAACATTGTTTACATTGGCATTGAACGGATTTAATCGGCCATCAAAAGCATCCACACTCAAAGCGCCTATTTTATCAGCCAATCCAGATAATTTTTCAGCCTGAATTAAATTCCAAACCCCATAACTACTCATGAACTGAGTCCCATTTAATAAAGCCAACCCTTCTTTTGAATGAAGTGTAATTGGTTCCCAATTAAAAGCGCTTAAAACAGCTGCCGAATCTTGAATTTTTCCTTGATACTCAACTTCTCCTTCTCCTAATAAAGGTAAAGCCAAATGTGCCAAAGGTGCTAAATCTCCAGAAGCACCTAAGGAACCTAATTGATAAACGACAGGGTAAATATTATTGTTGTAAAAATCAATCAATCGTTGAACAGTGATTAATTGAACGCCGGAATGTCCGTAAGATAATCCCTGAATTTTTAACAATAACATTAATTTTACGATTGTATTTGGTACCCTTTCACCCAAACCACAAGCGTGCGACATGACCAAGTTTTTTTGTAATTCACTTAGTTGATCACGAGAAATAACCGTATCACACAAGGAGCCAAATCCCGTATTGATTCCATAATGCACTTCATCTGTTGTTGCAATTTCATTCAAAAATGCACGACACTTATTTATTTTATCAGTAGCAACCTCACTTAATGCTAACTGCGTATCTGAAAATAAAATTGATTTTAATTTTTCAATCGATAAAAATTCTTCATTAATGATGTGTTTCATTTTGTTTGAATTAATGATTTAAAAGCTTTATTGCTTACTGTATATTGTTCCCCAGAGTCCATTATTTTGTATGTAATTTCCCCCTTATTTATTTCATTGTCTCCTAATAACAAAACCATTGGAATGTTTTTATCATTGGCATACTTCATTTGTTTTTTCATTTTCGCATTTTCTGGATAAACTTCTACAGAAATACCCATGTCGCGATATTCTTTGGCTAATTTTAAACAATATGCTTGTGCAATTTCTCCAAAATTAATGAATAAAATGCGGGTTGCTGTTTCAATTTCTTTTGGAAATAAATCTAACATTTCCATCACATCATAAATACGATCTGCACCAAATGAAATACCCACACCCGACATATTAGAAACTCCAAATAGCTCAGTTAAATTATCATATCTTCCGCCTCCGCATATACTTCCCATTTTCACATTATTTGCCAACACTTCAAATATAGCACCCGTATAATAACTTAAACCCCTTGCCAATGTGACTTGAAACTCTAATTTAGCCTTGTTAAGTCCCAATACTTTTATTTGATTAAAAATAAATTCAAGTTCTTGTATCCCTTTTTCACCAGTTTCATTACCGAACAAAAAGGACTTCATTTGATTCAACAATTCAAAGTTATCCCCACTTAAATCAAATAAAGGTCTAATTTTATCTATGGCTGATGGGCTTATATTTCTGTTTTTCAATTCCTCAATTACCCCATCTACCCCAATCTTATCCAATTTATCAATGGCAACAGTAATGTCAACTAATTTGTCAGTTTCTCCGCAAACTTCAGCAATACCAGTTAATATTTTTCTATTATTAATTTTTATTGAAAAGTCATTCAATCCCAAATTCGAAAGTACTTCATCAAATATTTGAATTAATTCAATTTCATAAATCAATGAATCACTACCAACCACATCAACATCACATTGATAAAACTCCCTATACCTTCCTTTTTGAGGTCTATCAGCTCTCCAAACAGGCTGAATTTGATACCTTTTAAAAGGGAAAGTGAGTTCGTTTTGGTGTTGGACTACAAATCGTGCAAAGGGTACGGTTAAATCGTATCGCAATGCTTTTTCGGATAAAGAATTTGAAAATTTTGCTAATTCACCATCTTTCAAAGCTGCTAAATCTGCTCTTTTTACTTTATCTCCGCTATTCAATATTCTAAATATTAGACGATCACCTTCTTCTCCATACTTTCCCAT
>CBDUKB010000188.1:0-6014 GCA_965367695.1 uncultured Putridiphycobacter sp.
CGTTTGTTCAATAAGGCAATTTGAATGTGAACAATCTCCTTGACATTTTCAATGGTTAAAGGTTTAAACATAATGGTTTCATCAATTCTGTTTAAAAACTCTGGTCTTATGGTTTTTTTCAATAAATCAAAGACATCTTTCTTTGCTTGTTCAACTAATCCCCATTTGTTTTTAGAGTCTTCATAACCTTCAAAACTCGACTGAATGATATCAGAACCTAGGTTAGAGGTCATAATGATAATAGTGTTTTTAAAATTCACTAACCTTCCTTTGTTATCTGTTAATCGACCATCATCTAAAACTTGTAGTAAGATATTAAAGACATCTGGATGTGCTTTTTCAATTTCATCTAACAATATAATAGAGTAGGGACGTCTTCTTACCGCTTCAGTCAGTTGACCACCTTCATCATAACCAACGTATCCTGGAGGAGCACCAACCAATCTACTGACTGCATGTCTTTCTTGGTATTCACTCATGTCAATTCGGGTCATGGCGTTTTCGTCATTGAATAGAAACTCTGCTAGGGTTTTTGCCAGTTCGGTTTTACCTACACCAGTTGTTCCCAAAAAGATGAATGACCCAATTGGTTTTTTCTCATCTTGTAGACCAGCTCTAGATCTTCTTACGGCATCAGCAATCGCTTCAATGGCTTCTTCTTGTCCAACAACTCTTTTCCCAAGCTCATCTTCCAGTCTTAATAACTTTTCTCGTTCTCCTTCCAACATTTTATTGACAGGAATTCCAGTCCATTTAGAAACTACATCCGCTATTTCTTTAGCATCTACTTCTTCTTTTATCAAAGTATGTTCACCTTCAGTAGCCTGTAATTCTTCTTTTAATTTGGCAAGCAGTTGTTCCGTTTCTTGAATCTTACCATATCTTATTTCTGCTACTTTTTCGTAATTTCCTTCTCTTTCAGCTTTTTCAGCTTCTAGTTTTAATTCTTCTAAAGCTTCTTTCGCGTTTTGAATGCCATCTAGTCGACTTTTTTCGTTTTGCCACTTGGCGGAAACCCGATTTTTAATTTCGTTTAATTCTGCTAACTCCGCACCCAATTTCGCCAATTTCTTTTTGTCATTTTCACGTTTTATGGCTTGTCTTTCGATTTCAAGTTGCATTATTTTTCTTTCAACTTCATCTAATTCCTCAGGTTTAGAGTTGATTTCCATACGCATTTTAGAAGCAGCTTCATCAATTAAATCAATCGCTTTATCAGGCAACTGTCTTTCTGTAATATAACGTTGCGACAATTCCACAGCAGCAATAATTGCTTCATCTTTGATCATTACCTTGTGGTAATTCTCGTATTTTTCTTTGATTCCACGTAGAATAGAAATGGCATCTTCTCTACTTGGTTCGTCAATCAAAACAGTTTGAAAACGACGGATTAATGCCTTGTCTTTTTCAAAGTATTTTTGATATTCATTCAAAGTGGTTGCACCTACAGCTCTTAATTCACCTCTTGCCAAAGCAGGTTTTAATATGTTTGCGGCATCCATTGCGCCATCACCACCACCTGCACCAACAAGGGTGTGAATCTCGTCGATAAACAAAATGATTTCACCTTCGGCATTTACCACTTCTTTTACTACTGCTTTTAGTCTTTCTTCAAATTCACCTTTGTACTTGGCCCCTGCAATCAAAGCGCCCATGTCTAATGAAAATACAATTTTAGACTTTAGGTTTTCTGGTACATCACCGCTTACAATTCTATGTGCAATTCCTTCTGCAATGGCGGTTTTACCAACCCCTGGCTCACCAATTAAAATTGGATTGTTTTTTGTTCTTCTTGTTAATATTTGTAGTACTCTTCTAATCTCTTCATCACGACCAATTACAGGGTCTAACTTTCCTGTTTTGGCCAATTCATTTAAATTTTTGGCGTATTTACTCAATGCTTGGTATTCGTTCTCTGCATTTGCTGAGGTAACCGATTCGCCGTTTCTTAATTTCATAATGGCTTCTTTTAGGTTTTTTTGATTGATGTTGTGGTCTTTTAATGCTTTTGATATGGGATCATTAATGCCTAAAATTCCATATAATAATAGCTCAATAGATATAAATTCATCTCCGAATTCATCCATGGCTTTTGTGGCATTTTGAATCACCGCATTGGCATTATTTGAAAAGTATAACTGCCCACCACTTACCTTAGGGTAGCTTTCAATTTGCTTGTTGACAATTTCTCCAATGAGGGTCCAGTTGACATTCAATTCATTGCCAATAAAAGGCAAGACATCCTGATCAATAGTTAATATTGATTTTAATATATGTGCGGGTTCAATGTTTTGTTGTCCCAAACCATTCATCATGTTTTGAACATGCTGAATCACTTCTTTTGATTTATGTGTAAATTTTTCTATGTTCATTTGTACGTTTTTTCTTGAATGAAGTCAAATTTCAGTCCAAATCTAAATACACATATAAATCGGCAATAATAGCAGTAAAGCATTGATTTTGCTGACTTAATGGCAGTTTGAAAGTTGTGGTAATGCCATTTTTACTGCTTATTTTAAATTTTTCTTTAACAGCTGAATTTCATCAAACCTTTTAAATTTACCTGAATCATATGCATAAACACTTCCTTCATTTAAGCCAAACCATAGTTTGCCACTTCGATCTTTATAAATGGTTTTGGCAACTATTATTTCAAGGTCATTATTGTTAGTGTGGTGGAGGAGTTTTTCACCATTGTATTGCCAGAGTCCATTGCCGAAAGTACCAAACCACAAGTCTCCATTTTCACCTTGTTCTATGGCTTGAAAACCGGTCTTAAATTCACCAATAATGGCTGTATCCAGGGTTAATTGACTGTATTCTATGATAAAATTAACCAAAGTATCATGCTCAAGATAATTTAAACCAAATTGATTATTGGTAATCCATATCCTTTTATTTTTATCCTGAAAAATACTCCTGCTGATACCTATTTCATGAGGATTACTGATGGATTCGAAAGTTTTTCCATCATAGTGAAAGCTACCGTTTTCCATGGTCCCAAACCAAAAATTTCCCTCAAGGTCCTTGTGATATGCAGAAACCCCATCACGTTTTTTATCGAATGGGGGTGGAAAGCTATGGTAAATTAATTTTTTTCTCTTTATTGAAAATACCCCCAATTGACTACCGTAACCAAAGATAAAATCATTCGAGAATGTTTTCCATTCCTTAGCTGATAAGTTTATTGGTAAAGGCCCAACATAATTGGATTCAACACTTTCAAATATTTCGCCGTTAAATCTACTGATATGATCTGTGGTCATGACCCATAGGTTACCTGCTTTATCTTCGTTTATTGCCTGAATTTGATTGCCTCCATTTATTTTTCTTACAATTGACCAATCTGGCCCTGGTGCAAATTCACGATCATTACCATTTGGCAATCCATTGTCTGCCATGAAGTAAGTATATTTTTCCCCATCATACCTGCATAATCCGTCCCCATGAGAGCCAAACCAAAAGTTTCCATCACTGTCTTCAAAAATTGCTGTAATCATCACCGAAAACTGTAAAATTGAATCAGTTTTTAATTTTGAATTTGGAGTTTCTAATTGAGGTTGCTTTTTTTTAGCGGCTATGTGGCTACAAGAAAATGTACATAGTAATAATAATGGTAACATTTTTAAAGTTTTCATAACGTGCAATTATTTGTTCTAAATTACTGATGAGTGAATTGTTTTATTCAATTTCAAATGTAAAATAATGTAAACCAAAAGTAAAGAATAGTTGCCCTCATAAAATAATGTGTTGAAAATTTAATCAATGGGTCGAGTACAATTGATAAATCAATATTTTTGTACCATGAGTCATCAGGTGAAGTTACACGATAAATATTTTAAACCATACATTAATGAAGCGGAGCTATCGGCAGCAATTGATAAAGTTGCGAATCAAATCAATGTTGATTATGCAGGTAAATGTCCTGTTTTTGTAATCGTTTTAAAGGGTTCATTAATTTTTGGGGCTGAATTATTGAAGCGCATTGATTTAGATTGTACAATAGAATTTGTTCAGTTTTCATCATACCAAGGAACCACTTCTACAAATACAGTTAGGACAATAATGCAAATTCCTGAAAGTGTGAAAGGGAAAGATGTGATAATAATTGAAGATATTGTAGATACAGGTCAAACAATCGAAGCTATTTTTAAAGAGTTTAATCAGTTTGATGTAAGGTCGTTATCTATAGCTACCTTGCTTTTCAAAAAAGCAGTCTATCAAAAAAAATATCCAATTAACTATATAGGTTTAGAAATTCCGAATACCTTTGTGGTCGGATTTGGTCTTGATTACGACGAGTTAGGACGAAATTTAAAGGAAATTTATTCATTAGAAATACAAAGCATGTTAAATATCGTTTTATTTGGCCCTCCAGGCGCAGGAAAAGGCACACAAGCCATCCGATTAGTTGAAAAGTACAATTTATATCATTTATCAACTGGTGACGTTTTTAGAGCAAATATTAAAGGAGGAACTGAATTAGGTAATTTAGCGAAAAGTTTTATCGACAAAGGGCAATTGGTGCCAGACGAGGTAACAATCTCTATGTTGGAAAGTGAAGTTGAGAAACACCCAGAAGCTGCAGGCTTTATTTTTGATGGTTTTCCAAGAACGAATGTTCAAGCAAAAGCATTGTCTGAATTTTTGAACAAAAGAGGAACTGAAATTAAGTTAATGCTAGCTTTAAGTGTAGACGAGGAAGAATTGGTAAAACGATTGTTAAATCGTGCAAAAGACAGTGGCCGTTCTGATGATGCAGATGAAAACATTGTAAGAGATAGAATACAAGTGTACAACTCTCAAACAGCAGTCGTTGCAGATTATTACGCAAAAGACAATAAACACATTGCTATCAATGGAGTGGGTGATGTGGATACAATTACAGAAAGATTATTTACTGCAATCGACGCAGTAGTTTAATCAAAAATATATATTTTCACCCTTCAATGCATTTAAGTTGAAGGGTGTTTTATTTTAAAAAAAAGAGGCATGTCCAATTTTATTGATTATGTGAAAATACATTGCAAATCTGGTCGAGGTGGCGCAGGTTCAATGTATATGAGAAGGGAAAAATATATTCCAAAAGGAGGGCCAGCTGGAGGAGATGGTGGAAGAGGTGGACATATTATTTTGAGAGGAAATAAGCAATTATGGACTTTGTTGCCTTTAAAATACCGTAAACATATTAAGGCCACACATGGTGATCCCGGTGGAAAAAATGAAAGTTCCGGAAAAGATGGTCAAGATGTAATAGTGGATGTACCTCTAGGGACCATAGCTAAGGATGCCGAAACCGGTGAGTTTTTATTCGAAATATCGGAAGAAGGTGAAGAGCAAATAATTATGGAAGGTGGAAAAGGAGGACTTGGAAATGTTCACTTTAAAACTTCTGTCAACCAAACGCCAAGGTATGCACAACCAGGTATAGGAGAAAGAGAAGGTTGGATTATTTTAGAATTAAAAGTACTGGCTGATGTGGGCTTAGTTGGTTTTCCAAATGCAGGGAAATCTACCTTACTGTCTGTTTTATCTGCAGCTAAACCTGAAATTGCAAATTATCCTTTTACCACATTAACACCAAACCTTGGTATTGTGGAATACCGTGATTATAAGTCTTTCATCATGGCCGATATCCCTGGAATTATTGAAGGTGCATCAGAAGGAAAGGGGTTGGGATTAAGGTTTTTAAGACATATTGAAAGAAATTCATTGTTGTTGTTTATTATAGCGGCTGATTCGGATGATATTAAAAAAGAGTATGAGGTTTTGCACAATGAATTGGCTAAGTATAACCCCGATTTATTAGATAAACCGAAGTTATTGGCCATTTCGAAATCAGATATGTTGGATGATGAATTGAAAGCTGAAATCGAAAAAGACTTACCAGACGTCCCTTATTTATTCATATCCTCTGTTGCTCAACAAGGTTTGGTTGAGTTGAAAGATTTGATTTGGAAGTATTTGCAATAAATGATACTTGGTTAACTTGAGTTGATTTAAGTTTTGTTTTT
>CBDUKB010000189.1:0-5995 GCA_965367695.1 uncultured Putridiphycobacter sp.
ATATACAAATGATGTAGAAAAAACTACTTTCACTTCGTTTCCAACTTGCGATACTGTTCCACTAAACACTTGTGTGAAATTTGAATGTGCTATCCAAGATGAAGTTGTAGCAAATGAACTTGTAGTTGTATGAGCTAAATAAACTGTCCAATCGTTTGAGTTATTAAAACCAGTCCCCGATTTGTAAAAAATCAAAGAATCTATTGTTCCAGAGGCATTAATTTCTGCCGCGGTATAAATCATTTGACTGTAAGTGTAGCCGTAGTATGGCTCCACAGGAATTCCTTGATTCAAAGTTCCTGTTGCTCCCGTTCCAATATTTACTTGCGCCATACTAATGAGACCAGTAAATACGAACGAAAAGATTAGTAAAATTTTCTTCATTGTATTTTTTTTAGTTAATTATTTGCTAAAACTAAGTTATTTTTTCAACAAAAAAAACTAATCATATTAATTTCTTGACGAATGATGCAACTTTTATTGTCATTTTTACGTACGGCCGAGATTTTCAATAAAATAGGAATTAATCATTTCACCAATAGGCTGGTTAAATCAGAATCGATATTGGAGTTTAGATTGTTTTAATTGTTTTTTGTAATTAAAGCAGATACAAACCCTATTTAATGTTGCATTTTAAAAGGTAGTTTTTAATGAAGCTGATTGATATTTATATTAACTGATTAAAAAACATTCAGCTGGTGTATCACTTTTAAAGGGGCTGTTTGGTCTTTCAGGTTTTTTGTAATTTCATTCCCAAGTGGGTATGCTATAATTTGGTTGTTTTTTAGTCCTAAAATCAAATTGTGTTTCCCGTTTTTCAAATTTGAGATGGCTTGAACACCAAATTCTGTCCCCATTTTCCGATCAATAAAGCTAGGCGAACCGCCTCTTTGGATGTGGCCTAATATAGTAACCCTTATTTTATGGTGTAAATCTTTTTCTTTTAAATAGCTATATAATTCCTTTGCGCCACCTATCTCATCCCCTTCTGAAACAATGATAATACTTGATTTTTTAGCTGCAACTGCCTTTCTAATTTTATTTTCGAAGCGTTCAAAGTCCTCTAAGGCTTCTGGAATGAAGACTTCTTCGGCACCAGTCACCAAAGCAGCATTTACCGCTAATAATCCTGAGGTATTGCCCATTACTTCCACTAAAAAAATTCTATGGTGTGCACTTGCAGTATCTCTTATTTTATCTACTGAATCGATTATATTGTTTAAAGCAGTGTCAAATCCCAAAGTGTAATCTGTTCCAATAATATCATTATCAATGGTGCCTGGAATGCCTATAAATGGCATGTTAAATTCACGATTAAATAGTTGAGCCCCTTTGAAACTACCGTCTCCCCCTATTATTACAACTGCATCAATGTCATGCTTCTTTAGGTTTTCGAATGCAATATTCCGATATTTCTTTTCAAGAAATCTTTCGCTCCTTGCTGTACCAAGAATGGTTCCTCCCCTTTGGATAATATTTGAAACATCTTGATATGCCAATTCATTAATATGGTTATCTATCAATCCATTAAACCCATCAATTACTCCAAAAACTTTCATTTTCTCAGCAATTCCCATGCGTACAACAGCCCGAATACATGCATTCATTCCTTGTGCATCTCCTCCTGATGTTAATACGGCAATATTTTGTATTTTTGACATTTACTTACTCTTTATGCGGATAAAATTAACAGTTTTTTTTATAGGATTTTTATTTTTTGTGAATGGACAAGACTTTAGAAGGTTTACTTACGGATTGAATGCAGGAATAAAATTTGCAAACAAGACATATGCTGCCCGTTATACCGGGTTTTATCAAGACCAATTAGAAAATTTCTTTATTACCCCAAATAATTATCAAATAGTCAGGCAGATGTTGGGCAACAAAGACTTTCAATTTTTACAATATTCAGAATTATACCGATTTAGACCTGCACCTGTATATGGTGTCAATATAGGTTATCAAGCCAGTCCGAATTTGAGTTTTGAAGCTGATTTTAATTTTTCGAATTTAACAATGGTTGGGGGCTATACCCTTGAAGTGACTGATCCAGGTAACTTTACTACACAAGATATTTATCAAAATGGATTTGTATCAGGAAAGGAAAGTAGGTTTAACGGTCGCATAAATTTAAACTATACTACAGATGGTGATGATTTAAAGTATATTTTTGGATTATCGGGCATGTTTAATGCTTGGAGAATGGAATCGAATGAAGTTGAATTATTGGGGTCAATTATCACCAATTTGTATTCCCAATTTAATCCAACCAATGGTTTTTTTACACGCACCCGTGGCTCAGGAATTGCTTATGGTATAAATGTAGGTATACAATATCCTGTTTCAAATGGCATGCAGATGCAAATTTTGTATCAGCCTTATGTAGGGAGATTGGATTATTACAATACAAAAGATCAAATTGAAGCTTATGGAGCTACTTATATCAAACCAAAATTAGTACTGGAACACGATTTAATTGTTCGATTTGTTTTTAGATAAATAATTGGATTTAATACGCCAAACATACTTCATGTTCTTCAATCAACTTTCTTAAGTTAATCAATGCATAGCGCATTCTACCTAAAGCGGTATTGATACTGATGTTTTCTTTTTCAGCAATGTCCTTAAAGCTCATTCCCACATAGATTCTTTTTTTAAGTACATCTTTTTGATCCACAGGTAAAAACTCTATTAATTGCGTTAATTTTTCCTCCACTTGGGATTTAATCATCAAGTCTTCCACATTTTTGTCAGTTAATTTAAGGACAGAAAATATATCAAAGTCATCATTGCCATAAGAAGTTTCAGAGATGGTTGGCATTTTTTTATTTCTTCTAAAATGATCGATTACCAAATTGTGAGCAATGGTCAGTACCCAAGGTAAAAACTTGCCCTCTTCGTTGTAGGCTCCTTTTTTCAAGTTTTTAATTACTTTAATAAATACGTCTTGAAAAATATCATTCGCCAAATCGTAATTTTTGATTTTAGAAATGATATAACCAAAAACGCGGTCTTGATTTCTACCTAGTAAAATTTCAAAAGATTTCTCATCTCCGTTTAAATACGCCTTGATGAGTGTTTGATCGGTAATAGCTTGAGCAGTTTTCATAATTCACTTTAATAATTTCTATGCACGGGAGTAAAACCGTGAACAGAAGTAGTTAACATTTCATGTTTAAAGTAGAATTATTGCTATAGGCGTTTTTTTTTTAGTTTGGCTAATGTATGAAAATAAATTTAATATCAAAAAAAATCTTAAATCTTAATTTCTGACTATATAAACGAATGACTTTCTAAAAAGGTTTGGTAAGTTTGTGAAAAAAGTTCAGAAATATTTGATTGATGAGTAAAGCAACTACTGAAATAGTTATTAAAGGAGCGAGAGTTCACAACTTAAAAAATATAGATTTATCCATTCCTCACAATCAAATTGTTGTCATTACTGGTCTATCAGGATCAGGTAAATCTTCTCTCGCTTTTTCGACTTTATTTGCTGAAGGTCAGCGTCGGTATGTTGAAAGTCTTTCTTCCTATGCACGTCAGTTTTTAGGTCGATTAGAAAAACCAGACGTTGATTCCATTAAAGGTATTTCTCCAGCAGTTGCTATTGAACAAAGAGTGATTTCAAACAATCCTCGATCTACAGTTGGAACTGTAACAGAAATATATGATTACTTAAAAGTATTATTCGCTCGAATTGGAAAAACCTACTCTCCTACTTCAGGAAAAGAAATTAAAAAACACACCGTTGCTGATGTAATTGATAAAATTAATGAGTTTGAAGTCGGCCACAAGTTTATGATTTTAAGTCCTTGGATAATACCAGGTGACAGAAGCGTTGAGGAATCAGTAAAATTGTTGATTTCTCAAGGGTATTCAAAGGTATTTGTAGGTGGTAACAATTATAATTTAAGTGACTTTAAAACAGGTTTATATGAGGGGACTAATGCCTATGTGATTATTGATAGGTTGAAGCATATTGAAAATGATGAAAACTATGATTCAAGGTTAGGTGATTCTATTCAAACGGCTTTTTACGAAGGTTTTGGCACTGCAGTTGTATTCGATATGGAGTCGAATAAGCAGTTCTTATTTACCAATAAGTTTGAAGAAGATGGTGTTGAATTCATTGAGCCATCTGTTAATTTTTTCAGTTTTAACAACCCATTCGGAGCCTGTGCTACCTGTGAAGGATTTGGTTCCATGATCGGCATTGATGAGGACTTGGTCATACCAAATAAATCATTGTCCTTAGTAGAAGATGCCGTTGTTGCCTGGCGAGGTGAAAAAATGGGAGAATGGAAAATGCAATTAATTCATCAAGCAGCAAAAGATAATTTCCCCGTCCATACCCCAATAGAAGATTTAACAGAGAAAGAATATCAAATGCTTTGGCAGGGAACCAAAAACTTTAAGGGTTTGTGGGATTTCTTTAATCACCTTTCAAGTCAAACCTATAAAATTCATTACCGTATTATGCTTTCCCGGTACCGAGGAAAAACAAAATGTACGACTTGTAGGGGGACAAGGTTAAGAGCAGAGACTAATTTTGTTCGGGTGGATGATAAAAATTTATCAGACTTATTACTTTTGCCTATCAATGAATTACAAGACTTTTTTAAAAGTATTACTTTAGATAAATACCAGACGCAAATTGCTGAACGCTTGTTGATAGAAATAAATAACAGGTTGCGTTATTTAAATAAGGTTGGACTGGGGTATTTAGACCTAAACAGGCAGTCAGGGACGCTTTCAGGTGGAGAATCACAGCGCATTCATTTGGCCAACTCATTGGGTAGTTCCTTGGTTGGTTCTATGTATATTTTAGATGAGCCGAGTATTGGCTTACATCCAAAAGATACAGCAAAATTAATTGAGGTTTTGGAAAATTTAAAAGCCATTGGCAACACGGTAATTGTAGTTGAACACGAAGAAGATATTATTAGGGCGGCTGACCAAATTATTGACATGGGTCCATTAGCTGGAGAGTATGGTGGTGAAGTGGTTTTTCAAGGTGATCACAAAGACTTATTAAAAGCGAAAGGCAGTTTAACAGCTGATTATTTAAACAAGAAGATAGGCATTGAAGTTCCAAGTATACGCCGTTCCATGAACCATAAAATACAGTTAGTCGGCGCAAAAGAAAATAATTTAAAAAACATTGATGTCAGTATTCCTTTAAACGGATTTGTATGTGTAACAGGAGTTTCAGGTTCAGGTAAATCAACTTTAATCAAACAAATTTTAGCACCTGCACTTCAGAAAAAATTAGGAAAATCCTCGAATAAAATTGGCGCATATACAAGAATTGCTGGAGATATTGATCAGATAAAAGACATAGAAATAATTGACCAAAACTCAATTGGGCGATCTTCAAGAAGTAATCCTGCTACTTATGTAAAAGCATTTGATTATATCAGGGATTTATTTTCTAGACAGCAAGGTTCAAAATTAAGGGGATTAAAACCGGGTTACTTTTCTTATAATGTACCTGGTGGTCGTTGTGAAACCTGTAAAGGAGAAGGAGAAATTACCATAAGTATGCAGTTTATGGCTGATGTAAAACTACTTTGTGAAGACTGCAAAGGAAAAAGGTATACGCCAGAAGCGCTTGAAATTACAGTACGTGACTTAACTATTGATGATGTTTTAAACTTGTCAATTGATAAAGCCCTTGAATTTTTCAATGGTGTAAAAACAACTGAAAAAGCCATAAGAGATAGACTACAACCACTGCAAGACTTGGGATTAGGTTACTTGAAGCTAGGACAATCTTCTAGCACATTGTCAGGCGGCGAAGCCCAAAGAATTAAATTGGCAACTTACTTAATAGAAGGGCAAAGAAATGTGACACCTACCCTATTTTTATTTGACGAACCCACTACTGGCTTGCATTTTCATGATATTGCAAAATTGTTAGTCGCATTTAATAAATTGATTGGTTTAGGGCATTCCGTTCTAGTAATTGAACACAACATGGATGTCATTAAAACGG
>CBDUKB010000190.1:0-5969 GCA_965367695.1 uncultured Putridiphycobacter sp.
CACCACGCGAATTTATGAAGTGATGATCTAATATTTTTTTTTTGTCATAAGGGCTTATAGCACGTTTTATAGGCTCAAAAATTGTAGTATAATAATCTAATTTTGAAAATACACGCTCTGGAATCACCCAGCCTGTAAGTTCTGGAATTTCTTTTTGGTTGAATTTATAATATTCTAAACGTGTGTCTTTAAAACCTGTTTTTGCTCCGTCGAGAATAGGGGAACTTGCACATAAACCGGGTATTAGTGGAAGTATTATTCTTATGGCTGCATGCAGTTTTTCAAATTCAATATCGTCATAAAACGGTAAATTAATATGTGTGCTTTGTAAATTACTCCAACCATGTCCCTTGCAATTAAAAATCTTATTGTAAAGCGCATATACTTCACTATAACTGTGTTTCCAAAGTTGTGTGTCTTTATCAGTATTCATTGTTGGGTGTGCAGCTGTGCCAAGAAGTTGCACGTTTAATGGCTGTAATAAGGTATTTATTTCTAAAACGTTTTGATGAAATTTTCTAGATAAATCATTAATATTTTTTGTTGGGCCATTAGTCTTTAATTCAACAACATGTGCAACAAGTTCATTACTCCATGCAATATCTCCATTTTCAACATCTCCTGTTAATTCTCTAGCTTTCTTTGTCAGAAGTTGATCTACAATTGGAGCAACCTTGAAGTTGTCATTTTGTACTAACATATATTCGAGTTCAATACCGTAAACTTCGAATAAGTGATATTTTTTACTCATTTTAATCTAATCGTTTTTTTAGTGCTGAGAGAATTTCTGTATATACTAAATCACCATAGTGAAGGTCTTCTACGCCAAAATCTATATTTGGATTGTCGTTAATTTCAATAACCATTAATTTATCGTCAACCACTTTAATATCTATGCCATATAAACCTAATCCCATAAGTTTTGCAGATTTTAAGGCTATATCAATCACGTTTTTTGGCACGTCTTCTATTGGTAAACAGTCTGCATCACCATCTTGTTCATTCTTCTTTGTTGCTTTCCAGTTATAAATTTGCCAATGGCCTTTTGCCATATAATATTTACAAGCAAAAAAAGGCTTATTATCTATAATGCCTATACGCCAATCATAGTCAGATGGGCAAAATTCTTGTGCGATAATTAAATCAGATTCCTTTAGCATTTCAGTAACTAAAGCATCGAATTCTAACTTGGTTTTTGCTTTTTTTACTCCAAAAGAAAAAGTAGAGTCTGGTGCCTTTAACACACAGGGTAATCCCGTTTTTTCTATAACCGAATCGCGATTATTAGCATGAACAATTACCGTTTTTGGAGTACTGATATTAGCATTATTTAAGGCCTCTGCCATATAGACCTTATTACAACATTTTAGAATAGCATCAGGATAATCAATTATAGCAATACCTTCTTGTTGTGCTTTTCTTGCAAACGTATAAGCCTCATTGTTAACCTCAGTGCTTTGTCTTAAAAATAGCGCATCAAATGATGATAAGCGCGATAGATCTTTTGGTTCAATAATTTCGGCATAGATGTTCATCTTCTCAGCAATGTCTATAAACTTTTTTAAAGCTTTAGGATTGCTTGGTGGAGCAGGATCGTTTGGGTTTACTAAAATGGCTAAATCAAAATCGTAATTTGCAACTTTAGCCGTATCGTAACGTTTTTTAGAAAAATATTGATTGGCAAACTCATGAACACTTGACATATGTTCTTCAGGAATTTCAGATTCCGAAATTGCTTTTATACTTTGTATATTCCACTTTGTAGTATGGTTAAAATTCACTCTTAAAAATGGGACTTGAAAATGTTTATAAAAGAGTGCGCTCAAATTTTTGTATTTGTGAGCTACATTTTGTCCAAAATAAATACTCAAAGTAAAATCCTGTGATTTAATATTTTTAAGACTTTGTTGAATAACATCATCGAATTCGTCAGAAACAATTCTAACCAACTTTAATGCTTTAAGATCTACAATATTTTTTGTAGTTGGGATTGGTAAATGTCCTCTAGCCTCTGCCAAAAGGGAAACATAATAGCCTTTAGATTGGTACGAATAGTCCTTACACAAATTAAATATTCGTGCAGTTTTTAATAGGGCATACTTCGGATTGGTAAGATAATCTTGTGAGGATATTACTGTAATTTTATCAATTGAAAAGTTCCATTTTTCAGGTTGATTTACAACAATGTATTTGTTCATTTAGAGCGCATAACGCTATTATAATTTTAAACAAAATTATGCTATTTTTTGATTGGTTTTACTTGGGTCGAAAAATATTTCCTAATAATTTTTATTTTTTTGATGACATTTTCAATTTGCTTCGATGTATGGTTATATGACATCACTAATTATTAAATAAAACCGCAACAAAATGAAAAAATTCAACTTTATTTTTCTCTTATCCATGTTAGTATTAACAGAAATGATTGCAAATGCTCAATCTGCAACTTGGACTAATGCCACCAACGATGACAATTGGCATAATGAGGATAATTGGAGTCCTAATGTTATCCCAACAGGAAATGAACAAGTAATAATACCAGCGAATGAAATCATAAATATTTATTCTAATAATGCTTTTGCAAATAATCTAACCGTAGAAGAAGGTGCAATTGTCACAATCTTTGGAGGTAATCTAATTATAAGTCAAGGCACATTTGCACCAAATTCAGAACTCAATATTTTAGGTGGATCAGTACAAGTCACAAGCACTTTAGTAATTAATAGTGTATTAAATACGATAGGAGTGAACGCAAAAAATTTAAGAGGTACAACTGCAAATTCTGCCATTAACATTACAGGGACAATGCACATACAATCACCTAGTGATCCATTAACATTGCATAACGTGAAATTAGATATTTTTCCTTCTGGTATATTAACTATTGAAGAAGGTGAGATTATCGGTAATGGTTTATTGTCTAACAGAGGTCTTTTACAAAAAACGGCTGGAACAGGAACTTTTAGTATTCAAAGTAATTTTGAAAATAATGAAGGTACTGTGAATATTAATAGCGGCTCAATTGAAACAAAAAGTATAACAAATTTAAATAGAGGAGAGATTAATATTGCCGAAAATTCATTTTTTGCATTAAACTCTTTTTCAAGTCTAAATTATTTAAATGGGACGATTACAGGTGAATTAAATGGTCCATTAATGATAAATTCACAAACAAGATTATTGGGTACGGAAGAAACTGTTCTAAATTTTTCTGGGTCTGCCGGAGTTGAATGGACACAAGGTAACATATTTCCAGCTGGTGGTATGAATACCAATACTACTCTTGTAAATCAAGGACTTTTGAGTATAATATATTCAGGAACAGGCGATTTAGGATTAACAGGAGGTGCAACTTTACGAAATGAAGCTGACATTGTTTTCGATAGTACGACTACTTCATTTAGCATTCCTTCCCCTTCGCTTCTAAACAATACTGATACAGGTGAAATCACCATTGAAGATAATGTTGTTATCGCTGGTAGTATTCTAAATACAGGACTCTTTCAAAAATTAACAGGTACTGGGGAAACTCAAATAAACAATTTTACTAATAATGCACCTGGGACTTTAAAAATTCTAAGTGGTCAGCTTAATTTTAATAACAGTTATGAAGGTACTGGTCTCATTACAGGAGCTGGTGCCATAAGTACAAATCCTTCTGACACGGTTGCAAGCACCATTGCACCTGGTAATGATGGTATTGGGATTTTGACGTATATAAATGTTACAGAATTTGAAGCTACGCCAGACTGTGTTTATCAATTAGAAATTAACGGTACAACACCAGAAACCGAGCACGATGTTTTTTCCATTCAAAGTAATGCAAAACTAGATGGGACATTTAACCTGCAGTTGGGGTTTGCACCACAACTCACTGATGAATTTGTGGTGATCACAGCAAATAATGTGATAGCATGCAACTTACCATCACAAGTAACTGCAGATTTTAATGGAAATACATACACCTTTGATGTGCTTTGTAATGCAGATAATGTAACCTTAGGTGTTATTAATATTTCGTTAGGATTAGATGAAAACATATTGACTTCTACCAAAGCGTATCCTAATCCAACAACAGGTAGTTTTAATATTGATTTAGGTAAAAATCAACCTGAAATAAAAACAACAATTACAAACATTTTTGGACAAAATATAGCTTCTCATAGATTTGAAAATACAGATACAGTTCAACTTCAAATTGAAGGTGCAACAGGAATTTATTTTATAAATGTGGAAATTGAAGGTGAGTCCAAAATATTTAAAATTATTAAAAATTAAAATTGTAGTTAAATTGACAGGAAAAATTTACAAGTTTTTTTTTAAAGCAATCTGAAAATAATTAAAGTTAAAAACCCATTATTAGGAGTGAAATTTACTTCAATCAGAATAATGGGTTTATTTATCGAAAAAAAATCAATAGGTTAAAATTACTTCAAACTATAAACAGGATATTGCAAATGTGCCTTTTCGTAATTACCACTCTGCTTATGCAACCAATCTAACTGCGCATACCAATTATTTGCAAATTCTTCATCGTAACTTATTCTTATATTATATTCTATTTGAAGTTTTGGGTTTTGTCTTAAGAGCAGTTGTGCTTTATCTTCCCAAACATATGGTGAAAAGCCTTCTTTTTGTTGCAAAATGGTGTCGAAGAAATTCCAGTTAAAGAAAGAATCAGGAGCTGTCGGTTCTAAAGTTTCCAACAAATAGCGTATGGATTTTTGGTCTGTAGTAATGAGATAATCCCCTTTTCTAAACGCAACTTTGACTTCAGAGGATTTTATTTTGGTATTGTAGTGTTGGTAATGCCCTTCGTAAGCTGATTTTCGGGTTTCGTAAACATCGATTTTATAAGATTCTACTGTTAGCGTTGTATCTCTTTTAAATTGAGTGAAAGTTACCTTGTTTAGCTTCAAAAGATCAATAACATTATGCCAACCTTGTGGAATGATATAGGCTTTTGGGATAATAACTGAATCTGTTGCTTTAAAATAGTTCTGATACCTTACATCTTTTATAAATGGTTTATTGATATCGTATTTTAAACGTTGCGCTCCGGTTAATTCGCTTGGAATCATTTCTCCTTCGTAACCTTTAAATTTTAAGATTGAGGATTTTGTGGTATCGACTGTCCAAGTCAAGGGATAGATTTTTCCAGCAGACCAGATTTTGGCTTGTTCTTTTCTGAGTTGAGTGATTTGATCACCCTGTTCTTCGGTGATTTCTATCATGCTTTTCATTAATTCGTAAGTACCCTCTACACGATGTTTGTAAGGTTTTAGCATATGTGTTTCTACCATCATTCCTAAAGTGTTGTACAATGTCGTGTAACCTGTGGAGTATCGTGGCGAATCCATAAACTGTGTAAATCCAGAATCTGGTGTACGGTTAAATACATTGACATAGGGTGTAATATCCCAATCTTTAGCTTCGAGTTTTTGTTCGAGTTTTGGCATCATTTCAGAATGAATATAATTGCCCAATGCACCACCTAATTTGTTGTGCTGTGTAAATAAATGTGTCAATGTATATTGATAATCTGCCCCATTACTCACATGATTATCTATAAATACATCTGGTTGAACCAAATGAAATATCTGAGTAAAAGTTCTCGCATTTTTTGTATCTGCTTTTATAAAATCTCTGTTCAAATCATAGTTACGTGCATTACCTCTAAAGCCGTATTCCTTAGGACCATTTTGGTTGGTTCTAGTGCCTGAATTTCTGTTTAAGCTTCCACCAACATTATAAATAGGAATAGTGACTAAAACCGTGTGTTTTGGGGCGTTTATTTTACCTTGTACTATATCTCTAAACATCATCATGGTGGCGTCAATTCCATCAGATTCACCAGGATGAATACCATTATTAATTAATAATATTCTGTTGTCATTTCTCAAAGTTTGGAAATCATCACCAGACCCGCTCATATTTAAAGTTACAATATGAAGTGGCTTACCAGAATC
>CBDUKB010000191.1:0-5947 GCA_965367695.1 uncultured Putridiphycobacter sp.
CATAACCACCAGGTCCCGAACCAATTATTACTACATCATATTTCATACTGTATTCTTTTAAAATTTAATTTGCCAATTCGGCAATTTTAGTTTCTAATATTTTTATTTTTTCAGAAGCATCTTTCTCCTTATTCTTTTCATTGGCAACTACTTGCTCTGGTGCACCTGAGACAAATCTTTCATTGCTCAATTTCTTTTGAACCGAGGCTAAAAATCCTTTGGTATAATCTAATTCCGACTTTAGTTTTTCAACCTCCGCTTCCACATCAATCTCTTCGCCAAATGGTACAAAATACTCATTGTTTTTGGAGATAAAAGAAAAGGCATTGCTCACTTTTTCTGATACATATTCAAACTTGGCTAAGTTACCTATTTTGCTAATTACAGTATCGAAAGACTTATCCATTTCGCTATTGGCTTTTACCATTAATTCTACTGCTATTTTATTGGCAATGTTATTTTCTTTTCGGATGTTTCTAATGTTTGAAATTACTTCACATGCCTTGTCAAATCCATCAATGTTTGCTTGATTGAAAGCTTGTGCTTTTGGCCATTCGGCAATGATAATATCATCTCCTTCTGCTCTTTCGTCCAATAAATGCCAAATTTCTTCCGCAATAAATGGGGTGAATGGATGCATGATTTTAAGAATGTTTTCAAAAAATTTGATGGTAGCATCTAAGGTAGCTTGATCGATTGGTTGTTGATACCCAGGCTTAATAATCTCTAAATACCAAGAACAGAAATCATCCCATACTAATTTATACGTACTCATCAAAGCATCAGATATTCTGAACTTATCAAAATGATCGTTAATGGTGTGTAAAGTAGCTTGGTATTTATTTTCAAACCACTCAATTCCCTTTTTGCTTGATTCTGGTTGCTCAATGTCTTGTACAGTCCAGCTTTTTACCAAACGAAATGCATTCCAAACCTTGTTTGAAAAGTTTCTTCCTTGCTCACACTGTGAAGTATCAAAAGGTAAATCGTTTCCAGCAGGAGAAGAAATTAAGATTCCTACCCGCACACCATCTGCACCGTATTCATCAATTAATCCAAGTGGATCAGGTGAATTACCAAGCGATTTAGACATTTTACGACCTAATTTATCTCTTACAATTCCGGTATAATACACATTTTTAAAAGGGGCTTTCCCCATGTACTCATACCCTGCCATGATCATACGTGCCACCCAGAAAAACATAATTTCTGGTGCGGTTACTAAATCATTAGTCGGATAATAATAATTGATTTCTTCGTTGTTCGGCTGAGTTAAACCATTAAATGAAGATATTGGCCATAACCAAGAAGAAAACCAAGTATCTAACACATCTTCATCTTGCTTTAAATCAGCGGCAGTAAAAGTTTTTCCTGCTTTTTTATTGGCACTCGTAAGGGCTTCTTCAATCGTTTTTGCTATCACAAAATCATGCTCTCCTTTACCATAATACCAAGCTGGAATTCTATGTCCCCACCACAATTGACGAGAGATACACCAATCATTGATGTTCTCCATCCAGTGACGGTAAGTATTTTTTAAATTATCGGGATGAAACTTAATTGTTCCATTCATTACATTTTCTAAAGCGGGTTCAGCCAATTGTTTCATATCGACAAACCACTGTAAGCTTAATTTTGGTTCAATAGGCACATCTGTTCTTTCAGAATACCCTACTTTATTGATATGGTCTTCAATTTTAACCATGTAACCCGAAGCTTCCAATTCTTTTGAAATGGCTTTTCTCACTTCAAATCGGTCTTGTCCTTCGTAGTGTAAACCGTTTTTATTCAACAAACCTTCATCCGTTAAAATATCAATGGTCTCAAGGTTATGACGTTTACCTAACTCGTAATCATTTTCGTCGTGTGCCGGAGTTACTTTTAAGCAACCTGTACCGAACTCCATTTCTACATAATCATCAAAAATAATGGGAACAGCACGGTTTGCAATAGGCACAATGGCTTTCTTACCTTTCAGGTTCGCATACCTTGCATCATTTGGGTTGACACAGATAGCAGAATCACCTAAAATAGTCTCTGGACGAGTTGTTGCAATGGTCAACCATTCATCATTGCTTCCTTCAATTTTATAACGAACATGGTATAACTTAGAATTCACTTCTTTGTGAATCACTTCTTCGTTCGACAAGGCAGTTTGAGCAGCTGGATCCCAGTTAATCATTCTAATGCCCCGGTATATTTTTCCCTTGTTATATAAATCGACAAAAGTATCGATTACAGATTCAGAATATTCAGGATTCATGGTAAACTCTGTACGATCCCAGTCGCAAGAAGCACCTAATTTTTTCAATTGTTCTAAGATAATACCACCGTATTTATCTTTCCAATCCATGGCGTGACCTAAAAATTCTTCCCGAGAAAGGTCAGACTTTTTAATGCCTTCTTTTCTCAATTTTTGCACCACTTTCGCTTCCGTTGCAATAGATGCATGATCGGTACCAGGTACCCAACAAGCATTTTTGCCTTCCATTCTCGCTTTTCTCACCAATACATCTTGAATGGTATTATTCAACATGTGACCCATGTGCAAAACCCCCGTTACATTTGGGGGTGGAATCATTACCGTATATGGCTCTCGCTCGTCTGGTTCAGAGTGAAAATAGCGTTTTTCTAACCAATGTGCATACCATTTCGACTCGGCTTCTTGTGAATTATAGGCTTTTGGAATTTCCATGTATTTGTTTCTGTCTTAAAAATAGACCACAAATTTAGGAATTTTTTGTAGATAAATGGGTATTGAAAAGGAGTTTGTTGGGCTAGGATTTTTTCAACTTTTAATCCTTGAAAAATTCAATTGATTCTCGAATTCAATCAAACAATTTCATCCACCGTCCATGCGCCAGCCTTATCGGCGAACCAATTTTTAACAGTTGGCCAAATTTGACCAAAAGTTGCGGTGTTTCTGTAATTATTCAAGTCGGCTTCAGATGCCCAATGACTATAAGTAAAAAACACCCCTGTCTCCCCTTTCTCTCTTAACAACTTCACCCCCATACAGCCAGGTTGACCAGCAACCTTATCCTTGATGGTTAAATAATATGCTTCAAATTCAGCTGCATGTTCTGGTTTAAAAGTCATTTTTACAATTCGGGTAATGGGCATGTTTTAGTTTTTTTTTTGGCAAAGTTAAATATAATGTATCAAGATTATTGATGTTAGTTCATAGTTATTAGTTTTTAGTTATTAGTCAATAGATTCTAGAGACTAGAGTTCAGACGCTAGACAAAAGTAGCAATGCATAAGTATCAAGTTAAATGTTAAATACAAAAACAAGTTATTTAATGAATAGTAATGAGTGTCAGTTCGAGTGTCCCGACAGTTTCGTCGGGATGCGCTGCACTGAGCTTGCCGAAGTGTATCGAGAACAGAACGGAAAAGAGGAAGTATTAAGATACTAGATGCAAGATCCTAGAGGCTAGATTCTAGATTGTAGTCTTTATTGTAATTTTCCGTAAGCCGAAACCTGATATCCTAATTTCCAAAAACTGAACCACAAAGGACACTATGAAGGCACAAAGAACACTAGGAATTCTGATGAATTTACAAACACTTTGAGAACCTTGTGCAAAACTTTGTGCACCTTGTGGTTAAAAAAGCTAGTTATTAAACACTATAGACTAAAATCAGAGAACCGACAATTGAAAGCTGAAATTCCTAAAATCAAAAAACTAACAGCTACACTATTTTTTGTACCTTAGCTTTCAAATGTTTAGAATTGTTTTTACCATATTATTACTATTTTCTACTGGAACACTTTCCGCCCAAGAAATATGCAATAACGGAATTGATGATGATGGAGATGGGTTGGTTGATTTGTTGGATGAGGAATGCCAAGCTTGTGGAGAAAAGGAAATTTTTATAATACCCAATCCTTCATTTGAAAACCCAAATTGTTGTCCACCAATTGGCTCTTCTCAAGTTAATAGTCCTGATTCCATATATTGTTCAAATAATTGGCTATCTAATAATTTTGTTGCTGACATTGGAAGTTGTGATTCACCGGATATCGCTTCGTTACAAATTAATAATCCGTCTGCAACACCTTTTCCAAATGGAGATTTTATAATCGGACTGGAAGTTATCCAATCCAATTTAACATACACCACAACTTTTCCTTTTCGTGGCCCAAATTCTTTTGGAACGTGCTTAACTGACACCCTATACTCTTATAAGAAATACAAACTCTCTCTTAGTTCAATAGTTTATTACACCTCTACTATTCCAAATATACCTTCACCAACATCAATTCAATTATACTTAAAAAATAATTGTAACAATGTTGCGCCAGGATTCATCACAACACCAGGAGTTAATTGTATATCTAATGACTGGACGTATTCTGATTCTGCAGACGCTACTCCAACTTCAATTTGGCAAATCAATTATATTGAATTCCAGCCACAACAAAACAGCTCGGCTCTTGCAATTCAAGGAGGTAGTTGCTATTGCCCCACATCAATTACTAATTTTGCTTTGTATTATATAGGAATTGACGACCTCCATTTATACGAAATACCTGCATGGGATACCGTTGGAATTACCCAAGTTGGGGCATGCGACCCTACCATCAATGAATTACATGCTTGGACCGATACTGTTGGTGGAACTTGGCAATGGTTTAAAGATTCTGTTGCTTTGGTGGGGGAAACAGATTCAATATTAGTCACAGATAACTATGGAACTGGTTTTTTCACAGCCATGTACTACTTAGATGGATTGTGCAAAGGATTTACATATTTCTTACCAACTGATTATTTTCCATACCCTTCTATCAATACTCAAAATGTTTGTTTTGGAGATACAGTAAGTTTTGATGGTGAAGCATTTGTTGCAGGAGGACAATCAATTGATTCTATTTATTGGCAATTCGGAAATGGGCAGTTAGGGTTTTCCGAAGACACCATATTTTATTACAACCAACCGGGTCAATACAATGTAGATTTTATTGCCATCACCAACCAAGGATGCATTGATACAGCTTCCACGATTGTTGAAGTTTATGAATCTCCATTTGTTGATTTTTCAATTAATGGCAATTGCATAAACCAAAGCACCGTATTTACCGATTTAACAAGCATTACAGGAACCAGTTCCATTGATAGCATTCATTGGAATTTTGGAAACAATACTTTTGGGATAGACTCCATTGAAAATCATATTTACATTAATACGGGTTCTTATTCCATCCAACTTTTTGCCCAGTCGGACCAAGGTTGTGTGGACAGTTTGTTAAAAACCGTTTTTGTAAATCCAAACCCTATAGCTGATTTTAGCATTACCGATACTTGCGTGTTTCAATCCATTAATTTGAACAATAATTCTAATATTGCTTCCGGAACCATCTCGAATTATGAATGGGATTTTGGAGATAATTCCACCAATGCTTTGTTTGAACCCAATCATGCCTACAACCAAGCGGGTAATTATGCCCTTCAACTGGTCGCAATTTCAGATTCTTCCTGTACAGACACAAGCAATTTAAACATCACCATTCACCCTCAACCATTGAGTGATTTTACATTTGCTTCTTCCTGCTTTAACGCTTCCTTTTTGGATGGATCCAGTATTGCAAGTGGAAATATTGTAGGGTTTACTTGGGACTTTGGTGACATGAACACAGCGAGTATTCAAAACCCCAACCATGTCTATGTTGCCAATGGCAATTATACAGTCAACCTACAAACCACGAGTGATTTTGGCTGTGTGCACGATACCAGTAAAAACATTACCATATTCAATAATTTTACCGCTGACTTTGTTGCTTCAACTACTCAAATTTGTAGTGGGGATTGTATTCAGTTTACCGATTCCTCTACACAACATGCGAGTGGAACTTATACTTGGGCATTTTCTGATGGGCAGACTTCAAACTTAAAAAATCCATTGATGTGTTTTCAAAATACAGACAGTAATCCATTGGGGATAG
>CBDUKB010000192.1:0-5921 GCA_965367695.1 uncultured Putridiphycobacter sp.
ACCCGTTACATCTGATGGCATTAAATCAGGAGTAAATTGAATTCTTGAAAAATCGACACTGAGTGTTTTTGAAAGTACCTTTGCAGTTAAAGTTTTAGCAATTCCAGGGACCCCTTCTAATAATACATGCCCCCTCGAAAACAAACTAATTAATAGTAGGTCTACCATTTCACTTTGACCAATAATGTATTTCCCAATTTCTTTTTTAGTTGCGAGCACTTTTTCTTGAACCAAGGCTAAATTTAATCTTGATCCTAAAAAGTCAGGTGTACTAGGTTGTTGCTCTTTTTTCGGCTCTTCTTGAGGGTTTAAATCTCCTCCGGACTGGTTATTTTCTGTTTCCATCACTTACATGTTTTATAAAAATATTCTATTTCTTGTTGTAATTGTATTAATTCATAATCCGACACCACACTTTGTGCTGACAAGGATTTGAATAAAATAAAAATTTGATTAATTTTTTCTACTTCAACCCCAGATTTGGCACTTAATTTAAGTATATATGCTGCATTAATTTTATGGGTTTTAATAAAGTAATGTTCTGAGACAAAATCGACAAATGCCTTTTTCTGTATTTCAACTAATTTATTGTGTTTTTTTGCTTGTAAATAAAGGGAACTCACAGTTTCAATATAACGGAGTGAAGAGTTGGTTTTTTGTGCAATGGCTGGAATCACATCTTGCTTTCTTTTTCCTTTGAAGATAGCATATAAAATTGCGGTGATTAATAAAATAAAAAATCCCCAAGTTAAGGCGGTATGCTTAAATATAAATTCAAATAAATTCCTTTTGGTCCCTGCATTCGAATCTCCGTTTTCATCACCTTCATCATTATAATAATGGTAATCTAAATTATAAATATCCCATTGTATTTTACCAGGCGGCAAATGTTTGATAATGGCTTCTGCATAATTAAAACCATCAAATCGGAAAAAGGCAATATTAGAAAACAAATAGGGGGTGGAATGAAGGTAGATTGCACCACCGTTTAATTGAATTTTAATAAAATTTACCCGCTCATTTGGGGCCTGACCTAATACGGCAGTCTCATCATCATGGTATATAAAATTATCGGCATTAAAATTGACCCAGGTATAAGGCTCAACCTCATTATTTCTAATAAATTTAAAGGAATATTTTTGACTGCTTAAGGCACTATTTGTAAAATAAAAATTTTGGATGGAGTCTGAAGTGTATTGATATGTTTCATTCAATTTTAAGAATAAATAGTCTAATACAAATTCAGGCATTTTATGCGCTGAGATAAATGCGGTATTGCCGTTTTCAACGAAATCGATTAAATGCTCGAAATTACTTTCACTCATATAATTTTCAAGGCCGATAAAAAAATAAATGTCGTTCAAGTCTTCGTGATCGATTAACTTGTTTTCAATGTCTTGGTCGATTTGAATAAAGGATTCAAATATTCCGGTAGTGTCTAGTAATTCTTTAAAAACAAAAGTACCATAAGGTCCTTTATCTGTTGGGGCATAGGACTCTCTCCAAGAGTCGGTGATAAAAGGTTTGTTTGCACGACTGATCGCATAGACCACTACACCAATTAATAAAGTGGCACCAATAACAATCCATATTTTAGCGTTTTTACTCAAAATTATTTTACGTCTAATGATTTTAAAAGTCTAGTAAAGTGTGGTTTAATGATGTCAAATTGGGCTGAAGTGATTTGTCGCTTCCCATACCAAATAAATTCAAAATAAGTAACTGCAGTACTAAAATGAGCATATTCATTTTTATTTGACATTTCCATTAAATAATGATTGTTGGTTTTTTGTTTTTCCCAAAAAATCCATTTTTTTTCTGCCAAGTCTTTGATGATAAAAAGGTAATATATGCGGACTGCTTTGCGGTAATTTTCTTCTTTTAGTGCAGCGTCTAGCATTCGCTGCAATTCAGTTTTAGGAATTTCTGTTGGAGAAATGTCCTCAATGGCAATTGAAGTATATTTTTTCCCATCTGATTTAAAATTAGCGTTGACAAATAAAAAGTATAATAACAATACAAGTAAGCCCCCTAAAACGATATAGATAATAATTTTTGCAATGGGTCCCAAATTGAGCTTTGGAAAATCAAAACTATTTGGGGTATTGTTTTCTACAGGTTCAACATATTGTTCTGATTCGTAACCAGTAGCCTTATCATCTTTTTTAACCCCCTTTTTTGTTTGGAATTTCCGCAAGGCCTCTTTCCATTCTTGGTCAGTGTCGTATGTCCAGCGTTGCGGTTCTTTGGTTTTATATTGAATTGATTTTTGAAGCTCATTTAGTTTCTTCTCATTCAGTTTATGGGGATATAATTCTTGCGCAACACCTAGGCCGCTAAAACAAATACATATGATGAATAAGAATTTATTCATACGCTATATTTGTTTCAAACGATTTACTTCTTTTGCCAATGGTATCAATGTCCTCCATTAAATTAGCTGCATTTTTTTTCTCCATTAATGAAAAATAAAAATAAGTAGCATTCAGAAAAATTAATTGAACGAGGTAAGCAATAAAAAAGATATAAATAAAAACATTTATCGCATTGATGATGGGATAAGCATAAATGGTATTACCAAGTAATATAAGCTCTAAAAAATTATCAAGCAAAAACATGAGGCCGTATCCAAATGGATTGTGTAAGATAAAAAAGAAGATGGTCGAGATTAAAACCAGGGACATTGACAATCCAAAAGCTTGGGAATAGGATTTTGAAACAATATTAAATGAACGAGTAATGGCTTTAAAAACTGTTACTTTTTCTAACTGAATAATCACCATGCTGAGCATAAAGACAAAGCCAAGTAGAAGAAAAGTTAACAGCAGAAAAAACCAATTAAAAAACACAAAAATGAGCATCATGGTACTGACTAAAATAAATTGCCAAACTAAACTTTTTAATGATTGTCTGAAATAATTAAAAATATTCGGCTTGCTTGATTCATGCGTGATGTAAATGGAAAAATTTATAACCAAAGAAAATAGTAAGGACCAAGAAATAAATTTTAAGAAAGAAAAATGTGGTGGAAATCCAAAAAAGACTTCAAAATTTTCATACCAAGCATTTAAATAGTTTAAGTGAAAATATTGTTGATAAGCAATCCAAGAGATGAGGATTACTGTAGGTAGGAATACAATTTTAAAGGTAAACATAGAAAAGTTTCCTGCTTTTTGAATAAATGTAAAAATGGCATCTGTAAAAATTTGGCCAGTAGATCGAATCCTTTGTAAATGGATGGTTCTTTTGGGCAAATTTCTTGGAAGTTCAACCAATTTAATTTTGTCGGGATGCTTTTTGGCCACCTTCGCGGGATAGATTACAAAGTAGAGTATAATAATAGTGAAAGAGCCCAAAATGATGAACCAATTTAAAAACGGAGGGATTGATTGATAGTACCTAGTAATAAAACTTTCAAGTGCCCCAGCAAGAATAAAAACCGGCACAAGACTTAATAAAATATGAAATCCTTGCTTTGCCGAAAATATTAGAGATTGAAGTCGGTTATAAGATTTTGGAAAAAGTAACCCATTGCCTAAGGTAATACCCGCTGCGCCTGCAATTACAATGGCTGAGATTTCAAATGCCCCATGAATCCAAATTGCCATAAAAGAGGTAAGCAATAAACCCTTGCTATAAAACCACCATTGAAATGCGCCCAACATAACTCCATTGCTCAATAAAATATAATAGCTGCCGAAACTGTAGAAGATGCCTAATACAAAGGCCAAAATTGCAACTTGAATGTTGTTAACGGTGATGCGTAAAAACATAGAAACTGATTCGCTTTCGCCATATATCCCCATGGGATTACCTGCAGCAACTCGCGCTTCGGTATCACTTAAATAAGATTTGCCTAAAACTATTTCAGCAAATGAACTGTCGAAATGTTGTGATATTGCCCCTAATAAAATGGCAGCACTAAAAAATAGAAATGCCATAAGTAAATTCTTTCTGGCCCGATATAACGACAATGGAATGGTTTGATTCCAAAAAGTAAAAAACCCCCGGATGGGCTGTTTTTTTTGTTTGTAAAGGGAAGTAAAAACTCCTTGTGCAAGTTGGTTTAAATAAACCCTGACCGATCTTCTAGGATAAAATGTTCTTGCATAGGATAAATCTTCTGTTATTTCAGTAAACAATTCTGAAATTTCATCAGGGTCATTGTTTTTTGATTTCGACAAATTCTCAAAGCGATTCCACTTATTTTTATTCTGCTTGACAAAAGCTGTTTCCTTCACAGCTTTAAATTTATTAAATATCTATGAAAAACAAACCTTTTAATCTTTATAATTAAAAGTTTTTAATTTTTGCTTAATCTCCTCTAAATGTTTGAGTTTCTTTTTTTGTCTCGAACGAATTGCTGAGTTTGTAAAATAAGTGTGCTGTGTTAAAAACTTAACCTGAATTTCATCCCAACCTCTATCAGAATCAATGATACCATGCTCTCTTAATTCTAAACGCAACAAATCTGCGATATCATGAAAATCATCCCTTCCTAAGTAATCAAGATCTGCATCACACATAATTTGTTCCAGTAAAGTTTTTGGACTTTGTGGAATTTCGGTTGCTTTAATCAACCCATCAATGACATCAATTTGCTGTTGGGTGTAACCATACTTAGGTAAGGTTTCTCTCGCCATTCGCATTCCAATTTCTTCGTTCTTATTATATTTTTCTACAAAACCAGCATCATGATAACTGGCAGCCGATTTCAATAAAAATAAATCTTCATCCGTAATACCTTCCATTAAAGCAATGCGTTCTGCAGCTTCTGTCACATCTTTTGTGTGCTTGATACTGTGGTAATAAAGTTTATCAGATAATTCTTCCTCAAGCACTCGCATAATGTGACGTTCTGCTTTCATATAATTGATTGAACTATAAATGTGCAAATCTACAATTTGCCAGAATTTTTTATTGGGTTTTTGACCGGCACCATCAACCGATAATTCCGGTTTAATTCCATTCACAAAATACATATCCAATGTACCATTGTGTTTGGTTTGAATTTTACCTCGATAGGTACATAAAAAATAAGGAGCGATAATTTCGTATGTATTACCAGATACGTTTACTGTATTTGGTTCTCCGTGCATTTCCATTCTTTGGGCTTGATTCACGGTAGAACCCCAAATGTCGTATGCAAATCGTTTTTGTCCAATTACGCCGGCCGTTACTTCTCCCGTGTTAATTCCAATTCTAATGTTCCATGATTCCTTTCCCTTTTCTTCTAATTTAGTGTTGTAATCCAACATAAAACTTTGAATGGCCAAGGCTGCTAACACAACTTCTATGGCGTTACTTTTATTTCGAATTGGAACACCACCTGCACACATATAAGCATCCCCAATTGTTTTAATCTTTTCTAAATCAAAACGACTGATGATTTTATCGAAATTGGTGAAGTAACTGTCGAGTTGACGCACCAGATCTTGGGGTTTCATGTTTTCTGCAATCTTTGAGAACCCAACAAAATCGGTGAACATCACTGTTACCCTTTTGTAATACCTCGCTTTCGATTTACCTTTGCTAATCAATTCTGCTGCCGTACCTTCAGGTAGAATATTTAAAAGAATACCCTCCACTTTTTCTTTCTCCTTTTGAATCAATTCTTTTTGTAATTCAATTTTTTCTTTTTGTTCCTCTACTTGCGCATTTTGGGCAATAATTTGAGAATTTTGCTCTGATATTTTTCTCGTTCTTTTAACTACTTCTAATTCCAATTTAATTTTTTGTCTTCTTATTTGGGCAACCCTAATTTGATAGATATATAAGACCCCAATTAAAAACACAGCCAAACAAATTACAATAAACCACCAGGTCAACCAAAAAGGTGGGGTGATTTTGATTTTTACACGGGCTGGTTTTTCCGACCAAACCCCATCAGGATTTTTACTATACACTTTAAACACATATTC
>CBDUKB010000193.1:0-5872 GCA_965367695.1 uncultured Putridiphycobacter sp.
TCACACTGGCAATGCATCATGATATTAGTTTAATCAATCATCATTTTTACGGTTGCTATTTGTCCATTGTGGTGAACTTTTACAAAGTAAATTCCCTTGTTGTTAGGTGCTGAAATATTTTGATGAGGTTGTACATTGTTCTTTTGATAGATTAACTGACCAGCTATAGAATAAATTTCTAAATCAAATGCGCCTTGGATATCAATTTTAAATTGACCTTGAGCTGGGTTAGGGTATAATTTAATATTATTAATTTGGTCTTCGATATCAACTGTACCTAATGTTGGGTCAAAAATATGCGGACAGTTGCTAGCTTGGTTATCATAAAATGATTGCACGCTATCTGCGATTACAAATAAACTATCCACATTCTGTAAATTGTTTCCTTTTCGGGCGTATATAAACGCAAAATCATATGCTTTAACCGCTCCGGGTGAAAATGTACCTTGGTCAGTAGCGATAAACATTTGCCGATCTCCTGCGGCATTTCCTTCAGTTACTTCACTCCAATTGTTAATGTCGTCGTACATAAAGTTAGTCGGTACTGTACCATTGTATCCATTTCCTCCTTGTGTAAAGTGAACACCTGAATTACCCCATTGTCCATTCATATATCCCCAATATTCAGCTGATATTTCAGGGCTTTGCATGGCGGGAATGCCACTTTGATTATTTATCACGCCAGCCACGCTAATTGGGGCATTTAATAATACAACACCAACCGCTGGCGGATTTACGCCATATTCAGCATCATTGTTATCGCTATTGTAAGCATAAATCATGTTTTTACTTGGGTTACTTCCTACATAGTCGTCACTGTTGTCACCAATCATTGGGTCAGAAAAATTAGCGACCTTAAAATTGTACAAAGTTTGAGTGCTCCTATTAATGACCTTTAAGTTGACGAATGTGGTATTGTCTAAAAAGTCGTTTGTAGCATATTGGTAAACCATCATATGAAATTCCAACCCAATTGGTTCTCCACCCGAAGAATGGGCGGCTCCCTTATCATTAAATATAATGTAGGCGACCCTATGGCCAGGTATGCAAGGGTAATCACCATCAGCAATGGGATCATATACGCCATTTGCACCATTTGGCCCATTTGGGTTATCATAAAAAGGTGCTAAATAATAATCCTGCCCCAAAGCAACGTCTCCATGTGCAGGCCAATTTAATATTTGTTGCATGTCATTACTACTAGGTGCCACCACATTGTTACACTGGTTTTGTGGTGTAACACCATTGTTGCAATTCCACCAAGTAATGAAGTCTTGCACAGTACTTTTATCGAGGATTATTATCTTATTGTACATTGCCATAGTGGCTGAATCTATTTCAGCATCACCATAAGGCACTCCATTATTTACTCCTCCTCCAAAAGTTGACAAAGGGCCTGTGCTGAAGTCCGCATCAGTATGGTACTTTTGAGCGGCTAATCTTATTTGATTATTCACGTCTTCACCTCCAAACCAAAAAGAGTTTGAATAAAAGGCTTGGATTCCTGAGCTTTTTGGAACCTCATATCCAGCAGTATGATTTATAGTGTCGTAAAACAAAACACCATTCGTATTAACAATAGCGTTTGTTTGGTTAAAATCTAAATTAATCTGCGCTTGACCATAAGAATTCAAGCTAATTAATAAAAGGATGGTTAATAATGTGATTGAATTTTTCATAATTGTTGACTTTTAAGCTAATGTATAAAATAATTGAATGCTTATTCATACAATTTATTGTCATTTATTCGAATTATATACAAGTCTAATTGTTTTGTTATCATTAATATAATAGTGTTACACCTTCATCAATACTCCTTATTTAAAGATTGTAGTAAGCAACTACAATGTTAAAAAAGCTCACCGCTTGAAAGATGAGCTTTTTGTTTTACTTGCTCCTTGAAGGGTTATCCTTTTTATCAATTAAGGGGAATTCCTCCATAAAAAACGCATTTTTAATCGAATCCATTTTTTCCATCATCAAATGCATGCGCTCATTGTTTTTTTCAAAGTCTTTTCTAAAAAAATCTTCTCTAAAAAAGTCTTGATCAGTATAATCTTGTGTACTGAAGAAATTTTCGAATAATGTGTTATAAAATGGATTGATATGATTAAAATGTTGATTGAACTTATCAAAAATACTATCTTTTAATAATGAATTTGTGTCAATATTTGAGTAGTAATAAGTATAAGTAGAATCATAGTGAATCAAATTTCCATTTTCATCATATGATTTATTCACTTTATAATCTACCTTGGGTTCAACGATATTTTCCTTTTTAGCTTTGTCAGCTAATTTATTGTCTTTTTCAACCTGTCCACTGCAACTATTTAAAAGAAATGTAATTGCAATGAAAAGCATCCATTTTGCTTTCATCTCTATTAGTTTTATACATTAAACAATAATTTATTGAATCAATATTTTCTTTGATCCAGCCTCATACTCTTCTTTTTTAGCAACTTTAATACTTAATATGCCATTTTTCATTTCGGCTTGTATTTTGTTTTCGTCTGCACTTTCAGGCAATTGAAAGATTCTTTGAAATGATGCATAACCAAATTCTCTTCTCATCCAATCTTTCTTTTTTACTTCTTTTTCATATTGTTTTTCAGAAGATAGGATTAAGCAGTTATTATTCACTTCAATTTTCACCTCTTTTTTATCAATACCTGGCAGTGCTACATTCACCTCAAATGCCTTTTCTTCATTTGAAATATTAACTGAAGGGTTGGTAGTGATCTCCTCATTTCTAGAGATACCATCTGTTATTTTTTTACCAAAGAACTTTTCAACAATAGGGGGGAACTTTGGTTTTAAATCTGCTAAATTCCATTTTAATAGTTTCATTTCTTTAGTTTTAATTTTACTTTAGAAATGGGGAACCATTAGTGAGATAATGATTCCCCAAAAATAAATTAATTAATTGTTATTTGTTTTGCTGGTTTAGGTTTTGCTTCCTCTTTTTTAGGGATATATACCTTTAAAATTCCATTTTCATACTTTGCCGCTACATGATCATCATCTGTTGTGTCAGGCAAAGTAAAGGAACGACTAAAAGACTGGTAACTAAACTCTCTTCGGGTAAAGTTTTGTCCTTCTTTTGTTTCATGCTCGATTTTTTTATCAGAAGAAATCGTCAATAAACTATTATTTACTTCGATATTAAAATCTTTCTTTTCAAAACCTGGCACAGACATTTCTACTTCGAAACCATCATGGTCTTCTTTGATGTTTACTGCTGGTAATGTTGTGTTGGTGTTAGAAAAGTTTTTGTTCGTCCAATCAAATAGATCATTATCTATAAAACGATCGAACACACTTGGAACTGGGTTTGATAATTTTACTAGTGACATAATTTTATATTTTTTATGGTTAAACATTTATTTGTTGAGTGTATTTCAAATTGAATGCCAAATGTAAATAGCTGTAAAAGTGGCATATAGATATATTTGTTTAGGACATTTTTTCATTTTTATTAATTAAAATATGACAAATTTTCATGTTTTTTATTCAAAAAAGTGCTCTATATCTCCACGAATGGATTTTTCAAGTATTATTTTGATAATTTCGATTTACTTCCTTATCCGAGATGCTACATGAACCTTTGGCCCCGCTTTTAATCAAAGAATAAAATGCTTAATTTTATGTAAACAGATTACTAATATAAATATGCCAAAACAGGACTTAAAAGCGATAAAATAATTACATTCGTTAAACAAAGTATTGGCAGTTATTTATTTACGTTTTACTGGGTAATACAAGCTATAATTTGCGCAAGCGATAGCCTTCAACTTTATCCAATTAAAAGCTATGATTAAAAGCTTTAAGAAAATTAGAAAAGGATTGCCAAATGAAACCAAATTCAGTTGGTACTTGAATTTGCTTGAATATACTTATGTGGCTTAACGCTACTGCTCTTTCATATACCGCTGTACAATATTAAGAAACAAGCAATAAATAAAATGTACAAACTAACAGGAATCATTGGCGCATTTTTCATTAAGCGTATGGCTAGAAAACGAGCATTATCTTTTGATGAAAGCATTATTGCCCAAAAAAACATATTAAATGAGTTGCTAAAAAAAGCAAGGGATACTCAATTTGGAAAGGACCATAACTTTATTGGTATACATAATATTGAAGGCTACCAAAAGCTAGTGCCAATTCGAGATTATTCAGATTTTTGGACTGAATATTGGGAAGGTGCATTCCCCAATTTGAAACATATTACTTGGCCAAATCAGATACCCTATTTTGCTAAAACATCAGGAACCACAACAGGAAAAAGCAAATACATTCCTTGCACAATTGACATGGTAAAATCTAATAATGTAGCGGGTATGCAGGTATTAGTTGAGCACTATAGAAACAAGCCAAAAAGTAAAATATTAAGAGGTCGGTATTTTATGTTTGCAGGAAGTCCTAATCTTGAAGATTTAGGTAAGCAGGTTTATGCGGGTGAATTAAGTGGAATTGCTGCAAAAGAAACACCCAAATGGGCTGGGCGTGAACGGTATTACCCACCAAGCAACTTAGCCCGAATTAAAGACTGGAATGAAAAATTAGCTAAGATTTCTTCGGATTGCCTAAATAAAGATATACGTGCCATAAGTGGACTGCCTTCCTGGCTTCAAATTTTATTTTTGCGAATATTTAAGGATAACCCGAATAGAGATGCGAATCTAAAAAACTATTTTCCTGATATAGAATTACTGGTGCATGGAGGAATGAGTTTTGAACCGTATTATAATTTTTTTACCAATATCACCAAAAACAGTGATGTTGATTTCAGAGAAATTTATGCTGCTAGTGAAGGCTTTTTTGCGGTTTCTGACAGAAAATATGGAGAAGGTTTACGCCTAATTACAAATAATGGCATTTTTTACGAATTTATAAAGTTGGAAGATTTCCACCAGTCGAATCCTTCACGTTACTGGCTAAGCAATGTTGAAAATGATATTGATTATGTTTTAATAGTTTCAACCTGCGCTGGACTTTGGAGTTACATAGTAGGCGACATTATCAAATTTATTGACTATAAAAATCTTCGTTTGCTTTTTAGTGGACGCCTTTCACAGACGCTGGCTATGTTTGGAGAAAAGGTGCTCAATGAAGAAATAGAATCGGTTGTTGCTAAGGCATTAAAGGAATTAAAACTTACATTGAAAGATTATACCATCTATTCATCTTTTTTAGAGAATGATCCTTCAAAAGGAATGCATACTTATATTATTGAAACAAAAGAATCGGCCAGTGGATTGGAAATTGAATTGGCTAAAAAGATAGACTTCAATTTGCAGACTATTAATTCGGGATACGCAACTAGAAGAAAGAACGATATTGGTATTGTAACACCAAAAGTGATTCTTGGAAGAAAGGGATTGTTTGAAGATTGGATGAACATTATGGGAAAAACTGGAGGACAAAACAAAGTTCCCAGAATAATCAATCAAACTCAAATGAACCAAATTCTGGCTGAAAATAGAATATAAAGTTGATGGAGAAACTGTATCGTTTAAAAGGCTAATTCCAGCTCCCCTTATCTGTGGCGTTTGACTCGTTTTTTATTACCAAATTGTTTCGTATCTTACATGAAGGAAAATATAGCAAAGGGTTATTAACTATTGGAAAGAATCAATTAAAATAAACAAATTAACCAATACTAATACGCATGCAAAGCACTTAACTCAAAAAATCAGTAGTAGATTCATTGAATATTATTGATCGAATAGCTTTCGCAGAAGATAAAATTAACGCTTATGAAAACTATGAAGCCAAATTTAATTCGACTGAAATGACGCGTACTGAAATTATGGCTGAACTTGGGGGAATTAGTATTGCAACCAATACCCTAACTTTTAAAAACAATACC
>CBDUKB010000194.1:0-5871 GCA_965367695.1 uncultured Putridiphycobacter sp.
TATGGCCTCATTGTTTATTTTAACAAAGTATACACCTGCGCTCCAAGCTTCCGTTTTCAACGTTTTTTTACTTGCATTTAAATTATAGGCTTCAAATATTAATTGTCCATTAGATTGATAAATTACTACACTTGTTATTTGTTCTTCTCCCTTCGTTTGAATTATAATCTCATCATGAAAAGGGTTGGGAAACATTGAACTGTTTTGTAAATTTACAGTCTGAATACCAGTTGGGTCGATAATTTCAACCGCATTATAGATTGTAAAATCATCAAAAGAGAATCCTTCAAAGGCAGCATTGGTGTAGGAACTTTGCTGATTATTGTTATCTGTTCTCATTTTAAATCTAAAGTGTACAATGGCTTGATTAAAGAATAAGCTGTTCTCTTCTTGATTGATCACAATTTCTTCTTGTTGCCAATTCCCATTCATGTCCCCATCATACAAGGCTTCACCTTCTGGTTGAAATCCATTGGGGGTTTTATTGGAATAAGTACTGTTAGAATTGATACCACCTGGTTTGGTTAAGTTGCCACAAAGTGGGGTCCAAAAAACACCATCAGTTGAAGCTTCAAATTGTACAAAATCAAATTGTCGTTCTAAATCCCATTTGGCATAAAATTGAATGACCGTTTGGTCGATTCCACTCAAATCAAAAGTACTATTTAATTGAAGTGACTTATTTTGATTCGCTGCATAAGGCGCATTATTTGTCGTACTTATTGCTTGTGTTCCTGAATAAGCATCAGTACTCACATACCAAGCACCGTCAAATTCAGTCCAATTCGCCAAGTTATCTAGGTCAGGGTTATCGGTGAAAACCTGTACAGGTTGAAATACTTTTTTGATATTCATTTTATAAATCACATTGTTTGTACTGTAGTTATTGCTTAAAATAACTTCAAAAACAACTGTGTCTCCTGTTTGCACTGTTGGGCTTAAGGTATAATGAACCGCTTTTTTCGATTGATCTAAAATATTCATTCCCGCAATGATCACTGGTCCTCCAACGGTTGAGATGTTTGAAGTAATTGGATTGACAGTTAAAGTAAAAGTACCCGGGGTTTGACCCAAGTTTTCTATCCCAAAATGTAAGGAGTCTGAAAGGTTGTTCATAGCATTTAAGTTTAGGTCGTGAATTTTTGCATAAGTTCCTGAATAAAATGCTGCCAATAAATTCATGCGCATAGCCCTTTTAGCAATAAGTACAAAATTTGAAGGAGCAGGCCAAAACCCACCTTCACTACTATTTCCATTTTCAGGGGTCCATGCCAAGGTATGCTTTCCCGATCCTACTCCAGTAGCTGTTCCATTTGCACTTACGCCAGCAATTCCTCCTTGCATCCAATCGTTCATGTTCCCACTATTTAAATAACTAATAGATGAACTCGGACCATAAGCGTAACGATTAAAAAAACTCATGTCGTGACTGTATTTTGCATATTCAGCGGCCCTTGGGTTTGGAATAGTTGTTCCTGCATAAGCATGCAACATGGCATTTTTATAACTGTGGTGATTTAATGCCAATTTAAAATCGTGTTGTAAGAAAAAATCTCGCATAATTTGGGTTTCACTTTCTGAAAAAGGACTGGCCCCCATATATGTGTCATTACACGGTGTAGTTGAAGAACCTCCATTCCCCCAATAATAGGCTGAATTTCTATTGAGGTCTATCCCTTCTAAAAAGGTACTACATCCGTTCGAACCGTTCCTGTTTTTTCGCTGCATTCCTCCCCCATCCGGACTTTGTGCTTCATTGTACAAAAATCCATCTGGATTGAAAACAGGAATAAAATACAAGGCTTGGTTGTTCAACAAAAACTGAATACTTTCATCATTGTCATAATTTTCTAATAAATACCACATGTAATAAATCAATTGCATCACTGAACCTGCCTCTCTTGAATGAATCAAAGATTGGTATAATGTTTCAGGTTCATTGGGCTCGTCTATATCTGGGTTATCAGAAATACGGACATAATAAATACTATTGCCATTTACGGTAGTTTGATTCGTTGGGGAAGCATCTTGCTTTAATGAAATAAGATTAGGATACAAGGCCCTCATTTCGTCTAATTCTTGCATCACTTGTGCATAAGTCAAACAGCCACCAAAAGAATTTGGACTGTTTTGTGGATTTAAATGGAAATTAGTAGGAATAGACCAATAGATCTCATCACAATGATTGTATTGACCCACGTTTTTTAATACATTTTCCTCCTCATTAAAGTTTGTAGCCTTCATTTTTTCCAGTGCCAACCTTGCGCTTGGTAAATCCGCCACTGCCCTTTGGCTATAAAATAATTCCAAATCATTTATTTGGACATTGTAAGCAATATGATGAGCTGCTAATTTATCAACAGACAATTCATCTAATTCTATATAAATGCTGTCATTTTTCACTTGCGCTCCACAACTTAAATCAATCCCCAAATGATCTAGTGATTTTATCACTCCTGCATTCAAAGCAATGCCAACCCTTTGATACCGCAATTTTCTTTTTTGTTCAATTGGTAAGTTTTGGGCCAAAACAGTGAGACTAAAAAACAAAACAAAGAATGGTAAAATACGAGACATAACATAACTATTTAATAGTGTATGCTCTAAGTTAAGTATAATTATTTAAAAGAAATTTATTTGAAAATTTGGAACAATGTCCAATACTTATGATGGGCAATTAAAATTGAGCTAAAATTCCATATAAAAATAAAAAAAGGATGTGACTAAAAGTCCATCCCTATTTTACTTAATACTTGATACTTTTATCTTACTACTAATCGATTTGACTCAATTTCACCATATTTGAAGGTCCTTTTTCTTCAATTGGAACTGAGGCAATGTTAATTACTAAATCATTTGTCTTTAAATAGCCATTTTTCTTTAAAATGTACTTACTGTCTGCAATGGTATGATCGGTACTCACCATCTTGTCGTAATAAAAAGCACGAACACCCCAAACAAGATTCAGTTGTGTTAGTATCTGGCGGTTTTCAGTGAAGACAAATATATCTGATTGTGGTCGTTGAGAAGAAACTTTGTATGCAGTATATCCAGAAAAAGTCATGGTAATAATCCCCTTTGCTTCTACTCTTTGAGAAAGTCTGGCTGCGTTAAAACAAATGGAGTCTGAAATAAATCTTTCTTGATTTTTTTCTGGTACTTCTTCTTTGTGATAAATTTCATCTGATTTTTCCACTTCCATCACAATCTTGGTCATGGCTTTAATCACCTCTATTGGAAATTTACCTACAGATGTTTCACCAGATAACATCACGGCATCTGCTCCATCCAAAACAGCATTCGCAACATCATTCACCTCAGCCCTAGTTGGCGTTACATTTTCAATCATGCTTTCCATCATTTGCGTAGCTACAATGGTTGGTTTTGCGTATTCACGACATTTACGGATGATCATTTTTTGAATGGTTGGTACCGTTTCCATAGGCACTTCAACCCCCAAATCTCCACGTGCCACCATTACCGCATCCGTTTTAATGATAATGTCATCAATATCAGCCACCGCTTCTGGTTTCTCAATTTTGGCAATCACCTTCGCATTACTTGTATGTTTAGAAATGATGTGTTTTAGCTCAATAATGTCTCTGGCTGAACGGACAAATGAAAGACCAATCCAATCTACATTATGTTTTAAAGCAAATTCAAGATCACCTAAATCTTTTTCAGTTAAACTTGGCAATGAAATTTTTGTATTCGGGAGGTTTACCCCTTTTTTAGAAGATAATTTACCCCCGTGTATCACCTTGGCCTTCACTTCATCTTTTCTATTCGAACTTAAAATTTCTAGTTCCAATTTACCATCATCCAACAGCACCTTATCTCCAACCGCTACATCTTGTGGGAAAGTTTGATATGTGAGGTATAATTTTTTAGCAGTTCCAATACATTTTTTAGTGGTGATGATCAATTCCTCCCCATTAATCAAATCCACATGGTTATTTTCTACTTCGCCTATTCTAATTTTTGGTCCTTGTAAATCGGCCAATAATGCAACTGAATACCCAAGTTCATCATTTATTTCTCGAACCATATTGATGGTCTTCAAGTGATCGTCATAACTGCCATGGGAAAAATTCAAACGGCATACATTGGTTCCATTTAAAATCATTTCTTTCAATACGGCCTTATCATTAGTTGATGCAGGTCCCATTGTGGCAACTATTTTTGTTTTTTTATTAATCATATTTTATTTCTTTTTAGAACAACAAATTCGCTTTGGACTTCAGTTGTTCGGGGTCAAATTTAAACGCGGTTAAGATACAGTCTATTTTTTTTAACCGAGTTAAGAAATCATTAAGTATTAAATCGTAGCTGTCTTTAATGATTAAAAAATAATCGATTTGATCCTGTTCAGGAATCAATCGCTTATAATTATCGAAAGAAAGGTTTTTTAACAAGTAATAAGATTGAAGGGTCTCTTCATCTGTGTACTCATAAAATGAAAAATAATATTCTCCATCCTTCTTATTCTTTAAATAATAATCTTCCGATTTACTTAAATTAATTTCTAATGCACTGTTCATAGCCCAACACAATCTATAATCAGAATGACTACAACAGATTCCGATTAAATCAAAATTGTATTCTTCTTCTAAAAATAACTTGTGTTTTGCCATAGTTTAAACAAATGTATTAATTTTTATACGGACAATAAATTTATATGTTTGCCATTTAAGTATATTTATGGTTAAATATTTCACATTTTTAATGCATGATTCTTAAAACTACAGACAACCAGCAATTTGACACAAAAAAAGGGATTGACATTTCCTTACCTTTGAGTCCAACTTCGGGTGCATTGGCTTGGTATGTCGATCCAGTTAAAATTTGGCCAGTAACAGGTGATGGATTTATTGGTAAAGTTTCAGCAGGTGGTAGTACTAATTTTAACAATATTATGCTTAATCCACATGGAAATGGTACACATACTGAAAATGTTGGACACATTAGCAAGGGATTTTATAGTATCAACGATACCTTGCAGCAGTTTTTTTACCAAGCATTACTAGTGACCGTAAAGCCTTCCCCTTACCAGAATGAAAAATTCGGAGAACAGGATTTTATCATCACTAAGACAATACTTGAAGCACAAATTAGTGAAAAAAAGAATTTTGAAGCATTAATCATCAGAACATTGCCGAATGATTTAGCTAAAAAGAATAAAAATTATTCAAATAGCAACCCGCCTTATCTGACCAAGGATGCAATTGAATACATCAACGAATTAAACATCTTACATTTGATGATTGATTTGCCTTCTATTGACCGAGAAAATGACAATGGTGAACTGATGGCACATCACACTTTTTGGAATTACCCTGATCAACCAAGACTAGACAAAACCATTACAGAATTGATTTATGTACCAAATGAAGTGAAGGATGGACCCTACATTTTAAATTTGCAAATCATCAGTCTAGAAAACGACGCTTCACCGAGTAAGCCCATTTTATACCCAATTGAAAATTAATGTTATCAGAATTAGAAACTTTTTTTAGAATGAAAGCAGAACCGCAACAATCTTGCTTGTATTTTTTGCGTTCTATCATCACTGGTTTTCACCCTGATATTAAGGAGACTTATAAATGGAAGTTGCCTTTTTACACTTTAAAAGGTAAAATGTTTTGTTATATCTGGATTGATAAAGCAAATGATCAACCTTATATCTGTTTTACCAGGGGCAATGAAATGCATCACCCAAGTTTGGTACAAGGAGAGCGGAAAAAGATGAAAGCTTTTTATGTGGATCCTTACGAAGATATTGACATTGAAACGTTAACTACCATAATGAACAGTGCAATTTCACTTTACAAATAACAATGAACACACACCATCATCACAATCACAATCCGT
>CBDUKB010000195.1:0-5862 GCA_965367695.1 uncultured Putridiphycobacter sp.
TAACTGTAGGCTTCCGTCTACTGTTGTTTTTAGTATTGTTTTTTTTACGATCGCCCATTTGTAGAATGGTGTCAGCTCGGATGGCCAAGGTGTCTGTTGTTTGGTATTGAATGATTTTGGCTTTGCCAATTAGTTTGATTAAACTGTCCTTTTTATATAAATAATCACTGGATAAATTGACTTTTTCAAGGCTGTCAACAATATGAATATGTCCAAACCCTTCTGCAAATTCAGTTAAACTGTTATAAAGAATGCTGTCTCCTTTTATCACTTGATTTGGATTGTGAATGGTGGTTTTATTCCACATTAAAATGTCGTCAGTTTTGGTGTGGTAAATGGCTTTTTTAGTCAATATTTTGGAGGAATCGGAAAGGATTTTTGAAGGACCATGAATTTTAATAATTTCTGAAAGGGTGTTGAATTCTAGGGTGTCGGAATAAACTTGGTAATCGGGATGTAAAAGTTTGACACTGTCTTTAAAAATAAAAGTTTTGGTTAGCGAATTGTAAGTTCCTTTAACAGATTCTAAGGTCAGTTCGTTTTGGGTACTTTTGATAAAGGCGTGGTTGGTATAATAAGCAATTGATTGATTGGCGTCAAAACTCAATGAATCTGTATTCAATTTAAAGGTTTTGTCCCGTATTTTAACTTTACTCTGCAATTTTCCAATATTGGTGTTCCCATCAAAAAAAAGCGAATCTGAATACAAGTTCAAAGTGTCTCCTTGGTTAATTTGAACCCTTCCGTATGCGCGCACCCAATTTTCGGTTTGGTGAAAAAAAGCAGAATCGCAAAATAGTTTAATGTCTTGATTTTTAAACTGAACATTGCCATTTACCTTCACAGCATTGATAAACTTAATGGAATTACTCACCTTATCAGCGTGAATCAATTCAATTTGATTTTCCTGTCCCCAAGCAAAATTGAGCAAAAAAATAGCGCTAATGAAGAGCGCTATTTTTTTTAATATGTTGGTTGTTTTTTTCAATTCAATTTTTTTCTATCGTTTGGTTTCTATCTGGACCAACTGAAAGTATTGAAATAGGTACTTGCAATTCCTGTTCCAAATATGAAATGTACGCTAAAAATTCTGCTGGTGCTTGTTTTAAATCCCTCAAGCCAGTTAAATCTTTATTCCATCCTTTTAACGATTTATAAATTGGTTTTATTTCGTGCGCGGTGATATCATAAGGTAAATAATCATATAATTTACCATCAATTTCGTAATGTGTACAAACAGAAATGGTTTCGAATGAATCCAAAACATCTGCTTTCATCATGGCTAATTGAGTTGCACCATTGATCATTACCGCATATTTTAATGCTGGTAAATCAATCCATCCACATCTTCTATCTCTTCCGGTAGTAGCACCGTATTCATTTCCAATTTTTCTAATTTCTTGACCAACTTCATCATGAAGTTCAGTTGGAAACGGACCAGATCCAACACGGGTACAATAGGCTTTAAAAATCCCGATTACTTCTCCAACTTTATTTGGTGCTATACCTAAACCTGTACAAGTACCAGCTGTAATTGTATTTGAAGAGGTAACAAAAGGGTAAGTACCAAAGTCAATATCTAACATGGTTCCTTGGGCTCCTTCAGCTAAAATTGTTTTTCCTTCTTTCAAAGCATTGTTTAAATAATGCTCACTGTCAATTAATTCAATTTTCTTTAAAAACTCTAAAGCTTCAAACCATTTGGCTTCAAATTCTTCGAGAATTGGTTTATAATTAAAATCACCAAGCATACTAATGTGCTTGTTTTTTAACTGATTGTATCTTTCTTTAAAGTCATGTAATTGGGTGTCTCCAAATCTAACACCATTTCTACCGGTCTTGTCCATATAAGTTGGACCGATACCTTTTAATGTAGAACCAATTTTTAATTTACCTTTTTGTTCTTCAGAATAACGGTCTAAAATTTTATGAGTCGGCAATATTAAATGCGCTTTTCTCGAAATCATTAATCTTGACGGAATATCAACACCTTTTGCTTCTAACTCTTCCATTTCAGCTTTTAGCGTAATTGGATCAATTACAACACCGTTCCCTATAATGTTCATGGTGTTATCTCTAAAAATACCTGATGGAATGGTATGTAGTACTTGTTTTTTACCTTCAAAGATTAAAGTATGACCTGCATTGGGTCCACCTTGAAATCTTGCAATGATATCGTATTTTGGTGTTACAACATCAACGATTTTTCCTTTACCCTCATCACCCCATTGTAATCCTAATAACACATCAACTTTCATAATTTATTATTTTAAATGTTCTAAAGCATTTTTTAACGAAGTTGCAATATTAAGAACTGTATTTAACTTAGTAAGTAATAATACCTGATTAATTTTGTCAGAGATATTAACAATGTATAAATCTCCGCCTGCATTTCGTACTAAAGTAAAGACTTTTATTAAGTAATTGATGCCCGTACTTGTCAGTACTGACACCCGTTCTAAATTAAGAACGAACTTTTGAATTTGGTTGTTTTGGTATGTTTTTATTTGTTCAGAAATGATTGCAAACATTTCTTCATCAATGGATTTAACCTTTAATTTAACTTCTATAATTTGACCGTGTTGAATGAAGCTAACTTTTTGATTCATCTTTTTGATTTATTCGTTCTCCATAAAAATAAAGCGAATGGTGATGAATTTTGACATTGAACAATTCTTCAACTGTGGCTTTTATTTTTTCAATTCTTGGATCGCAAAATTCTATCACATCTCCGGTGTCGGTGCAAATAATATGATCGTGTTGGCGAAAACCGTATGCTTTTTCGTATTGAGAGGTATTGCTAAATTGATGTTTTCTTACCAAATTACAATCCATTAATAAATCAATGGTGTTGTATAGGGTTGCCCGACTTACCCGGTATTTTTTTTCTTTCATTTTAATATACAGTGTTTCTATATCAAAATGCCCCTTTGAATCGTATATTTCATTGAGAATAGCAAACCTTTCTGGGGTCTTTCTCTGTGAATTATCTTCGAGATACTTGGTGAAAATTTCTTTGACTTTATCTTGTAATTCTTGTTTGTCCATTCAAAACGTTCCTTAGAAAGTGTAAATATAGTGCTTTTATTAAAATTTTACTTTTATAATATTCCATATTTAATTGCGTTTGCTAATTTTGACCCATATTTGAAAACACTACATTCCATATTATTTTGTGCTGTGCTCTTTGCAGCAAGCAATGTTTACGGACAGCCCGGTAAAAACTATCCTCAATTCGATCGGAAAAAATTTCACTTTGGTTTTGCTTTGGGTGGAAATTCTTCTAATTTCCGTTATACCTACTCACCAGGATTGTATAATGGAGACTCCATTGTATCTATCAATATTAATCGGCAAGCAGGCTTTACACTTGGTATTGTCAGTTCTTGGGATATTCATGAAATGTTTCACATCCGATTTATTCCCAGTTTATCTTTTCAAGAACGGTTTATTGAGAAATAAAGAGTTAAACTTTGAGACAACAAGATTGGAATCTACTTTTTTGGATTTTCCTTTGATGATGAAATTGAGGTCAAAAAGAATCAATAATTTTGCAGCTTATGCATTGGTTGGAGCCCAATACAGTGTTGATTTAGCCAGTCAGAAAGACGTAGTTACGGTGCCAGGGCAATCAATTATGAAAATAAAAAAACATGATTTTTCTACACAGTTTGGAGGAGGATTTGATTTTTTTATGGCCTATTATAAATTTGCAATTGAAATAAAAATTTCAAATGGATTTAAAGATTTATTAATTCAAGAAAACACCTTGTTTTCGGCTCCATTGAACTCATTAACGTCAAAAGTATGGTGGTTTACCATTACCTTTGAGGGTTAAGGAAGTTGACGCTTATATTCCGCTAAAATTATCCCAGTTGCAATGCCAACATTTAAAGATTCAGCAGACCCGTACCGAGGTATCAAAATGGCATTGTCTAAATGCGCTAAAATCTCAGGTGAAATGCCATGTGATTCACTGCCCATAATTAAAGCAGTTTTGACTTTAAAGCTGGATTGATACATGTTTTTACCTGTTAAACTAGCACCAGACAAACTGAAATTTTCTTTTTTTAATATGGGGATAATCTTACTTAATTCTTTGTAATGGATCTCGGTTTCATAAATCGCTCCCATTGAAGCTTGAATGGTTTTTGGGTTGTATAAATCCACCGTATTTGGTGAACAAATAATTTGATCAACTCCAAACCAATTTGCAGTTCTGATAATGGTTCCTAAGTTCCCAGGGTCTTTCACTTCATCTAATATTAGCATTAAGTTTTCAACCGATAAATCTAATGCTTCGGCATTTCGATACTGTACCGTTGCTAAAACTTTATTTGGTGTTTTTAAGTTTGAGATGCGGGCAAGTTCATTATTTGAAATTAATTTATTTTCAATCAATGTTGCTGCTGAAGTCAAATCATAGTCTTGTGTGTAAAAAAGACAATCAATTTTGTAATTTTTTTGTTGAAAAAGCTCTTCTACAAGCTTTTCTCCTTCTACAATAAATAATTGATTACTATCTCGGTATTTTTTTTGATGAAGTGATTTAACGAATTTTATTTCATTTTTAGTCAGAGACATATCAATTACCTTATTAATCTGATTATTTTTGTAAAGATAGTTTTATAATGGTACTAGTACAAAAATTACGATTGCTTTTATGTATTTCGGGCTTTTTAATGCTGCTTGGTTGCAGTCAAGCAAAGTACGTACCCCAAGGTGAATATTTATATCAAATTAAAAAAAACACCCTCTTTCGATCAAGTGAAAAGTCCACCATTCATTTTGTAAACAAAAATTCAGCAGATAGTTTATTGAGTGTTGAGGGAAGTTATGACAATATAGCCATTGAAGAATTATATGAATTATTGAAACCACAACCAAATCGAAAATTTAACCTTTTTGTTTACAATAGAATTGATAGCACCAAGATGCAAGCTCAAATTGAGCAAAAAAAAGAAAAAAGAATTTTGGTTAATGAGCGCAGGATTGCGAGACAAAATAGGATTAATAAAAAAAGAAATACCAAGGCCAAAGCCAAAGGAGAGTCTCATTATTTTCAAAAAATAATTAAACTAAAAAAGGAAAAAAAAGGATGGCGCTATTTTATTGCTAACAATATTGGTGAAGAACCCGTGTTAATGGACACCAATAAAGTGCATAAAACGACCAATCAGCTTCACTTGTTTTTAAAAAAGCAGGGTTTTTTAGAAAATGAAGTCAATGTTGCCATTAGTTTTAATAAGAAGAAGAAAAAGGCCTACCCAATCTATTCAGTGAACCCAGGAACACCCACGCGAATTGAAAAAATACTTTTTGATGCTGATCCCGCTTATGCAAGTTTGAAAACGGAATATGCTAAATATGTGAAACAAAAAGGCAGTTTGATACGTGAAGGGGGGTTATTAAATCAAGACCAATTAGACCTGGAGCGGGAACGTTATTCCAAATTCTGCAGAGATGATGCCTTTTATGATTTTAGTAAAAGTTATATCTACTTTGTTGTAGATACAATCGGTAGAAATCACAAGGCAACAGTTACTTTCAATATCATTCCTCGAACGGAAGAATTTAAAGATGGTACAACAAAAACAATTCCGCATACCACTTATAAGATTGGGGATGTGACTTATGTGATTAAAAATAAAAATAAAAATTCCTTCAAGGATTATGAAGCTTATGAAGAAAGACTCGCTTCTTATGGATTAAATGTTGAAGGAGGTAAATATCCATTATTAGATACTTTAATTTATGTAGATTCAGTTTTCAAAAAGAAGTTCATTCTTTTTGGACCCGTTGATGTATTAGTTTATAAAGGGACTTTTATTTATAATGAAAAACTACCCGTCTCTCCCTTTT
>CBDUKB010000196.1:0-5858 GCA_965367695.1 uncultured Putridiphycobacter sp.
AATAATTGGAAGAGGGAGCCCATTAATATTGGTTGATAGGCAAGCCATTATTTCGAATGATGAATTAAAAGCAATACCAGCCAATCAAATTGAAAAAATAGAAATCATTACCAACCCTTCAGCTAAATATAAAGCACAAGGCAGTGGAAATGGTGTAATAGAAGTTTACACTAAAAATTTCCACCTCGAAGGTTATAACATGACAGTAAGTGGTTCTGGAGGTGTTAATACACAGTTAAAACCGACTGCCGGTTTAAGTCTAGGATTAAGTTTGAAGAAAAAGAAATTCTCTTTGAATGGCTATCTAGGTGGAAATTACAATTCCTCTAATGGATTTGGAAGTACTGATGGTGCCACCACAGATGATTCTAATAGGGGATTGGAATCTACCTCCTCCTTTAACAGTCAAAATACATGGCAATATTATAACTTAAAAGGTGCCTATAATTTGAGTGATAAACAACGCATCACATTAGGAGTAAATGGGTACGGAAGTAATGGTAAAAATGAAAATGAAGCCACAATGAACTATTTACAAAATAATGAAATTGTGACCATTTCTAATTCAAATTCGACTAATGCATGGACTTGGTTAAACAATTCAGCATTTATTAATTATACTGTTGATACAGATACGAATAAAAGCAATTTTGAAATTAATTTGAATTACGTTAATAAAGTAAGTAATCAAGACAATGCTTCGAATAGTAATTTTGAAAATGCTGTCAATAATACGATTTCAAATTATGCCATCAGAAACGATTCGAGAGATGTGCCCAATATTGGAGAATTAAGAATGAATTACGAGCATATATTTGACACAACGGGATGGAAGTTCAGTGTTGGTTTATCGTACAGCGTATTAATAAATGGTAAGCGCTTAGACAAATTTAATGACCTAAATGGCGAGTGGCAAATTAATGAGGCCCAATCTAATGCATATGATTATACCGAAAATATTGGTGCGGCGTTTGCTGAGGTGACTAAAAATTGGGATAAGATAAGTGCGCGGGCAGGTTTAAGAGCGGAGTATACAAACTTAAATGGCTTTAGTCAATCTTTGAACAAGCAATTTATTGACTCCTTGTACATCATCCCTTTTCCGAGTGCAAGTGTCATGTATAAATTCAGTGATAAAGTTTCAGCAACTTTATTTTATGATGCTGGAATTGACCGCCCTCAATTTGATAATTATGATCCCTTTGTCATCCAAAATGATAGCCTTAGAATAGAGTATGGAAATCCTTACCTTCGTCCTGCTATTGAACAAACAATTGGTTTAGACTTTGATTTATTTTATAAATATAATCTTTCGGTAAGTTATTCCTATAAAAAGGACCCAATGAGTTCTATTTCTTTTATCAAAGACAATACTTTTTTAACGGAATCTACCCCTTGGAACGCCGAATCTGAACAATCATTAAGTGCTAGTGTCAGCTTACCCTTTCAATTAAAATGGCTTTCAGGCTGGAACTCCGTGTGGGTTGAGTACACACAATATAATTTCACACCTATATTCGACCGTGATCCTTTCTCGAACTTAACTTATGGCCTGTATTCTTATTTGACTTTTAAGTTGCCAAAATCTTTCGATATTACCAATCGCTTTCACATCAACAAGTGGGGAGGATCAACTTCGGTGAACAAAGCAGTAGTCAACTGGGGATTAAGAGCGACTAAAAAGTTTAACGGAAATAAATTCCAATTGTATTTCGATTTGGGTAACATCATCCCTCCAAAATATTCAAGCGTTACTTATTCAGGTAACTATATATACAATTCAACTAGTCAAAATCAATTTACGACTTTTAAATTGGGCTTCTTTATGAAATTCGGACGTTTAAGAGCACCCACTAATATTGAAGAATCAAAATCCAAGCAAGGAGATAGGATATAAAAATAGTTATAAGTTACTAATAATCAGTAAATAGTTTTTTGTTAAAAACTATAAGCGCAGCGCCTAAAATCTAATGTTATCGGCTTTTAAACCCATAATAAAGTAACAGTCCAGCTTGGCTTTCATCAACTTGTACTTGGTATTCAATTCCTGTTTCACAGTCACACGCTTCACAAGTAATCATTCTTTCTCCTTCTACTTTTATTTTAAGGGGTATGATACCTTCTGCTTTTAAAAACTTTTCTAAGTTATCTTTCGACTTGGAGCGACTGTCTTCATCAGTCCAAAACGGAAGACAAGTTGTTTCCTCATATACCATCCATTCAGCTTTGGTAGTTTTTGCACAACTGCTCATTACAATTATCAATAAGGCAATAATTCCTAAATTTTTCATAAGCTTCATTTTTAAAGATTGTTTAACGCTTTATTAATCTATACCAAATTCCGTTCCACTTTGCTCGGAATTGTATTATATTTGTGGTCATTCAAAATCAAAAATACATGGAAGCAACTACACCATATAAACCTAAATATAAAGTAAGAATTGTTACTGCAGCCTCTCTTTTCGACGGACATGATGCGGCGATTAATATCATGAGAAGAATCATTCAATCAACAGGTTGTGAGGTCATTCATTTAGGGCACGATAGGAGTGTAGAAGAAGTGGTGAATTGCGCCATTCAAGAAGATGTGCAAGCCATTGCTATGACATCATATCAAGGTGGACATACCGAATATTTAAAATATATGTACGACCTTTTAAAAGAAAAAGGCGCTTCACATATAAAAATATTTGCTGGTGGTGGCGGTACTATTTTACCTACCGAAATTGAAGAATTGCATGCCTACGGAATTACAAGAATTTACCATCCAGATGATGGCAGAACAATGGGCTTGCAAGGTATGATCAACGATTTGGTAGAACAAGCTGATTTTCCAGTAGGAGATCAATTGAATGATGAAATTAAATATTTAAAAGATAAAAAAGTAACGGCCATTGCACGATTGATTTCGGCTGCTGAAAACTTTCCTGAAGCTTCGAAAAAGGTATTGGATGAGGTGCATGCAATGGCAAAGAAAGTGGATACACCTATCCTTGGAATTACTGGAACAGGTGGGGCAGGAAAGTCTTCATTGGTTGATGAATTAGTACGCCGTTTTTTAATTGATTTTCCAACTAAAAATATTGCTATTGTTTCTGTCGATCCTTCAAAAAGAAAAACAGGTGGTGCCTTATTGGGTGATAGAATTAGAATGAATGCCATTAAAAACGACCGTGTTTATATGCGTTCTTTGGCTACTCGTCAATCGAATTTAGCATTGAGTAAACACGTAGCGGAGGCTTTGAGTATTTTGAAAGCTGCTAATTATGATTTAATCATTTTGGAAACTTCAGGAATTGGTCAGTCAGATACAGAGATTATGGATCATTCAGATGTTTCATTGTATGTGATGACACCAGAATTTGGAGCGGCTACTCAATTGGAAAAAATTGACATGCTGGATTTTGCAGATTTAGTAGCCATTAATAAATTTGATAAACGTGGGTCTTTAGATGCATTGAGAGATGTGAAAAAACAATACATGCGTAACCATGGATTATGGGACGTAAACCAAGATGAATTACCGGTTTTTGGTACCATTGCCTCTCAATTTAACGATCCAGGAATGAATACCTTGTACAAGGCCATTATGGATAAAGTAGTAGAAAAAACTGCTGCCAAAGATTTGGTTTCAAAAATTGATATAACAGACGAAATGTCTGAAAAAATATTTGTGATTCCACCATCAAGAACGCGTTATTTATCTGAGATTTCAGAAAACAATAGAGGGTATGATGATTGGGTAATTGCCCAACATCAAATTGCCCAACAATTATTTGGCATTTATAAAACTATTGAAACCATTTCAAATTCATCAATTACTATCAATGCTATTGGTATTGATGAAAACATTGAAGTATCAGCAGATAAAAAAGACTTTTTAAATTTATTACTAAAGGAATTTGCCAAAATTAAAATGGACATTGATCCTTACAACTGGGAACACATTGTAACCTGGTCAGACAAAGTGAAGAAATATGCCGATCCATTGTATGTCTTTAAAGTAAGAGATAAAGAAATTAAAATTGAAACGCATTCAGCATCATTGTCGCATTTACAAATTCCAAAAATTGCCTTGCCTAAATACACTGCTTGGGGCGATTTATTGAAATGGATTTTACAAGAGAATGTACCGGGAGAATTTCCTTATGCTTCAGGACTATATCCTTTTAAACGTCAGGGAGAAGACCCGTCAAGAATGTTTGCAGGAGAAGGTGGACCAGAGCGAACCAATAAGCGTTTTCACTATGTGAGTGAAGGGATGCCAGCTAAAAGGTTATCTACGGCTTTTGATTCTGTTACTTTGTATGGAAATGACCCAGATCCAAGACCAGATATTTATGGAAAAGTAGGAAATTCAGGCGTTTCAATCTGCTGTTTAGATGATGCCAAGAAATTATATTCTGGATTCGATTTATCGCATCCATTAACATCCGTTTCAATGACCATTAATGGTCCAGCACCTATGTTATTAGGTTTCTTCATGAATGCTGCCATTGATCAAAATTGCGAAAAGTATATCGTAGCAAATGGTTTAGAAAAAGAGGTAGAAGCTAAAATAGCTGCTAAATATAAAAAAGCAGGAACGAAAAGACCAGCTTATCAAGGAGCATTGCCAGAAGGGAATAACGGACTAGGATTAATGTTATTGGGCGTAACAGGAGATGAAGTATTGCCTGCTGATGTTTATGCAAAAATTAAAGTTGAAACCTTGGCCCAAGTAAGGGGGACAGTACAGGCAGATATCTTAAAAGAAGACCAAGCACAAAACACTTGTATTTTCTCAACAGAATTCGCTTTGCGATTGATGGGAGACGTACAGGAATATTTTATTGACAATGGTGTTAGAAACTTTTATTCAGTATCCATTTCGGGTTATCATATTGCAGAAGCGGGTGCCAACCCAATTACACAATTGGCATTGACGTTGGCGAATGGTTTTACTTATGTAGAATATTACTTGAGTAGGGGGATGGATATTAATGCTTTCGGGCCGAATTTATCCTTCTTTTTCTCGAATGGAATTGACCCTGAATACGCAGTAATCGGTCGTGTGGCAAGAAAAATATGGGCAAAAGCTTTGAAGCTGAAATACAAAGCGAACCCAAGGGCACAAATGTTAAAGTATCACATTCAAACTTCTGGTCGTTCATTGCATGCCCAAGAAATTGATTTCAACGATATTCGAACAACTTTGCAAGCCTTGTACGCAATTTACGATAACTGTAATTCTTTACATACAAATGCTTACGACGAAGCCATTACCACACCAACTGAAGAATCAGTAAGACGTGCCATGGCTATTCAGCTAATTATTAATAAGGAATTGGGATTGACGAAAAACGAAAACCCAATTCAAGGTTCTTTTATTATTGAAGAGTTAACAGATTTGGTGGAAGAAGCTGTATTGTTAGAATTTGACAGAATTACCGAAAGAGGGGGTGTGTTAGGTGCTATGGAGACCATGTACCAACGTTCAAAAATTCAAGAAGAGAGTTTGTATTACGAAACCTTAAAACACAATGGAGAATTTCCGATTATTGGGGTGAATACATTTTTGAGTAAAAATGGTTCTCCAACAATTGTTCCAGCTGAGGTAATTAGAGCGACGGAAGAGGAGAAGCAATACCAATTGGAAATGTTGAAAAATTTAGTGAAAACAAATGGAGAGAAGTTAGATGCTCACTTAGAGAAAATTCAACATGCAGCCATTCAAAATGAGAATATTTTTGAATACTTAATGGAGGCGACCAAATATTGTTCATTGGGTCAAATTACCAATGCTTTATTTGAAGTAGGTGGCCAATATAGAAGGAATATGTAAAACTTTTACCAATCCATATTTGAAACCGATAAGA
>CBDUKB010000197.1:0-5855 GCA_965367695.1 uncultured Putridiphycobacter sp.
GGATTTTAGGATTAAACGGAAGCATTTATGGAGAAAATGTAGTCATTAACAACACATTTGGAACGATACCACAATTGACCATGGAAGGTTTGGCAACAGTTCATGGTGATATCACTTTTACGGATGGAATTATTGCTTCCACAGCAACCAATTTATTAGTGATTGATGATGGCAGTGATGCTTTAACAGAATCTGACGACAGTTTTGTAGATGGCCCCGTAAAGAAAATTGGAAATGATCAATTCGATTTTCCAATAGGTGATGATGGACAATTGCAACAATTATCAATTACTGCTCCAGGAAGTGCTACAGATGAATTTACAGCAAGATATTTTGAAGTAGATCCACACCCAACTTACGATCAGGCGAGTAAAGATTTATCAATTGACCACATTAGTAGTTGTGAGTATTGGACACTCGACAGAACAGTCGGTGCATCAGATGTTCAAGTTACTTTAAATTATGATGCAAACAGTTGTGGTGTGACTGATTTATCGTCACTTATAGTGGCAAGATGGGATGGCACAACCTGGAAAGACCACAGTGGAACTGTTGGTGGAACATTAGCAAGTGGCACAGTTCAAACTCCTCTAGTAGTATCTTCTGCTTATATTGCCAACATGCCTTTTACCCTTGCTTCAACCAATTCTAATAACCCCTTGCCAATTGAATTATTGTCATTTACAGCTGTTTCAAATAATAATGTAGTGGATATATTTTGGACCACAGCTTCAGAAACAAATAACGATTATTTCACAGTAGAACGAAGTAAATCAGGCACAAATTGGGAAAGTGTTTTCACCACAAAAGGTGCAGACAACAGCGTAGTCTCAATTAATTATATTGGAATTGATAAAAGTCCTTATGTAGGATTATCGTACTATCGATTAAAGCAAACAGATATGGATGGTGTCTTTTCATATTCCCAAATAGTAACTGTAAAACGAGAAGTGAAAAATGATTTCACCCTCTACCCTAACCCTGTTTCAAAAGGAAGTCCAATTCATATTTTATTACCAGAAACAATGGTAGGAATCGATCTTCAAATCAGCATCTCTAACCTACTGGGACAAACTTTACACACCCATTTAATTGATGGAAAATCCAAAGCAAGTGATATTCAATTGTCACCATTTAAAACATTGCCTACCGGAACATATCTAATATCAATTGTTTACTTTGATATTGTGCAACACCAAAAAATTATTATTGAGTAATTCTTTTTTAACAACAAGATGTAACAATTACATTGTCAGCGTTTTGTTTTGAAAAACATTTAATTAAATACAGGAGAAACGTACTACATTATAAAGATACTCAGTGGTCTTTTTTCTTGATTTTTACCTTGCCAACCTATCGTATTATAAAAAGTATTTTCAAAAAAAATCCTGCGCATTAAACTCAGGACTAGAAATTTTTTGTATTAATTTTATGGGTAAATAGCTATCTACAAATCAGCTGCATTGGCAATCATTTCAGCAATGTCCATCACCTCTACTTCTTCTTCTTTGTTAAAGCTTTTCACGCCGTCTGTCATCATGGTATTACAAAAAGGACATCCAGTAGCAATAAAATCAGGCTTGGTCTCTAAAGCGTCTCCAGTCCGTTCTACATTTATTTCCTTGTTGCCTTTTTCAGCCTCTTTAAACATTTGTGCACCACCAGCTCCACAACACAAGCCTTTTGACTTACAACGTTTCATTTCTACCAGTTCCGCATCAAGTTTTTCTAATACCATTCTTGGTGCTTCGTACTCTCCATTTCCCCTCCCTAGATAGCAAGGGTCGTGAAAAGTAATTTTCTTTCCTTTAAATGAACCACCTTCTACTTTTAGAATACCGTCCTTAAACAATTGTTCCAACAATTGTGTATGGTGCACTACTTCGTAGTTACCTCCCAATTCTGGGTATTCGTTTTTTAAAGTATTAAAGCAATGCGGACAAGCGGTTACAATTTTATTTATTTCATACCCATCTAATACCTGAATATTCATCATGGCTTGCATCTGAAAAAGAAACTCATTTCCAGCTCGTTTTGCTGGGTCACCAGTACATGATTCTTCGGTGCCTAAAACAGCAAATTTAACATTACAATGATTGAGTAATTTTACAAACGCTTTGGTTATTTTTTTGGCCCTATCGTCAAAACTACCTGCACAACCAACCCAAAATAACACATCAGGTTTTTCTCCAGCAGCCATCATTTCTGCCATGGTAGGTACTTTAATATTACTCATCTCTAATTATTTTTTAAATGTTTGAATGGTCGCATTCGTATCAATCAATTCTGTAAATTTTCCTTCGTATCGGGTGGCACGCACAATATGGTTGTCCACCCAGTGATAATTTCCTCCTCTTGGTTTCCCCATCACCATGCCATGGTATTTAAAGCCGTGTTTTTTTAACCAAGTCTCGGTTACTGTTCTATGCGATTCTAATCTCGAAGTAAAAAAAGTAATGATATGTCCTTCATCATACCATTTATTTAATGTTTTCAAAGCATCAGGATAAACCTTTGCTGTTGCCATTCTTTCTGGCTCTTCGTTTGGAATATCGTCGCAAATAGTTCCATCAATATCAATTAAGTAATTCTTAATGTCTGCGGGTAAAATTGGTGAAATAGACTCTCCATCAACTTTAACTTCCTTCAATTTTTTATCATGCTTCATCTTTCCAATTTAAACGATCTGTGGGTGAAAATTGCCATGGAGCTTGATTATTTTCAATATTCGTATTCATGGTAGCCAATTCTGAAGGCATTTTTGATTCCTCCATTACCAAATACCTTCTTAAATCCATGATAATCTCCAAGGGATCAATTAATACTGGGCATTCTTGAACACAAGCATTACAACTTGTACAAGCCCATAATTCTTCTTCGGTTATATAGTCTCCTAATAAGGATTTTCCATCCTGATAATCTGGTCCATTTTTTCTAATTCCTTCGCCTAATTCTTCTGCACGATCACGTACATCCATCATTATTTTTCTTGGAGATAATAATTTACCTGTGGTGTTGGCTGGACAGGCTTCTGAACAGCGTCCACATTCTGTACAGGTATAAGCATTCATGATGTTTACCCATGACAAGTCGCTTACATCTTTGGCACCAAACTTTTGTGGTACTGCACCTTCAGCAGGAGCTGGAGCAGCAAATGGATCGGCAGTCGGATCTAACATCAACTTTACTTCATTGGTCACCGCTTCCATATTACTCATTTGCCCCATTGGTTTTAATTTAGAGAAAAATGTATTTGGGAAAGCCCATAAAATATGTAAGTGCTTAGAAAATGGCAAGTAATTTAAAAATGAGAATACCATGATAATATGTCCCCACCAACCTACTCTTTCTAAAATGTGTAAAGTACTTGATTCCATTCCGCCGAAGATCATTGGTCCAAACCAACTACTAATTGCAAAACCTAAACTGCCGGCTCCTGCTAAATGACTTTCGCCACGAGCAAATAATACTTCGTCGGTGCCATTCATGGTAAAAATACAAAGCACCAACACCAATTCCATGTATAATATGATGTTACCATCAAGTTTTGGCCAGCCTGTCATTTCTGACATGTGGAAACGTGGAATTTTCAAAAGGTTTCTACGAGATAAAAACACAAAGGTGGCAAGCAAAGCTAATAAAGATAAGATTTCAATAATACTGATACTCAATACATACAATCCTCCTAATGATGGTTGAAAAAATCTGTGGGTTCCAAAAACTCCATCTACTAATATTTCAATTAATTCTATTTGAGTAATGACGAATGCCAAGTAGATAAATATATGAAATAATCCTGCAATTGGTTTTCTTGTCATTTTCGATTGTCCCATTGCAACCTTTGCCATTGTTTTCCAACGCAAGCTTTTTTGGTCGGAACGGTTGACCGATTTCCCTAATTTAATATTTTGTATAATTTTTCGAATGTTCAGCGCAAAAAACGTTCCTGCACCTATCGTTAATAGTAAAAATATTATGTTACTCACCATGAATTCAATAGTTTAATTATTCTTTTACTTTTCGTCCAAATAATGAAAAATGAACATATTTGTTTGGATTCGCCTCCATATCATCCAATAAGTTTTGGATGGATTGATTCGTCTCCATTAATTCCGTATGCAGACTATCGGTGTGCAATAAAGCACCTATAGTTCCTTCGCCTCGATTTACCATTGCTAAAACCGCGTTGAGCTCCAGCAGGGTTTTTCGGGTATCCTCAACAACAGCTTTGATATCAGTATCTGCCAAGGTACTCGAAATGTTTTCCACATTATCGATTGTTTTACCAATTGAAGCCGACTTGCTTGCCAAATTACCTGAAATACTGTCGACATTCACCAATACACGGTCAATCACAGCCATTTCACTGTTAATCATAACGGTTAAACTATTTGCTAAATCACCAAATTTTGAAATCCCTTCTCTGAACTCATACAAACTCTCATCAATTGTATAAGCAGCTGAAGTATCCCAAAATGAATTGATAGAAATAATAATTCCTTCAACTGATCCGATTAACTGTTCTGTTTTTCTTTTTAAAGGTAATAATTCTTTGTTAATTTGCTCAGCAATATCCATCTCAACAAAAGATTGTAAGGTATCACCACTTTTTAGGTAAGTTGGATTTGCATTTGCTTGCATATTAAGCACCAGTTCCAATGCTTTAGTCCCTAATAAATCAGAACTTATCATTCCTATTTGTGATTGAGAAGGAATGGCTATTTTATCATCCACAATAGAAAAGGTTACCAAAATTTTAAGGGGGTTGTTAGGGTGATGTTCTATTTTTTTAACAGAACCTATTTTTAAACCACTCAACTGCACTTCATTAGAAACCGCAATTCCATTCGAATTATCGAATAAGGCATAAAATTCTCGATCATTCTCGAAAATTGAATTTCCTTTTAAAAAGTTGACGCCTGAATACAACAATAGGATTCCTAACACGACAAGCATACCAACTTTAAATTCTTTCGATATCTTCATACTTATTCTTTTTCAGCAAATTTAATAGCTTTTTCCAAATTAATTCGTTCTTTGTTCTGAAATGCCACAATAAAAGCATTTTCAAATCCATCTTCCCTGAGTAATTTTTTTAATTCATTGGCTTGCTCAAAGGATTTAAAGTTACCAACAGTACATTTATAAAAGCCATTGTCAAAATATTCCGAGACAGGCATTTGTTTATATTTTGATTGATTTAAATCTTGCGACTCTGCATTGGTTTCAATCTGAACCTTAAAAATAATATCATCTTTTTTAATGTTTTCTTTCTTGATTCCGAAATTTGTAATCAATACACCAGGGTGGGGTCCCACATTTTCAATTTCTTTAGCCGGAATCGGGTCTACCTGATAACCTACTTCGTAATAAGCTTTATACTTTGTAAATGCCGTAAAAAAAGAATTTGCCATTAATGACTGATTCGCGGTGTCTAATAAAAATTTTTCTTCATCTCTATTGGTTAAAAAACCTGTTTCAATCAATACACTTGGCATGGTTGTTTTATACAAAACTAAAAATCCAGCTTGTTTTACCCCCCGGTTTACCCTGCCTATTTTTTCCATTTCACTTTGAATTTTAGCAGCAAACACAATACTGTGATTTAAAAAAGCACTCAATTGTAATTGTCTTGCAATAATGGCATCAACTGATAAATCAAAATCCTTATATTTTTCTCCTCCATCCTCTTCTAAATGAATGGCCGAGTTTTCTCTTTCAGCCACTTTTTCTTGAGATTCAGTACGATTTAAACCCAATACAAATGTCTCTGCACCACTGGCATTAGAAGCCGCAGAATTTGCATGAATACAAATAAAAAGATCGGCATTATTGCGGTTGGCAATTTGCGCCCT
>CBDUKB010000198.1:0-5852 GCA_965367695.1 uncultured Putridiphycobacter sp.
CGTAATTAATTTACGTACTAAACCAAAATTTCTACATAAACACTTTCTCAAAAACCATTTTAACACCCCCCAACCTAAACAACCTCCTCCTTCACATTCTTCGCCAAGCATTCTTCTACTTTCACAAAGTCTTCTTGTCGGTCGGCGAGGACCATGAGTATATCATTTGCGGCGAGTTCGGTGGAACCGCCGGGACGGATAAATTCGCCCTTTCTTTTGATCATGATGATGAAGGATGATTTGGGAAAATTTAAATCAACAATTCTTTTGTCTACGGCGTAATAATCGTTTAATATTTCAAATTCTTGTAAGGTTGATTTGGGCAATTCTAAAATAAACTTGTCGATTTGGGTAATTTTTTTGGCCTTTTCGGGTATGGCTACTTTGAGCCATTTTGCAACTATTGATAAGGTGGTTCCTTGGATAAGCACAGAGGTTACAGAAATAAAAAATACAATATTAAATATCATATTGGCTTTTTCGATACCTGCTAAAAGGGGATAAGTGGCAAACACAATAGGGACCGCACCCCTTAAGCCCACCCAAGAAATATAAAAGCGGCGCTTGAGTTTCATTTTAAAAAACATCAAAGAGATGAAAATACTCAGGGGACGAGCGATAAGGATTAAAAACAAAGAAATGAGGATACCAATGCCAAAATAAGGGATGATTTGAGTTGGGAAAACCAATAATCCCAAGGTAAGGAAGAGCACAATTTGCATGAGCCAAGCCAAACCATCATACATTTTTAAAATTGTTTTTTTATGAATCAGGTCTTGATTACCTAAATAAACGGCGCAGATATAAATGGCCAAAAAGCCGTTTCCCCCAATAAAGTTGGTGGCCGAAAAGGTAAGAAACATCAAGGCAATGACCAATACAGGATAGAGCCCTTCAAAGTCGAGTTTGATTCTGTTGATGATAATTTTGCTCAGCTTACCGAACCCAAATCCAGCCAGTCCGCCTACAATCATTTGTTGTAGAAAAAGGGGAATGATGGATAAAACGCTTTGGTCTTGGTTAATGACCAAGGTTAAAAAGGCTATGGTCAGTACATAGGCCATGGGGTCGTTACTACCACTTTCTAATTCTAAAGTAGGACGCAAATTGGTTTTTAAAGCCAAACTTTTTGACCGTAATATGGAAAATACAGCAGCGGCATCCGTGGAAGAAACGATAGAACCCAACAACATACTTTCGTAAATGGTAAAATCGGTCACATACCAAACAAAAGTTCCAAGAGTGAGGGCGGTGAGCAATACACCCAAGGTGGATAAAACAATTCCTTCTTTCAGAATGGGTTTTACTTCATCCCAGTTGGTATCAAGACCACCCGAAAACAAGATAAAATTTAGAGAAACAATACCAATGAATTGGGCAAGGTGTGGGTTGTTGAAATTGATACCGCCAATACCATCAGAACCAGCCAACATACCAATGGCCAAGAAAAGCAACAAGGTAGGTACCCCAAATTTATAAGATGTTTTTCCGACAATGATGCTTAGAAAAAGGAGTATGGAACCAATTAAGAGTATGTTTTCAATCGTTAAATTCATGCTTCAATGCGCTTGTAATTAAAATGCAAAGTTATTTTTTCTATTTGAATTATCCTTCGAATTGTGATTAGCATGGCTGATTTGAGTACTAAAGGTGAGATGGCATGCTTTCCAAAATGAGTGTTCAATTTTTCCTAATCATGAACCTAATGTTTGGTACCAACAATAAAAAAAGGAGTGAATATAAACTTTCCACTCCTTTATAAAAATAATAGCTAATACTGATTAAATTCCAAAATCAGGTCTGCCGTATAACCTCAATTCAATTTTCTTTTTTTTTGCGGTTATGCGTTTCATGAGGTCCATTAATTTGGGAGACTTTGTTTTTTTGTAAATTTCATTAATTGCTAAAACTAGGCGTTTTGCTTCTTTTGAACCCATTATTCTGTCACTTGTTGACATGTGGCTCATTTTTGCTTTTTCAAATGCTGTTGCTTCTTTTAGTATGTCCATTTCTTTATTGTTTGATGTTTACCAAAAATAGTTAAAGGGAGGTAGATGTTCACTATTTTAATTATTAATAAACCTTAATTTTTTTAATGCTTTCAGCCAAGTCTACACCTGAGGATTATGCAACAATATACCAATCGGCAATTAATTACATACCCAAACACTGATTCAGCAAAACTTACTAAGCATTAACCTTACCTTTCTTCACTTTCAAATTCCATAAAATGAGGGTGCCAATAATACCTAAAAAGGTCATTAAGTACCAAGTACTGGCAAAACTACTGTATTCAATACTTTGCATGCCTAAATTGTGACCAAAAATATGGGCAAAAGAGAAGGCAATACTGTACATGGCCATAAATTGACCTTGCTTACCTTTTTTAGAGCGTTCTAAAGCAAAGGCGTTTGAAAAGGGAAATAATATCATTTCACCAAGGGTGATTAAAACCATGTTGATGATTAAAATTCCGGTCCAATCGCTAAAGTTTAAAATAACATAACTCACGGCTATTAACAAGGCACCCCATGTGATGAGTGTTTTTTTGTTGAATTTTGAATCTTCTAAATACTTGATCAAAGGCATTTCAAAAACAAAGATTAACACCCCATTTAAGCCCATTAATAAACCTATTTGAAACTCTGTTAAGTTGAATCCATTTTTGTAATACAAGGGAATGGTGGAGAAACATTGTAAAAACACCACCCCCATAATAAACAGCCCAAGTAAAAAATACAAGAAGGTACGGTCGGAATATGCCGAAACAGGGTTGCGCACTATTTCACTTTCATACACCCGGGCTTTTTTAGGTTGTAGTGCCCAAACTAATAAAAGACCGGCTGCAACACAGGTAATGCCATCAACCCAAAAAAGGCCCGCATAACTCAATTTTAAAATAATTAAACCACCCACAGCAGGTCCGGCAGAAAAACCAAGGTTAATGGCCAGTCGGATGAGGGTAAGTGAACGGGTTTTATTTTTGGGTAAACTATAAGCGTTTAATGCTACAAACATAGCTGGACGAAACATATCGGCCACTGACATGAGCACAAATATGCCCAAAGAAAAAGTATAAAAGTCGCTGAGGTATTGTAAGCCCACAAAAAGAAAGGCAGAGCCAAACAATGAAAATACCATTACTTTATAGTAACCAATTTGGTCGGTTAGCTTGCCGCCAATCCATGAACCCAGCACTGACCCAGCACCAAAAACGGACATGATCCATCCTACGTTTTGTAAAGTAAAATGTAAATCATCTGTCAAATAAATTGATAAAAATGGGATAACCATAGTCCCTGCTCGGTTAATGAGGGTGATGAGTGCTAACCACCAAACCTCCCGTGAGAGGCCTTTGAAAGTGTTAAAGTATGCGGTAAAAAGTGTTTTCATATTTTGGGTAATTAAAATTTTGGGCAAAAAAAAGTCCGACAAATTTTGTCGGACCATGGTAAGTATATTGTTTTTGAAAATTCAAAGCAAGTACAATTGGTCGCGACAACAGGCGTCTGTTGAGCAAGGTTTGTCTCTATATACTTTGATTGTTTTCATTATTTTCATTGTTTTTTATTTAAACGCCTAAATAAAAGTAAAGGTTGGTTGACCCTTAAAAATTTATTCATTTTTTATTTTAAAATTGCTTTTTGAAAATGGTATCTTTGCCCCTTTAAAATGCTTAAAGAACCCATTAATATCGTCAGCTTTGCAAGTATTTCTCCTTTGGGAAATACCCAAAAAGAAGTGTGGAAAAGTTATTTGAATCCAAGCAGTTTAATTTCTCCTCAACCTTTTTTAAGTGCAAATTTATCGAAGGATACTGAAGGGATTTTGTCAGCCTTAAAAAAGAGTGATAAAAAATACCAGGCCCTTGACAAAACAGTATTAATGGGTATGTTGGCGGGTAGAAATGCCTTGGAACAAGCAAATTGGACAGACCTGAGTCAAACAGGTATCAACATGGGCTCTTCGAGAGGGGCCACAGAATTGTTTGAAGAAAATCACGCTTTGTTTACCCAAGAAAATAAAATTTCTCCCCTTACTTCACCCAGTACAACCCTTGGTAATATTGCTACCTGGTTGGCACATGATTTAAGTGTAGAAGGACCCACATTGAGCCATTCTATTACTTGTTCAACTGCTATGCATGCCTTGTTAAATGGGATTGCTTGGTTGAATGCTGGGATGAGCAATCAGTTTATTGTGGGGGCTAGTGAAGCAGCAAATACGCCTTTTACCATTGCACAAATGGAAGCCTTAAAAATTTACTCAAACAAAGACAAAGAAGCTTACCCTTGTGAGTCTTTAAATTTTGATAAAAAATCCAATACCATGGTGTTGGGAGAAGGAAGTGTTGTTTTTTGTCTGTCCCCAAATAATAAGCAAGCTCATGAAGCACAAATTATAAGTGTTGGCTTTGCCACTGAAAAAATAAAACACGGTGCCGACATTAGTAAAAACGCAATTTGTTTTCAAAAATCAATGAAAATGGCCTTGAAAAGCATGGATGAGCAAGAAATTGATGCCATAGTGATGCATGCACCTGGAACCATTAAAGGCGACCAGTCGGAATTAAATGCCATAGTAAAAGTGTTTGGTGAAAATCATCCTGCAATAACCAGCAACAAATGGAAAATTGGTCATAGTTTAGGAGCAAGTGGGGGTTTGAGTATAGAAATGGCCATTTTAATGCTAAAAAACGAGCAATTCATTGAATCTCCATTTTACAAAAATAAAAAGCAACCAAGCAAACTAAAAAACATCATGGTGAATGCAGTTGGTTTTGGTGGTAATGCGGTGAGTATTGTTGTGGCTATTTAGTAAAAACAAATCCCTTTACATTCACAAATCCTTTTTTACCATTTGGCAGGGTCACCATTGCTAAGTCGTAACTAAAAGCATCAATCGATTTAAAAATGGCAGCTGTATAACCATAAATACCTACCAAACCATTTTTTTGAACCAGTAGTTTACCGTCTTTGTATTCAATGGCATCATAAGCCGTTTTTGTTGGGTCACCCCATATATAAAACAAGGCGTTCTTTTGGTAAATTACCGTTCTCGGATCGGGCGCCCACATTTGGTTATAACCATAATTGGCCGTAAACATAAATGATTTTGTTTTGGAAATAAAAAAAGCATCATCTGCCATTGAAAAATCAATGGAAGCCTTGATTACGGCTGGTTCATTCAAATTATCATAGAAAGTTTCATCTTCTAAAATATTAAAGCCTGTTTTTGATTTTTCAATTTGAAGTTCATAGTGTGGCACTGTGCCACAAACCCCAATAAAAGGAGGGGTTAAAACTGCAACTTGTTCCAATGTTTCAGTTAAATAAAGCAATTCGTTTTGAGCCGTAATTATTTGAAGGTTGGGATACAATAAGCTGACGTGTTTTACTTTATCAAATTGTAAGCTGTTTTGCTTGTCATAAATTGCGAATTTTTCATTCAATTTATTTTGATAAACCGCATAGTGTTCATTTTTAAAAACGAGGCTATCGGCACTTTTACTATAAGCAGTCTGGATACTCAACGAAAAAATAAATAAGAGGCTAATTGGAATCAAAGTTTTCATAGGGGTAATTTAACTTGCATACAATTTTATGTAAAAAAGGTTCAATTTATTTGTCAATTCCACGTTCTAGGATGCAATCACCAAATTAATTGTAAATTTATCCCATCTAAATGGCCATGGAAAGAAGAAAATTTATTGTTCAATCGGGAATTATCGGCACAGGTTTATTAGGCTTTAGTGCGGTTTCTTTGCCTGAATTTACTGATAAAATTCTTCCAAAAGCATTAAAATTAGGTGATACCATACAGACCTATTTTATACGCGAAGATTATAACAA
>CBDUKB010000199.1:0-5834 GCA_965367695.1 uncultured Putridiphycobacter sp.
TGGTAGTTTAACACCCAATGGCACTATTTTTACATGTGAAGAATCTTGGAGTCACAACACCAACTATTTATACATGGAGGGTAAAGGATTAAGAGATACCGCTTGGGTAAATGGTCGGCCAGCCTATCAAAATATGGGATTCATAGTTGAAGTTGACCCAAAAACTAAAAAAGTACTCAAAAAGCACTATCAAATGGGCAAATTTGTCCACGAAGATGCTTTGTGTACCAAAGATGGAAAAACGGTTTATTTGACAGATGATATGAACCCTGGCATTTTCTTTAAATTCGAAGCTGACACACCTTTCGATTATAACAAGGGTACTTTATTCGCCTATCAGCAATCAGAGGATGGTGAAACAGGAAAGTGGTTACCCATTCCAAAAGATACAGCAGCTTGGTTAGACGCGAGCAATGTGGCATTAAAAATGGGAGCCACTATGTTTATTCGTCACGAGTGGATTGAAGCGATTAATGGCAAATTATACATTTGCGAAACAGGGGAAGATCACTATAATTTAACCCAATCACATGCAAAGGGAGGGCAATTTTCGAATTATGCAAAGGCCTTTTTAAGGAAAGGTGTTTCAGGAGAAGATTTTGATGACCCTTACGGAAGGATTTTAGAATTTGATCCAGCTACCAATAAAATGTCAGTCTATTTGGAAGGTGGGGTGATGAAAGATGGAATAGGCGTGTTTTCTAGTCCTGATTGTAACACAAGTGTTAGCATTGCTGGGCGTACATATTTAGTGTTGAGTGAAGATATGATTGGTTTTGACCGTGGACGATCTGGTCCGAATGCAAAACATTACCAAAATGAATTGTATTTTTTAGACATGTCTATAAATAATCCAAGTGTTGATGATTTGATGCGCTTTGCCATTGCGCCAAAAAATGCAGAAACTACCGGTGTTGTTTTTACCCCTGACGGAAAACACATGATTGTCAATATTCAGCATCCAAGCTATCGTAACCCAGCCCCTTTTAATAAATCTTGTACCATCATTATATCTGGGTTTTAATGTTAGTTGTCGAAAAATTAAAAGTTGGTTTCGACCAAAAAAGTGTTCTCCAAAACATCAATTTCACACTCCATAAAGGAGCACGATTGGTGATAGTGGGACAAAGTGGCTGTGGCAAAACAACACTGTTAAAAACAATTGCTGGTTTACATCAACCAATGTCGGGAAACATACTATTTGATGGAGAAAAAGTAAAAGGACCAGCGGCTAATTTAGTCCCTGGCCACGAGCGAATAAAGTTGGTGAATCAAGATTTTGAATTAGATGATTTTCATACAGTAACCGAAAATATTCGCTTAAGGTTATTGGCTTTCGACCAAGCATACAAGGATGCAAGAATTACTGAATTATTGAAATTAACCGGACTGGAAAAATATGGTGAGCGCTTGGCTAATACCCTTTCAGGGGGGCAAAAGCAACGTTTGGCCATTGCAAGGGCTTTGGCAGATGAACCAGATTTATTATTGTTAGATGAACCCTTTAATCAATTGGATTTTAACCTGAGAAATAAAATTGAAAATTATATAGATGCATATTTAAAAAAGTACAACATTACCTTAATCATGGTATCTCACAATGGAGAGGAAACCATGCGTTGGGGAGAAAAAGTAATGTTTATAAAAGGTGGGAAAATTGTGAGAACCGATACGCCTACAAATTTTTATAATGCGCCTAGCAATAAATTGGAAGCAGGTTTTTTTGGGGTGATTAACACCGTATACCATGAAGGTAGAAATCTGCATTTTCGACCCCATCAATATACATTATCACCTAGCACAGAAAAGTCGATTGAAATTGAAGTTACTTTAGAGAAAGTAGTGTTTAAAGGTTGGTATTATGACAGTGTATTTAAAGTAGGCAAGCGAAGCATACATATTTATTCAGCAAAACCTCTGCCTGCAATTCATGCTATTTTTGTGGAGACTTTGTTTTAAATAAGTCACTCGCATAAAATATTCCTGAAAGTAATAATAACACCCACGGTGTTCCGTGCATCAAGACATCAAAATAATCAAGTCCTTTCATAGCATCAGGACCAGAAAAAGCATTTCCACCTGCAATCCATTTTAATTTATCCCAAATATGTGGTGGATTAAAAGGCAGTAATCCAATGGTAAGTGATAACATTAAAAAGGTCGACCAATTAGACTTAAAAAATTTTTTCATGCTGCAAAAATACAAAGATATAGCAGCTTTAAAGTGAGATATGTTACTTTTCCATTTCAATTAACAACCATTCAGTAAAAATTTAGGACTTTTAAGCATACAATCTCATCTTATTCTAGGAAATCAATTATTTTTGTAAAAAATTAATTTGAATGATTTTACCAATTGTAGCATATGGTGATGCCATATTAAAAAAAGAAGCAGAAGAAATAGAAAAGGATTATAAAAACTTGGATGTTTTAATTGCAAATATGTTTGAAACCATGTACGAAGCAAGCGGTGTAGGATTGGCTGCACCTCAAATTAATAAATCAATCCGCTTATTTATTGTAGATGCTTCTCCTTTTGCAGAAGTGGAAGAGGGAGAAGAACCCGATCCAATGGCAGAAGGCTTAGATGGGTTTAAGAAAATTTTCATCAATCCAATTATTGAAGAAGAAAGTGGTGAAGAATGGGCATTTGCTGAAGGGTGTTTGAGCATTCCAAAAATAAGAGAAGATGTTTTTAGAAAACCCAATATTAAAATTTCTTATTTTGATGAAAATTGGGAATATCATGAAGAGTCTTATGATGGGTATGCAGCCAGAATTATTCAACACGAATATGACCATGTAGACGGGATATTGTTTACCGACCATTTATCTCCGTTAAAGAAAAGAATGTTAAAAAAGAAACTAGTCAATATATCAAAAGGTGAAATTGATGTGCCTTATAGAATGAAATTTCCATTAGTTAAAAGAAGAAAATAAGATGAAGAAAATAACAATGATTACAATTGGTTTAGCCTTGATTTTTATGGCTTGTAATCCAAGTGAAAATAATGAAAAAGTAAATGATGGGACATTTGATAGCACTGATTTCATAGGTCAATTACATGCCATTGAAGACAGCATTAGTAATGGCATTCCTGCAACAAAACATTTGAAAAAAGCCTTGGTGTTATTTCAAGATTATGCCAGTCATTTTCCCAATTCAAAAGCAGCACCCGATTATTTATTGAGGACTTCAGATTTGTATTTGAGTCTTAACAATCCAAAAAGAGCAGTTGATATTTTAGATGAGATTATTGAGAAATATCCTAATTATTCAAGACTAGAAGCAGTTTACTTCAATCGTGCAAACCATGTCGATTTTGAAATTAGAGATACTACTTTAGCGAAAACTTATTACCAAGAATTTTTAAAAAAATATCCAAACTCTGACTTGGCTGATGATGCCAATTCAAGAATTGAAAATATTGGACTTTCAGCAGCACAACTGATTGAGAAGTTTGAAGCCATGAATCAATAAGGTGAAGTTATACCTTACATATGATTACGAATTATACTTTGGAAATCCGACGGGTTCTGCACAAAAATCAATTTTAGCACCTACTGAAGCATTGAGAGCAATCGCTCAACGTACAGGTGTAAAAATGGTTTTTTTTATTGATGTGGGCTATATCAAAGCCTTAAAAAACTTTTCGCACTTCCCTGCAGCATTGGCCGATTACCAATTAATAGTCACACAAATAAAGGCTTTGGTAGATGAAGGACACGATTGTCAATTACACATCCATCCTCATTGGGAAGACTGTACCTTTAACGGTGATAATTGGGACATGGATGTAAGTCGTTACAAGCTCAGCGATTTTTCAAGTGAAGCCATAGAAAAAATTGTTTTGGAATACCAAGGTATTTTAAAGGAAATTACCCAAAAAGCAGTGACAGTTTATCGCGCGGGAGGTTGGTGCTTACAGCCTTTTTCAAAAATGACAAAAGCTTTTAAAAAAGCAGGTTTGAAAATTGATTCTACAGTGTTTCCAGGTGGTAAAAATGTAGTTGCACCTTATTACTATGATTTTACCAATGTGCCTAATAAAAGTCATTGGCACTTTGAAAGTGATTTGACAATTGAAGAAGAAGGTGGCTGCTTTACCGAAGTTCCCATTGGGTCCTACTTTTTTTCAAAATGGTTTTTTTGGAAACTCTTTATTTTGGGAAGATTATTTCCTGAAAACCATAAGTCATTAGGAGATGGATATCCTGTTCCTTCTATAGGCATGAGAAAAGAAATGCTGACTAAAGGAAAATTATTGGCTGCAAATACAGAAGGGTATTTTATTACCAAAGTGAATGCAATGGTAAGGAAAGCAACACAAAAAAAACATAAGCACTTAGTATTTATTGCGCATCCAAAGGCCATGACATTATTCAGTTTAAGAAAGCTTGAAAAAGCTATTATTTCTCAAAAAGCCAATGGGCATGAATTTGCCTTATTATCTGAATTTGAAATTTAATTAGAGCGCGCTTTTAGTTAATTGTGATTAAGTTTTCCTTCAAAACATTTTAAGCAATTTATCCTTCTGCTTTTGGTAAACTTACACCATTTTTAAGCAATACTACACCCATTGCTATCAACCATATTACTTTTATGTGATATACAGGTTTGTATATTTCGTAATTTTCAGGTATTCCCATAATGATAACCATAGCTGTTAATCCAAGTAATACAGTGAACCATCCTAACCATTTTGGAACCATACTCCATTTAATGAATGCAGCACCTAATAGTACAAAACCAACACCAGAAAATACACGACCAAATCGGGTAAAACAAGTTACATATTGGTTTGTTGACAGAATATCACTCATAAATTCTTGAATTTCTACTGCCGTTTTCCCCATTGTTTGACCAACTCCCCAAGCACCAAAATTGTAATAGAAAGCATGGGCAATGGCAATTGTGAAAGTGCCAACAATTAGCATACCGGCACCTGGCAATACCACCACACGATAAGGCCTTTTTGACAAAATGGACACCAGTGCAAACATAGCTACTGCCATTGCAACCCATCCAAAAATGTGAATACGATACATCCAAATATAGGTCCAAACATTTTCACCTATGGCTTCAAAATCAGAAGCTACAATATACTCTTCTATGTGATGAGGTGAAAGGAACCAACCAACCCAAATAAGCACTGCCGCTACGATAAAAGCCCATCCTGTGAAATTGGTTTCAAAATCTTTTTGCTTAATAACCATTTTTGTATATTATTATGTGAATGCACAATTTAGATATAGCGCAAAATCTTCAATGTAACAATTGTCACAGTAGGAAAAAACCATCCTATAAAAATGTAATCTTATTCCCTGCTGAATAGGTGACTAACTTTTTTTAAGTTGATAAATAATTATGTCAATAAAAAAAACATAAATTGTATGAACCAAACGCGCGCTAACTTGAGAAATTTAGTTTATTCGCTAGAAATCATTAAATTTAAATTATGAAAATATTATTATTGCTATTACTGAGTTTTCCCAGCATTTTAATTGCTCAAAAAGCAATCATTCCTTCCCGTGTTGTTTCTATTGTCGACTCTACCCATGCTAACAATATGACATTAACACAAACTTTTACAGTCAATGTCTCTTTGGATTCGGTTTGGAATGCATATACTACTGAAACTGGATGGGAAAGTTGGGCAACAGCAATGGCAGTTATTGATTTTAAACTTAATGGTCTTATTAAAACCAATTATAACAAAAATGGAAGTATTGGGGATAGTACAACCATAACATTGCATATTATAAACTACATTCCTAATCGAATGTTAACCCTGCAGGCTGAGTTAACTAAACATTTTCCTGATTTTATGCAA
>CBDUKB010000200.1:0-5813 GCA_965367695.1 uncultured Putridiphycobacter sp.
TCACAATTTGTTTTCCCTTGATTGAAAACTTCACATAATCCATTAAATACTTTAACTTACTCCCTTTTAAAATGCCATCAGAAGCTGGAGAAAAAGCATATACATCATCTACAACACTAATTCCAAAATCAGCTTGCTTTAAAGCACCAGCATCATTAAGTCCATCACCCAACATCATCACATTGGCACCATTTTTTTGGAGTTTGGCAATGTAATTAAGCTTATCAGCCGGACTTTGATTGAATAAATAATGGGTTTTTTCAGGCATGAAAGCTTTCAAATTCTCTTCTTCACTGTCATTATCACCTGAAAGAACATGAATATTGAATTCATGTTCTTGCAATTCCTTCATTAACTTCGTCATACCCGTTCTGTATTGATTTTCGAATACAAAACTGCCAACCATGATTTCATTTACCGTTACATATACCCTTGTAGTATAGTCTTTCGTTTGAATTCCTAACCAATTCGCTGCACCTACCTTTATCAAGTCTCCTTCAATAACTCCTTGAATTCCTTTACCTGCCAACTCTTTAAAATTATCAATTTTTACTTTTTCATCACGCTTCAAATAGGCAGTGATTTGTTTACTTAATGGATGTGCAGAATGCCTGCATAAAGCATGAATTGCATTTTTTAATTGTCTTGACAATTCTTCACCTTCGAATCGAATACTACTCGCATTATTTTGGGTTAAAGTACCTGTTTTATCAAATACAATATCACTTACCTCAGTTATGGGCTCCAATGCATTCACAGACCTTAAATAAAAATCATTTCTACCAAAAATTCTTAAAATATTACCATAAGTAAACGGAACAGAAAGTGCGATTGCACAAGGGCAAGCCACAATTAATATTGAAACAACAACAAAAGCAGCTTGTGATTGATCATAAAAAAACCAAAATACACCAGCCAATAAGGCAACAATAATTAACCCCAATGTAAATTTTCGGCTAATCACATCCGATAAAGTTTCTTTTTCTCTATTTCGGTCAAAAATTGGATTGTTCCACAACTGTGTCAAATAGCTATTTTCAATTTTATTCATGACAGAAACCAAAATGCTCTCCCCTACCTGACGACCTCCTGCGTATAATTTTGATTTTATTTCTTTGTGAATCGGATTAGACTCCCCTGTCACAAAACTGTAATCAATATTCCCTGTACCCTCTAATAAAATAGCATCTGCGGGTATTAGCTCATTGTTTCTTATCCTGAGGACGTCGCCACTTTCGATTGCATGCAGTGGCATCATTTCTTCCTTACCTTCTTTCGTTAATTTACTTACAGCCATTGGAAAATAAGATTTATAATCTCTTTCAAAGTTAATGGCCGCATAAGTTTGTTGTTGAAACCATTTACCCAACAACAAGAAAAATATTAACCCAATAAAAGAATCAAAGTAACCTGCACCTTGAGAAAAAATAATTTCATATAATGAGCGAAAGTACAAGGCAAAAATTCCTATGGAAATGGGAACATCAATATTAACTTTTTTAATTTTAAGCGACTTATAGGCAGAAATTAAATAGTCGGAAGCCCCATAAATTAGAACAGGTATAGATAAAAGTAAATTAATATAATTGAAAATGGTCTGAAAACCTTGATCTTGCTCGTTGATTCCCAAATACTCTGGAAAGCTCATTAACATGGCATTTCCAAAACAAAAACCTGTTAATCCTATTTTAAAAATTAATGAATTGCTCGTTCGCTTTACCTTTTTTTTATCATAATCTTCCAGCGTAATAGAAGGAGGATAACCGATAGAAGCCAATAATTCTACCAAATTCCTCAATGAAATCTTCGCTTGATTAAAACTGATGGTTACTTCTTTTTTTACAAAGTGCACTTGAGCACTAATCACCCCATCATTTAATTTATCTAATCTTTCTAATAACCATAAACAAGAAGAACAATGGATTTGAGGCAAAAATAATTTCACTTTTACCATGTCACCATCTTCAAACATGACCATTTTTTGTTTGAATTCTGCCAAGTCTAAAAAATTATACCTTCCTTTTAATTGCTTGTCTGTTTTAATTCCTGGATTCGAAATATCAACATCATAATATGTGGTCAGGTCAGCACCATTTAAGATTTCAAAAACCATTTTGCAACCTTGACAACAAAAAGATTTTTCGTGCACTTGTATTTCTTCAACACAAGGATCCCCACAATGGAAGCAATGATTCATGATTATTTAGTAATAATAAGTGCAAATTTAGCCAAGAATTTCTACCTTTACCTATCAAATATCAGCTTTTATAATGACAAAATCGGACCCGATCAATTTTGAAGAAAACAATCACTTTTTTAAGTTGATTTTTAAAAGCATTGAGGAAGGTTTAATTATTACAGATGCTAAGGGTGTCATTCAATTTCTAAATTTTAGAACACAGGAATTATTTGGTTATACCAGTGAAGAATTAATCGGCAATAAAATTGAAAAATTAATCCCAAATAAATACCACCAACACCACGAAAAATATAGAGATGAATACGTGGAAAAACCCAGTAGAAAAACAATGGGGAGTGGTCGTGTATTAGAAGGATTAAGAAAAAATGGGAGTACGTTTTTTACTGAAATCAGTTTGAACTACATCAATATTAGTGAAGCTACTTATGTAGTTGCATTAATATCAGACATTACAAAAAGGGTTTTAGCAGAGCAAAAAATCAGTCAATTAAACAGTGAGTTAGAAGCGAAGGTTTTAGAAAGGACCAGTGAATTACAAGAAAGTCAGATTTTGTATACTGCAGTTGCTCAAAACTTTCCAAATGGTACTATCAATGTATTCGACAAAGACTTAAATTACATTTTTGCAGAAGGAAAAGAATTATATAATTTGGGAATCACTTCTAAAAAATTAATCGGGACAAGTTATTTAAACCGGCTATCTTCTGAAGTAAGACCCACCATAGAATCTGCCTTAAAAGAAGTTTTCAAAGGGGCAAAAAAAGACTTTGAACTTGAATTTAAAACCCAAGTTTACCATATTAATGCGGTTCCATTGAAAAATGAGAAAAATGTCATAGATAAAATTTTAGTAGTTGAAAGAAATATTACCGCACAAAAAATAATTTCACAAAAGTTAGAAGAATCCTTAAAAAAGGAAAAAGAAATCAACGAAATGAAATCACGTTTTGTTTCTATGGCTTCACATGAATTCAGAACGCCATTAAGCACAATTCTCTCCTCTAATTCTTTAATTTACAAATATCTTGAGGTTGGTCAACCAGAAAAAACAGAAAAACACATCAAGCGAATAAAAAGCACAGTTCTTGGATTAACAGATATTCTCAATGACTTTTTATCAACTGATAAATTAGAAAACGACATCATACAAGTGAAAAATAAATTGTTTGATTATAGCGAATTTGTTGAAGAAGTGACAGAAGAGTTGCAACTGATGTGTTTGGAAGGTCAAAATATTATCACGATAACCAAAGGGAATAAAAGCCAAATAAACTCTGATAAAAAATTATTGAAGAATATTTTATACAACTTACTTTCTAATGCCATCAAGTATTCAAAAGGAGGGCAAAATATTTATTTCAATAGTGAAATTTCGGATGAAGAATTGAAAATTGAAATTATTGATAGTGGTATTGGAATACCATTAAAAGACCAAGCACAATTATTCACAAGATTTTATCGGGCAGAAAACGCCACTAACATAAAAGGTACAGGATTAGGTTTAGTGATTGTAAAAAGTTATTTAAATTTACTCCATGGAAGTATTCAATTTAAAAGCATTGAAAATAAAGGGACAACATTCACTTGTATAATACCACTAAAAAATGAATAAAATAGTATTAGTTGAGGACAATGATGAAATGCGCGAAAACATTCAAGAAATTCTTGAATTAGCGGATTATGAAGTTCATGCTGCCGAAAATGGAAAAATAGGTGTTGAAATGATAAAGCAAGTCATGCCTGATTTAATTCTTTGCGATATCATGATGCCAGAGTTAGATGGATATGGCGTTTTATATGTCATTAGTAAAAATAAAAATACAGCCAATATTCCTTTTATATTTCTGACTGCGAAAACAGAAAAGGACGATTTTAGGAAAGGGATGAACATGGGAGCTGATGACTATTTAACGAAACCATTTGATGATACACAATTATTAGCGGCTGTTGAAAAAAGATTGAATAGAATTGCGGCATTTACTGGAAGCAATAAAGAAGATAACGATTTCAATGCTTTTTTAAAAAGTGGCGGTGGGATTAATGAATTAGAAAACCTTTCTAAAAGTAAAAGAATAAAAAAATACGCTAAAAAAGACACCATTTTTTACGAAGGAGATAGTCCTAATTTTTTATACTACATCAACAGTGGTAAAATAAAAACACATAAAATGAATAAGGATGCCAAAGAGTTGGTGACAAATTTATATTCTGCTGGTGACTTTTTAGGATACAAAACTTTAATAAAAGATGAAACATACAATGAAACAGCAACTGTGATGGATGCGGCTGAAGTATCATTGATTCCTAAACAAGAATTTTTAGACTTACTTTTTTCTTCGAAAGAAGTCTCTATGAAATTCATTAAGATTTTGGCTGGTTCAATTGATACCCGACAAGAAGAACTACTTAATTTAGCCTACGATACAGTAAGAAAAAGAGTAGCCGACTCATTAATTAAATTAGAAGAAAAGTACAAAAACGAAGAGGATGGAAACAATTTTACAATTGCCATTTCAAGAGATGACTTGGCAGCAATGGTTGGTACTGCAACAGAATCTGTCATCCGGACTTTATCTGAATTTAAACATGATGGCTATATTGCCATAAAAGGATCAAATATTACCATTTTAGATAAGGAAAAATTAAAAAACTTTAGATTTTAAACAATACAATTTATGAAAAAAACAATGTTTTATGCTGCCATTTTATTGTTGGCAAGCTGTGGAAGTAAACCTGAAAAATTAGCTTATACACCTACAGATGCTGACCAAGAAATTGCCGATTATTTGAAAGACAAAGAATGGGAACCGGTAAGAGAAGAAAGTGGTTTGTATGTATACACTGAAAAAGAAGGTAGTAGCGAAAAACCAAAACCGAGTGACTATGTGACTATTTTTTACAAAGGATATTTATTAGATGGAACCGTATTTGATGCAACTGAAGAAAACCCAATCACCTACCCTTTAAGTGGCTTTATTGAAGGTTGGAAAAAAGGAATTCCGCATTTTGGAAAAGGTGGAAAAGGAAAAATTATTGTGCCACCAACTTTAGGCTATGGTAGTGTTGAAAATGGACCCATTCCTGCAAATTCTGTGATGGTATTTGACATTGAATTGGTTGATTTTAATGCAGCACCCCCTGCCCCAAAGCCAAATAAAACCGGCGATTATTCAACTGAAATAAAAGCATATTTAGAAAAAAACAATTTAAAAGCAAAAGAAACTGAAAGTGGTTTATTTATTATTATGGAAAAAGAAGGAGGCAAGGAAAAACCAACTCTAAATCAATTTTTAACTTTGAATTATGAAGGTTATTTGATGGATGGAAGCTCTTTTGATGGCACCAATGGCAAGCCAACTACTTTCCCATTCCCAATGAGTCAGTTAATTCAAGGTTGGCAAGAAGGAATCCCATACTTTGGTAGAGGAGGTAAAGGAAAATTAATTATCCCTCCTTATATTGGTTATGGTGAAAGAGGATCTGCAAAAATACCTGCTAATTCAATTTTAGTATTTGATATTGAATTGATCGATTTTAAAGATTAAAAAAATGAAATTTAATAAAAAGCCCATTTACATGTTTGTAAATGGGCTTTTTTATGCCTAGATGCTCA
>CBDUKB010000201.1:0-5810 GCA_965367695.1 uncultured Putridiphycobacter sp.
AACTTAATATTTTTACGCAAAATTTTTCAAATGTGAACTTTTGTTTTGCTTCTAAAACACCTGTCTTTTTCCAAGCTGATGAAGGGGTTTTTGTATATGATTTGGCCGCAAAAAAAATAACAGTATTTAAAAGTAACAACTCCTTTCACACGGCTTTTATGGTAGATGGAGTTTTTTACACCAGGGAAAGAGGAGTTGGATTAAAGAAGTATGTGAACGGCAGGTTAGAATTCGTTGCAGGGTCGGAAATGTTTAAGTACGAACCTTGTTTTGGTTTGTTTAAATTGCCCAACAGTGAAAATGGTTTATTGATTTTTACTGGAGAAAATGGCATGTATCGCATTGAAAACGATATTTTATCAAAAGTACCCAATTCTGAAAAGAATTTAAAATCGATTAAGAATTTTGGAACTACCTTATTATCGGATGGTAATTATGGGATTCAAACCTTTGATAAAGGTGTTTTTATTGTGAACGAAAATGGGGAGGTGGTAAACGAAATAAACCGTTCTACAGGGCTGAGGTCAAATGATGTGAAGGCCATGTTTGAAGACAGAGATCAAAACTTGTGGTTGGGATTAGGCAATGGCATTTCCAAGGTAAACTATTATTCCCCCCTTTCTTTTTTCAATGAAAAGGCAGGAATAGAAGGAAATATTCAAGCATTTGAAAGGTATGAAGGCATCATGTATATAGGTTCTTCATATGGAGTTTATGTTCAAGATACCAGCGCAAATAATTTGAAAGAATTTAAAAGAGTTTCTACTATTAGGGCGCAGGTTTGGGATTTTGAAAAAATAAATAACCGTTTATACATTGGCTCAAGCGAGGGCATTTATAAAGTAGATGCCGCTCAAAATTTCACAAAATTAGCACATTTAAACACCAATGGTATTTACTATGATGCCCAAAGAAAAATTATTATTACATCTGGTAACACAGGTGTGTATGTTTGGGATATGCAATTTAATTTAATTTGGAAGGATGAATTACCATTGAATAGTACCACAGCTATTGTAAAGTCACCAAAAAACAATTCCTATTGGATTGGGACCAGTGGTTCGGGTGCTTTACGTTTGAGTATTACCAAAAAAGATACAATACTCGATATGTTTACTTATGAAGGAGATGGATTATGTGAAGGGCAAGTAACAAGGCCAATTTTATTCAAGGATTCCTTATTATTTGGTTGCAGGTATGGCCCTATGAGTTTTGTTGATGAAGAAGAAATGCGCTTGTTATTAAAGGATGTATTGACGGAAGAAGAGTTGGCTGATCCAAAATTTGTAAGGGGCATGTTTGAACAATCATCTTTTTACGATTCAATTTTTGATAGAGAAATATTATTAATTGCAGATGATATAGATAGAACTTGGTATGTAGCACAGCATAAATTGGGTTATTATGATAAAAAGGAGAAACAATTTATCAATAAGCCATTTTGGGGAATTAATTATGGTAGAATAAATAATTTATTGTTGGAAGATAATGGGGTGCTTTGGGTTGGTTGTGCAGATGGGTTAATTCGTTATAAACAAAATGATAAAAAGAATTACAAGTCAAATTTTACCAGTTTAATTCGTGCTGTAAAGGTCGATACTATTACCGTGTTCAATGGTATGTTTAAAGATGGGATACAAAAGGAGAAAATAGAATTTAATTTTGAAAACAACAATTTCGTATTTTCATTTTCTTGTCCTTATTTCGAAGATGAACACAAGCCTTTGTACAGTACTCTTTTAGAAGGGTATGATGAGCATTGGTCTGCCTATGAAGCAAAGAGCGACCGTACCATCACCAATTTAAAAGAAGGAAATTATAAGTTTAAAGTAAGGGCAAAAAACATTTACGATCAAATATCGAGTGAAGCGACCTATTCATTTACCGTTCGTCCCCCATGGTATCGTACAGCTTGGGCTTATTTTTTATATGTCCTTTTATTCTTTTTAATCTTGTATTTAGCCAGTAGAATTACTTCAGCTAGACTGAAAAAAAGAAATGAACAATTGGAAGAAATTGTAGAAGAAAGAACCAAGGAGATTAGTTTAAAAAACGAAGTGTTGGAGACTAAAAATGTGGAGATTTTTGAACAAAAAAAGGAAATTGAAGACAGTATTAATTACGCCAAACGCATTCAAGATGCTATTCTTCCCTTGGAAAGTGAAATGAAAAAGTGGTTACCAAAGTCATTTATTCTATACCGACCGAAGGATATAGTGTCGGGAGATTTTTATTGGTTCACCAAAAAAGGGAATAAATTAATTGTGGTTTGTGCCGATTGTACAGGTCATGGTGTACCAGGAGCCTTTATGAGTATGATTGGTTCGGATAGACTAAACATTATTGTGAATGAGCGGAATATTACTTCACCCGGCTTAATATTAGCGGAATTAAATAGGGCTATCAAAAATACTTTGAAACAAAGTGAGCAAGAAAATTCAACCAGAGATGGAATGGATGCAGCAATTTGCACCTTGAACACCGACACCAATGAGTTGACTTATTCAGGAGCACAAAGGGGATTATGGATAGTGAAAGAAGATCAATTTTCTGAAATAAAAGGAACAAAAACAGCCATTGCCGGTTTTACACCCGATCATCAAATATATGAAGAACACATGATGGCAATAGAAGCGGGCATGAAGTTTTATATGACTACAGATGGTTATGCCGATCAGTTTGGTGGTTCCCGTTCAAAAAAATACATGGTTAAAAAGCTGAAACAATTTATTTTAAAAATTTCGAAAAAGGAACATGAGCAGCAACATTTGGCCTTAGAGAAAGAACTTTTAAAATGGATGGATCAGCCTAACAAAAAGCATGAGCAAGTAGATGATGTTTGTGTGGTGGCGTTTGAATTATAAAAAGAATAAAAAAACTAAAAAAAAATTAAAATTTAATACGTTAATCATTTTTTATTCGTAATATTGCACCCCCAATTGAGGGAAATTAAAGTGATAGAAATGGATATTATTAAAGAAATACAATCAGAATTAGTTGAGAAAAGCTCACATCCAACTTTCGGTGCAGGTTCTACAATTACTGTACACTATAAAATTAAAGAGGGAAACAAAGAAAGAATTCAGCAATTTCAAGGTGTTGTGATTCAAAGAAAAGGTTCAGGACTTACTGAAACTTTTACAATCAGAAAAATATCTGGAAACATTGGTGTGGAAAGAATTATTCCTGTACACTCTCCGTTTATTGATAAAATTGAAGTAAACAAAATTGGTAAAGTAAGAAGAGCAAGAATTTTCTACTTTAGAGAAAGAAGAGGTAAAGCTGCAAGAATGCTGCTGCAAAAAAGTAAGCATTACAAATTAAGATATAGAAACATTCACTTCGGTGGATGTTTTTTTTTGTGTTAATTTTTCTGTTTCAAAATTTTAAATTAATAGCGCTTTTATTATTATATTTGAAAAAAGCAGGCAAGCAATCAGTTTTGAATTGTTTGTTTTAAGGGCTTTAGGTAATATTTTTTATGTTGAAACTTCAAAATAATGAGTAGAAAATTGGTATTATACATTGCAATGAGTCTGGACGGTTACATTGCTAAACAAGATGGTGCAATTGATTTTTTATCAATCGTAAATTCAGACAAAAATGAAGATTTTGGTCATGGTACTTTTATGGAAAGTATTGATACGGTTATTTGGGGAAGAAAAACCTATGAAAAAGTACTTTCTTTTGGAGATGGTGTTCCTTACGCCAATAAGAAAATATATGTGATTTCAAGAAGTAAAAAAGAAGGAGATGGAGCAGTTGAATTCACTGATGATGTAGTGGATTTGATATACACTTTAAAAAATGAACCCGGAAAAAACATTTATTGTGATGGGGGGGGAGAGATTGTATCGGAATTACTAAAAAACAAGCTCTTTGATCGATTAATTATTTCAATTGTACCACATGTATTGGGTGAGGGCATTAAATTGTTTAAAGGTGGTGCACCAGAACAAGCTTTAAAATTCAAAAATAGCATTACCTATCCATCAGGTTTGGTACAATTGCATTATGATTTGAAAAGGTAAGGTTGTTATTTCTCTTCAACTACGTACTATTAATATTTCATCATTAGAAAATTTCATCCATGCAAAATCGTAAACATAATGGTATACTTTACCTTGTTTATTAGTATGGAAGTGGGTGAGGTATGTAAATTTAAAATTTCTTTTTTCAAGGCTGAGTCTCGGTATTTTTTTCTGTATGGTATTTTTTCCCATTAATTCGAGTAAAATCGATCTATTCCGGTGTAGTATTTTGTCAATTTCTTTAGCTTTCATCTTGGTTACACTACGCAATTTTGTGTGGTAGAAATTCTTACATTTTATGCCACAATACTTCTTATCAGGTCGCCCTTTAATTTCCGTTTTACAAACTTTGCATTTCATCTCATCTGTATTTTATGAATAAGCGTTACTAAAATTTTTATTTTTCTTTAAGCTAATATACTAAAATTTAAACTAATATACTTATCCGTTTGCAACGGTTAAGAATCGTTTAATTACATTTAACCCTATTTTACATCATTTTTTCTGCTTAGGTTTGAACATCATGAAACAATTTTCTAAACAAAAATGCATCACCCTCAAACACCTTTTCATCAATGGAGAAAAGCAAATTGGCATTCAGTTTGTGTACGACAAAACCATTCAAACGGTCATTCAAACTTTACCCAATCCGCAGTGGAGCGAAGACTTTAACATGTTTTATATCGCCAATACCAAAGCTAATTTCAGTCTAATTTTCGATACTTTTCGCAGCATTGCCTGGGTAAACTGTAACTACTTTTTACCTAAAAAAGTCATTAACAACCACAATCCAAAAATTGAACGAAAGGCCTTAAAACTCAATAATGATCATATTCCTGAAGCTTATGTTCAGAAACTATTACTCAAACAATATGCGAAGAGTACGGTACACACTTATATATCCTTATTTACAAGGTTTATCATTCACCATCCAGGTCGTAAAATAGCACAATTGAATGAAAATGATATTCGGAATTATCTGGAAAGGGAAATCAAGCTAGGCAAGTCGGGTTCAACCATTAATCAAACGGTGAATGCCATTAAGTTTTACTACGAAATAGTATTGGAGATGCCCAACCGTTTTTACGATATTGAAAGGCCAATTAAATCAAAGACTTTACCCAAGGTTTTAAATAAAAAAGAAGTTGGATTAATTTTAAAGAACATCAAAAACATGAAGCACTTATGCATTGTCAGTCTATTATATTCTGCAGGTTTAAGAAGGGCAGAATTATTAAATTTAAAAATTAAAGACATAGATGGGCAAAACAATACTTTGTTTATCAAAGACGGGAAAGGGCGTAAGGATCGAGTTACAATAGTCAGTGAATCATTGATTAAACAACTAAGGGTTTACTACAAGGAATACAAGCCTAAAGAATATTTGTTTGAGGGTGAAAACGGGGGGCCTTACAGTCCAAGCAGTGTTTCAAAGATAATAAAACGTGCTGCGAAAAAGGCCGGAATAATTAAAAATGTAAGTGCGCATATGCTCCGTCACAGTTTTGCCACCCATTTATTAGAAGCCGGCACTGATTTAAGGCAAATACAATTGTTGTTAGGACATACTTCCACGCGCACCACAGAAATCTACACCCATGTCACAAAAAGTCACTTAAAAATCATCAAAAATCCATTAGATTCTTTATATTTGAATCAAAACCAACTAAATACATAAGGTATATAAAAGCCACCAGGTGTTTATACCCACATGTTAGGATGCAAGCGGAAGTTTGTAAAGTAGGTGTGAAAAACCACAGTAACCAAGAATATCACGCG
>CBDUKB010000202.1:0-5757 GCA_965367695.1 uncultured Putridiphycobacter sp.
TTCTATTTTCCAACGGTGGTCTAGTTCGTTTCCAATGGTTTGTTGATATATTTTCAATAAGGTTCTATTTGCAGAATCACCAATACAATGGGTGTTTAGTTGATAATTAATGTTTTTAGCAATTTTAGCAATTTTTTCTATTTGGTCGGTGTTTTTTAATAAGGCCCCAAAATGATTGTGAGCGTCGGTGTAGGGATTCAATAAGCAAGCTCCTCTTGATCCTAGTGCACCATCTGCTATGAGTTTAAAAGCGTTAATATGAAGTCCTGCACTATCATAACTTCCTTGTTTGAGTCCATACGCTAAATTATCTGCTGTTGGAAAAAGCATCATGTAGTCTTTAATTTGCAAGTCACCATTTTGATACCATTTGATAAATTGTTTTCTTTCTTCAGCAGTCACCCCTGCATCATTAATGGTAGTAAGGCCTTGTTCGAAAAGATTTGCTTGTGCAATTTGGAGGTACTTTAATTTTTCATCCTCATTGGTTGCTGGAATGATGTCACGCACTATGTCAACTGCATTATCGATAAGTAGGCCAGTTAGTTGATTGTTTTCCGATAAAATCTCACCACCTTCAATTTTGGTTTGGATATCGATATTGGCTAAAGTCAAAGCTTTTTGATTTGCCAATGCAGCATGCCCATCAATTCTTCGAATTAAAATAGGGGTATTCGGAAAAAGTTTATTCAAACTGTCGTTTGTTGGGAAGTTTGTGTTTTCCCAAATATTTTGATCCCATCCTCTTCCTGTAATCCATTCAGTTGGGTTTGATTTGTGAAAGTTTATTATTCTGGTTATTACTTCATTGAATGATTCGGCACCATTTAAGTTGACTTCTCTAAAAGTATTCGCATAAGCCCAAAAATGGCAATGTCCATCATAGAACCCAGGGTATATTGGTCTAAGTGCTCCATCAATAATATTACTACAATCGTATCCGTTTAATATTTCTCTATTAGGACCAACTTGCAATATTTTACCATCTTTGATTGCCATGGCTTGAACAATCGAAAAGTCTTCATCACAAGTGTATATTTTTGCATTGTGAATAATCATGTCAGCACTTTCGGGTTGATAACAGCCCAACATTAAGAAAGGTAAAATAAAGAATGGAATCAATTTATTGCTTTTCATATTTTGGTTTTATTAAAATGAATCCCGCGATTATTAAAAATAATTCAGCTGGAATTTTATATCGAACAATGGCACCAAAGATAGGCACAGAAAGTCCAATTATTAGTAAGATGGTCATTGCACTTGCAATGAGAAAAAAGAGTAGGTGTTGTTCTTGTCGGCTTAAAACCTTCCTTTGTGTATAGGCAAATAGTATGAAGCCAATTAATAATAGGTTGGATAAAAAGCTGAAATATTTAAAGCGATTCCCCCCGTCGCTAGGAAAAGGTCTGACTACTGTGTTGAGCAAGGCGACTGGGATATTTTGAATCAATTGAAGGGGAGAAAAATTAATTAAAGTTTGTTTTACATAGCTTTTGGAGGGCGGATAAATTAAGTAGACTGCATAGGTTTCATTTTTAGGATATATAGTGAAGGGATGAAACTCCTGTTCCCCAAATAATTTATAATTTCCTTTGCTTTCATTTTTAACTTGTATAAAATCTTTGTTTAACACTTTAAAATTTTCAATATTTTGATAAGGAAATACACAAAAAGCGGAATCGTTTATAAAGGCAATTCCTCCTTTTCCCATGTTGTTTAAATCGATTTGTTTGATGGACAATTTTTGCGTAATATTTAATTTTCCAGGTATAAAAATTAGTCCGCATGCAATCAGAAAAGTAAGTATAAAACTATATTTAATTCCATCTTTCCGCCAATTTAATTTGAAGGCCATGAAATAAAAACTTGCAAAGAGCATGACCGTTAAACCGGTATATGGTTTGTTAAAAGCTAAGATTAGGATACTTAAAATTAGCAGTAAATAGTACTTGTTTTTTCGAGGCACTGCTATGACTTTGAAAAAACTGTAGAAAAAAACGCCCAAGCCGAAAATCAATAAGCTTTCCTTTAAAAGGCCACTGCTCCAAAAGCAAAGGTTTGGAAAAAGAATGATGGAAAGCCAAAACCAGGATTTACGGGAAACAAATTTTTGAAAAGATTGATAGATTAAATGCAGTCCGAGAAAGGATAGGAAACTAAAACAAAGCACATGGAAATAAGGGTTTCGAAAGGAAATAAAATGGATAAAAGCGTTGAGCTTAATAAACAATCGATTGTCGTTTATTAACTCATTACTTTGGTTATAGTCCCATATTTGCGTGTTTTGAATAAATTCTGTCACTCGAATATCATTGCCATCAATGAAGCCAAACATTAATTGTATAAAGGCATTGAAGTCATGTTTAGCCAACTGATTGAGTTGCCAACTGTCGAGCATAAAACTTTGTGAATCTCCAAACAAAAGGCCATTGGCAAAGTAATTTGTAAAGAGCCAAATATAGGCGCATCCTACAAGCATTTTTATAAAGTAAGCCCCCATGTAAATAGGTGTGCTTAACGTTGTTTTTTTACCTAAAAGATAGGCAATATAAGTTGTTAAGCTTAAAAGAAATATTAAACTTAACCCAAGCATTAGGCTGCCTTTTTTACAGTAATAATCACTATACCACGGTGAAATTGAGGATACATAGTGTGGGATACAAATTTTAAATCGGCTTTGATTTTGTTTTTTGCTTTTACCATATTAGGGGTTGAATAGCCGGTAGTAGCCATTTTATCGAGTTCGCAAGATACGACATTCCCTTTTTCATCTACAGAAATATTAAAAACCAAAACCGAGTTTTTGCTTCCTATAATTTCAAAATCAAATGCTTGAACAAGTGGACGTTTATCATCAGCGATTGCTCCTTTTAATTGTCCGAATGAAATGCTCAGGAAGCAGCAGTATAAAGCAGTTAAAATTGTTTTCATAATTTATAATTTTTGAGCGAGTTGAATCACCATTTTATTTTTCCAATCGGTAAAAGTACCTTGTTCAATTTGGGTCCTGGCTTCACCAACGAGCCATAAATAAAAAGCCAAGTTATGAATACTTGTAATTTGTTTACCCAAGGCTTCGTTTACTGTAAATAAATGACGCACATAAGATTTTGAGTATGTTGAGTCTACGTATGAAGTACCATTTTCATCCAAAGGAGAAAAATCATCTTTCCACTTTAAATTTTTAACATTCATGATGCCATTTTGGGTGTATATGGTTCCATGTCTTGCATTTCTTGTTGGTAAAACACAATCAAACATATCAATTCCCAAGGCGATACATTCTAATAAATTAATAGGTGTACCAACTCCCATTAAATACCTTGGTTTTTCTTTGGGTAAATAATCACAAACCAAATCAGTCATTTCGTAAAGGTCTTCATCAGGCTCTCCTACAGAAAGTCCACCAATGGCATTGGCAGGTAAGTCAAAACTTGCAATGGTTTCGGCAGATTCTTGTCGCAGGTCTTTGTAAACACTTCCTTGAATAATGGGCAACAATGTTTGCTCATAACCATAAAGTGCATGGGTACTATCAAACCTGTCCACACATCTTTTAAGCCACCTATGGGTCATGTGCATTGATCTTTTAGCATAGTTGTACTCACAGGGATAAGGAGTACACTCATCAAATGCCATGATTAAGTCGGCACCAATGGCCCTTTGAATATCCATGGCGTATTCGGGTGTAAATAAATGAAAGCTGCCGTCGATATGCGATTGAAATTTAACACCTTCTTCGTTTATTTTTCTTCTGCCCGACAAGGAATAAACTTGGTATCCACCCGAATCAGTTAAAATAGGCATGTCCCAGTTCATGAATTGATGCAAGCCACCAGCTTTTTGCAAGGTTTCAATTCCTGGACGAAGGTATAAGTGGTAAGTATTACCTAATATTATTTGCGCATTAATATCATTTTTAAGCTCGTGTTGGTGAACACCTTTTACTGTTCCAGCAGTGCCCACAGGCATAAAAATTGGTGTTTTAATTTCACCATGTGCTGTGGTTAATGTTCCGGTTCTTGCTTTTGACTTAGGGTCGGTTGATTCGAGTTTAAAATTCATTTTGTGGAAAAGTATTTAAAAGACAAAGATAAGGGTAATACAAAAAGTGACACATTTGTTTGAATTTTAATTATGAAAATTTTACCACCATTCGAGTTTGACTTTTTGGGTGTCATTTTAATGGCATTTTGTGTAGCCATTGGCTTGCAAATTTTGTACTTATTGATTTTTAATTTAAGGTTATTAATTCATAAAAATAAAACAGATAATACTACTTTTTTACCTGCCATTTCGGTAATAATTTGCGCTAGAAATGAAGAAGATAATTTATTTAAATACTTGCCTTCTATTTTGACTCAAAACTATCCAGAATTTGAAGTAATTGTAGTCAATGATCAAAGTCAAGATGATTCAGGCCATATTATTAAGGCTTATCAAAAAGAATATCCAAATTTAAGATTGGTTGAATTAGAAAAAAATAAGCACAGAAAATTTGGTAAAAAAATTCCTTTAACTGTGGGAATAAAAGGAGCAAAGCATGATTTAATATTATTGACTGATGCGGATTGTAAACCCAATTCAAAAAACTGGTTGCGGGAGATGGCAGCTTCTTATACTTCGACCAAGCAAATAGTTTTGGGATACGGCCCTTTGTATAAACACAAGGGTTGGCTCAATAAGTTAATTCGTTTCGATACCGTTTCAATTGCCATTACCTATTTGAGTGCCGCAAAAAACCGAATACCATACATGGGAGTTGGACGAAATTTGGCCTATTCAAAAGCCCTTTTTATGCAAAATGATGGTTTTAAAAAACACTACCATATTCCATCTGGAGATGATGATTTATTTATTCGGGATGCAGCAAATAGTAAAAACACCATCATTAATATTAGTCCAAATGCTTTTGTTTATTCCGAGCCAAAAACATCATGGGATACCTGGTTGACACAAAAACAAAGGCACTATACAACGGCAACAGAATATAAACTTATTAACAAATTGTACTTAGGAATATTTCCCGCTACCTACTATTTCATGTGGTTTTCTTTCTTTATTTTATGCTTTAATACAAATTGGTACCTTTTTGTGGGTGCTTTATTGGTGTTGAGATATGCTTTGTATTGGATTATAAATGGTTTACTATTGAAACGCTTAAAAACGAAAGACTTAATTTGGAGTTTTCCTGTTTTTGAATTTATTCATTTATTAGTAGTTCCTTTTATTTATTATGCAAGGTCAGACAAAAATAAAAAGGCATGGTAAAAGAAAATAATTTATCTGATAAAGGGAAAAAAGATTTAGTTTTAGTAGAAAAGGCTTTGAACGGTTCACAGCCTGCTTATGCTGAGCTAATGGAGAAATACCGAGAGTCGATATATTATATGATGTTGAAGATGGTGAGTAAGGATGAGGATGCAGAAGATTTAACCATTGAGGCCTTTGGGAAGGCTTTTAACCGTTTGCACCAATATTCACCAAGTTTTGCTTTTAGTACTTGGCTTTTTAAAATTGCTTCGAATAATGCCATTGATTTTATCCGTAAAAAAAGGATTAAAGTAACTTCTATGGAAACGGGTTATACGAATAGTGATGGAGAAGCCATTGTAATAGATGTAGAGAGCAGTGAAAAAGATCCTGAGCAAGAAGCTATTCACACTGAAAAAGTGAAGCACATGCGCAACATAGTGCAGACTTTAAAGCCGCGATATAGAGAATTAATTGAGAAAAGGTATTTTTTAGAATTGAGCT
>CBDUKB010000203.1:0-5724 GCA_965367695.1 uncultured Putridiphycobacter sp.
TGTTTTTTGTGAAGCTCCACTTTTTTTCTCATGGTAAAAATTCCAAAAAACACAAAACAAATACCTCCGCCAATAGCTAAATAACTGCTATAGTCGCTTTCCATTAGGTTTGATACTTGATTGACGAATAAAAAAGCGATAGTGATGTATAATATATCACTGATAAGCACACCTAAATCGAGGTATAAAGCACTTTTAACACCTTTTTTAATACTAGTTTCTAGCAATACAAAAAACACAGGACCTAACATTAGGCTCAATACCAACCCCAGTCCTATTCCACCTAAAAGTAAATTAATCAAAATTTTAAAGATTTATAATTCAAAAATAATAATATTCCATTAGCAATGCGATACACAGCGTGTATTTTGTTTCATTTTTATAATTTTACGCCTAATTCAATTAGAATTGGACAATGGTCAGAATGTACCGCTTCAGCTAAAATTACAGAACGTTTTAATTTAGGCAAAAGACTTTCTGATATAAAATGATAATCAATTCTCCACCCTAAATTTCTTTTTCGAGCGCCCATTCTATAAGTCCACCAGGTATAATTGTGTGGTTCTTTATTTAAGTGTCTAAAAGAATCAATAAAACCGGTACTCAGAAAATCAGTAATCCACTGTCGCTCTTCTGGTTTAAATCCAGAAGTATTTTTATTGGCCACAGGGTTGTGAATATCAATCGCTTCGTGACAAATATTAATATCACCTGAAATCAACAAATTAGGTCTTTCTTTTTTTAAATCATTGATGTAATTTTGAAAATCGGACAAGTAATCCATTTTAAAAGATTGACGTTCATCACCAGTTGTTCCACTTGGAAAATAGCAGCTCAAAACAGAAAAATCCCCAAAATCTGCTCGGATTATTCTTCCTTCACGATCATATGCTTCAATGCCACAACCATATTCAATATGGTCTGGTTTTGTTTTACTTAAAATAGCGACACTGCTATACCCTTTTTTTTCTGCTGAAAACCAATATGACTGGTAACCTGCTGCTTCAAATACATTGAGGTCTAATTGTTCAGGACTTGCCTTTGTTTCTTGCAAACAAATCACATCAGGATTCACTGATTTCACCCATTCAATCCAATCTTTTTTTAATGCTGCCCGAATGCCGTTTACATTGTAGGAAATAAATTTTGCCATTTTTGGTTTTTAGATTCCATCAAAGTTAATCAAGTTTTTTTTAGACCGTAAATAAATTACGTTTTCAAAACACTATCTTCGATAAAAATTAATTCATGGCCAAACTTAAAACAACTTTTTTCTGTCAGAACTGTGGTGCCCAATCACCGCAATGGGTCGGAAAATGCAGTTCTTGCAACGAGTGGAATACTTTTGTAGAAGAAGTAGTGGAGAAATCGGGAACGCGTAAGGTGCCTTTTTCTTCTAACAAGGATCAAAGGGTTGTAAAACCCCAACGACTCACTGAAATAAAACCTCAAAAAGAGAATAGGATAGCATTAAACGACCAAGAATTAAATCGTGTTTTAGGCGGTGGATTGGTTTTAGGTTCATTGGTTTTGTTTGGTGGTGAACCAGGCATTGGGAAATCTACTTTATTATTGCAGCTTGCCGTCAGTCAACCTCAGCTAAAAGTTTTGTATGTTTCAGGCGAAGAAAGTGAACAACAAATTAGTATGCGTGCTGAAAGATTAGGTAAGGCAAATGAAAATTGTTTTATTCTCACTGAAACTTCGACTCAAAACATATTTTTGCAGATTGAGACTTTACAACCTGACTTATTGATTATAGATTCAATACAAACCCTTCAAACCCCTGTAATCGAATCTTCACCTGGAAGTATTTCACAAATTAGAGAGTGCACGACTGAGTTGTTAAAATTTGCCAAAGAAACAAATACCCCTGTTTTTTTAATCGGACATATTACCAAAGAAGGTGCCTTGGCGGGACCAAAAGTATTGGAGCACATGGTTGATACGGTTTTACATTTTGAAGGAGACCGCAATCATTTTTATCGACTGTTGCGTTCAGTTAAAAATAGGTTTGGCTCCACCAACGAATTAGGAATTTATGAAATGAGTGGAAAGGGGCTAAGAGAAGTCGACAATCCTTCAGAAATTTTAATCTCAGGTAACAACGAAAACTTGAGCGGTATCTCCATTGCTTCTACCCTAGAAGGTGTTCGTCCGATTTTAGTTGAAGTACAAGCTTTGGTTAGTACTGCCGCTTACGGAACTCCTCAAAGGTCTTCTACAGGATTTGACTTAAGAAGGTTGAATATGTTGTTGGCCGTTTTAGAAAAAAGATGCGGTTTTAAACTGGGCGCAAAGGATGTGTTTTTAAATATAGCGGGTGGCATTCGAGTGGATGACCCAGCAATTGATTTAGCAGTAGTTTGTGCGGTCATGTCATCAAATGCCGACATTGCAATTCCCAACAACATTTGTTTAGCAGCAGAAGTAGGACTGAGTGGTGAAATTAGACCTGTAACTCGATTAGAACAAAGAATTTCAGAAGCAGAAAAACTTGGTTTTGAAAAAATAATAATTGCCAAATCAAAGACTAAAATTTCGCATGACAAACATAAAATTGAAATAGTTGAAACAGGTAAAATAGAAGAGGTAGTACGGGTAATTTTTGGATAATTATTCATTAGAAAATTATTAAGCCATTAATTTGCACTAAATTTGGATACAATAAAACCGAATATTTCAAGTTATATTTTCTACAATAACATTTTATGAAATTATTGATCCTATTATTACTTTTTTCTGTGCAATCAATAGCACAAATTAACATGCAAGATTGGCGTATTCATTTTTCGGCATACGAAGCAATTGATGTGATTAAATTAAATGATAACATTGTGATGGCTGCCCAAAATGGGATTATCAATTACAACTTAACAAGCAAAGAGATTAATACCATTACTGTAACAACTGGATTAACTGATAAAGGAATTAGTGCTATTGCAGGAAAAGACAATAAATTATTGATTGGATACTCCAATGGAAATTTTGATATTATTATCGACAATGAAATCATCAATATTCCATGGCTTAAAAGAGCACTAATTTCAGGAAGTAAAAGTATCAATAATATTTTAGTAGAGGGTGATGATATTGCTTATCTCGCAACAGGAGCCGGCCTATTGGTTTTTGACTTAAATAAACTCGAATTCAAAAACACCTACTCACCAAAATTAGGAACAGAAGTTTTGGATGTGGCTATTTTTAACGATACTTTTTATTTAGGTACTAATGAAGGTTTGTTTTATGGAGATAAAAACAATCAATTTTTAAATAATTCAGAAAATTGGAATAAAAAAAATAACTTACCCAATACCATCAACACTGGAAAAATTACAGAATTAGAAGTCTTCAATGACCAACTTTTTATGATACTCGACAATATTATTTTTAATGGGGACTCTCTTTTTGTATTGACAAAATCAAATGAGATATCTTCATTTTTCTCTACTCCTGTTACTTTAAAAAGGCTTTCTGCTGATGAAAACTTCTTAACTATTTCAAGATATGCCAACACCATGGTGTACGATAAAAATTTAACCCAAACCACAAAAAACATTTATGATTATAGTTTTGGTCCCCCACCAAAACCAAATGGGGCCATATACTACAATAACGAAGTTTGGATTGCCGACCAAAACAATGGTTTAGTAAGAGCGGTAGATGCTTTCAGTAATAATCGCCAAGTTTACGCAAATTCCCCATTTTTAGATGGATGCTTTAGATTGGATATTAAAAAAGGCAAAGTCGCCGTTGCTGGAGGAGGGCTAACCGCTAACTTGAAGAATGTTTTTGCGCTTCGCGGAATTTACTTATTCGAAGATGAAGCGTGGAAAAACATCAACCATAGAACCAATCCAGTTGAGCTAAACGATTCCCTTAATTGGGATTTTATAGCAGTATCTATCAACCCAACCAATAGTAAAGAAGTTGCTTTTGCCAGCAATTCTAAAGGTGGATTGAAAATTATCAATGATGGGGTATTTATCCATCAATTTGATTATCAAAACTCACCTATTGAAACACAATTAAACAATAGTCCAAATCAAATTATCTCTGATTTACAGTATGACAAAGAAGGAAATTTATGGGTAGTTAATTCTGGAATTGACCCCTTAAAAATGTTTGATAAAGATGGGAAATGGCATGAGTTTAATTTGGGAAACAATGCCCAGAATAGATTTCATTACCGCTTGCTTATTGACTCAAAAGGTTATAAATGGATTGCCGTTCATGATGTGGGTGTTGTTGTGTATGATGACAACGGTACTTATGATGACCTATCAGATGACCGGTATGCCACTATTACAACTTCACCCGGATTCGGTGATTTAGCTTCCAATGAAGTACGTTCGATTACCGAAGATATAGATGGAGAAATTTGGATTGGTACCACTGATGGCATTGGTGTAATTTATAATGTTGAAAATGTATTTGGGGATACATATGGAGATGCAGATGTGAGCAAAATTGTAATATTTGATGATGAGAAAGATGAATATGTACCCATATTCGATAAAGTGACCATCAATGCCATGGTAATTGATGGTGGGAACCGAAAATGGATTGGTACAAATGCGTCTGGTGTCTTTTGTATGTCACCCAATGGCAAAGAAGAAATATATCATTTCGACGCAAGTAATAGCCCTTTAATTTCTAATACGATAGTAGATATAAAAATTGATTATGAAAGTGGTGAAATATTTTTTGTAACAGATGAAGGGTTAATTTCATACCGTGGGGATGTGACAGCTGGGGATAATAATTTTTCAGATGTAAAAGTATATCCAAATCCCGTTCGACCTGAACATGTTGGAGTAATAACAATAGAAGGAGTTGGATATGAAAGTCAAGTGAGAATTACTGATATATCAGGCAATATTGTATATGAAACAGTGTCTAATGGTGGTACAATTTTATGGGATGGGAACAGGCTGAATGGTGACCGGGTTCAAACAGGAGTTTATTTAGTTTGGTCGGCATTGAAAGAAGGAAAAGGAAAAAATGTGGCCAAAATTTTAATTGTCAATTAATGGCTAATTTTACTACTGAAGGCATAGTATTACAAAAAACAAACTATTCGGAAACCAGTTTAATTCTAAAAATTTTCACCCTTGATCAAGGATTAAAGAGCTTTATTTTTCAAGGGGCAAAACGAAAAAACAAAAAAGGCAATTTAGCCAGTGCCTTATCGATACTACAACTCACTTATTACCAAAGAAACGATAGTGCATTGGCCAAAATTTCTGCTATAGAAGCAGAGGTGGTATACAAGCACATTCCTTTTGATCCTATTAAGTCAAGCATTGTTTTTTTTATCAATGAGATCATTCATCAAACAGTAAAAGAAGAGCAATATAATCCTGATTTATACCAATATTTGAAACATACTTTATGCATTCTTGATTTAATTGAAAACCCAGCCAATTTTGCCATTCAGTTTTTATTAGATTTTACAAAACAATTAGGCTTTTTTCCACATGTTGAAAAGGATGCGGCTTTTTTCGATTTGCAAGAAGGGAAATTCAGTAAGTATTCCCCAAACCACCCGAACTTTATTGATCGTGAAAATACCCAATTATTGTTGACTTTTATTAACAGTAAATATGATGAGCCCATTCATTTAAAATTGAATGCAAAAACAAGGCGTTCCCTGGTGTTCGATTTATTGAAATATTACCATTTAATGTTCGACAACTTTAAAAACATGAAAACCTTGCCTAT
>CBDUKB010000204.1:0-5681 GCA_965367695.1 uncultured Putridiphycobacter sp.
ACCTGTATAAGTGTAATATCCAGTTGAATCAGTATAAACTGTAATTTGTCCACCCAAACCGTTTAAGGTTACTGGCGCATTTGCAAAAATGGTTTCATTGCTATCTAACACCCCATTCGAATTGTCATCACAATAAACAAAACCATCAATACATCCCACGCTCAGTGAATTCGTATCACAAATTACTGGAATGTTTAAAGTTGGATTATTCGAACAAGTTAAATCACTAATGGTGTCGTTAAAATAGAAAGAGTTAAAATAACTTTGATTACTTAACCAGTTTTGATCTATGTATACATAACCACCTGATGGGTTTCCTGTATAACTAAATGAATAAAGTCCGTTTGGATCAGTAGTTGTTGAATAAGTAGATCCATCAGGTAAATATAATGTAAGTGGTGCACCAGAAATTGGACTTTCTAATGAATCAATTATACCATTGTTGTTCGCATCACAAAAAGCAGTTCCGTTTAAACAGTTGGCAACATAAAGTGAGGTGTCACAAATCAAATTAATTTGGATAGTAGTAACATTCGTATTAAATCCAAAACTAATTGAATCTGGCATGATACTCGTTACGATATAATTATTTGCGGCCAACCAAGATGGATCGACTCCTACTTGATAATCGCCTGCAATTACATTATAAAAATAAACTCCATTTGTTGCAGTTGGATAACTCGTATAAGTATTTGTACCATTTTGAATGGTCAAAGGAATACCGCTATTAATGGTATTGTCAATAACGCCATCATTATTACAATCTACTGAACCAATTGGGTAAAGCCAAGAAGAACAAACGCCCATATTAATGTTAAAACTTGTATTGACAGTTGTACCAGAAACGGGTTCGGTTAAAACAACAGTTACAGTATACGCACCATCTTGCGCATATAAATGTGAAATTGTATTGTTCCAAACAATGGAAGTCCCTACTGTTACAACCGTTCCTGAATGTAAAGTGGTATCACCATCTCCCCAAATTACTTGGGCATTAATAGTGCTGTTCATGATATTGGCCCCATAAAAAGTTAGGTTACCATAAGTATTGGAACCATAATCTGTTCCAAGTGGTGATATGTTGATGTAATAAGTTGTATCACAAACATCATATTGTGTAGAATCGACAATGATGGAGGTTAAACCACTTTGTGCATTTGCAAAAATTGGTGCCATCCCCATCAAAAAGAATAATAAGTATATTTTTGTTTTCATAATCTTTTGATTTATATTCCTAATACAGATTTTATATACCAATGGTTGTCTGAAATCAAAAAAATATTTTTTAATGCTTTTGAAAAAATAAATTCAAGCCTTTATATATCAGCAGTATCCTTACTTATTGGGAAATGGATGGTAAAAAATACTGAAATGCTTATCCAAATAATTTAGCCACATCTTTGCTGATGGCCTTGGGTTTGGTTGTAGGCGCATATCTTTTAATTACTTTTCCATTTTGATCCACAAGAAATTTAGTGAAATTCCACTTTATTTTTTTCCCTAAAAAGGAACCTTTTTTTGATTTTAAGTAGGTGAATAGCGGAGCTTCATGCTTGCCATTTACATCAATTTTAGCAAACATATCAAAGCTTACCCCATAGTTAATCATGCAACCTTCTTGAATGTCTTTTTCTGTTCCCGGCTCTTGTCCGCCAAACTGATTACAAGGAAAGCCTAAAACAGCAAACCCTTTGACTTTATATTTTTGATAAAGTTTTTCGAGCCCTTCAAACTGGGGAGTAAATCCACATTCACTGGCAGTGTTTACCACTAAAAAAGGTTTGTTTTGATATTTTGATATTTTTACTAATTGACTTTGAATATTTTTTACTTCAAAGTCGTAAATACTTGTTGACATATTTTTTTTAGACAAATTTAACTGTAATACAAGGGATGTAATTATTTATTATAATAAATTAACTTTCCATTCAATAATTGTCCACCTATTCCAACAGAATAAAAATAGACGCCAGAATTTACATGGTTTCCTGCTAAATTTTCGCCGTTCCACTGTACATGATGCTTGCCACTCATTTTTTCGCCTTCAAAAAGCTTATTCACTAATTTGCCTTGTGTATCATAAATATAAATTCGCACATATTTAGGTTCATCCAAATCAAAGGAAATTTGTGTGTTTTCATGAAAAGGGTTTGGGTAAGCAGTTAATTTAGACTGAACAGGATTTAATATGGTTTTTGCACTAAGAAATTGATCAGTTAAACTATCTACATTAATGTACTCATCACCTTGTTCATAAGCCATAAAATGAAAGTAAATCAAAAACATTTCATCAGATGTGTTTAGTCCAGGGTATATATGTTGAGGAGGAGAATTTGGATTGTGTTCATTGTTGACTGTATTGTCATAAATACCCATACCATATATTTGAGAACCAAGCGGTATTTTTTTCATGTATTCAAACCAGTAAAAATCTTGCCATTCAAAATCCCAGTGTGGGATGCGGATAAAAGGAATGGTATCGTTTGAAGGAGAAAGTGCATATGACTCTATATGTTTACCTACTAAATGCATGTGTGGAAAAACACTGAGTAAGGTAAAATCGCTCACTGTATTATTAAAGGAAGCTACTACGGTATCAATTGAATTTGCTGGAATATCAAAAGTCCAGTTTTGAAGAATTGGACTGGCATAAATTTGTCTAAAATTTGGGGTTGGTTCATCATAAAAATAAAAATTAACTTTTGTTTGATCAAAGGTACCGTATGAACCTTCTGGATAATGCATGGCCAAAATGATGTCGGAACCAGCTTCTAAGATGATACCACTTGCAAAATTATCGGTTGCCGGAAAAATTACAGGGGTTGCGCCTGGGGTATATCCGCCCATTAAGTCACCACTTGAAGGACCTGCACAATCTCCTCCAATAGTATCGGTAGTTGCCGTATTTCCAGGGTCTTTATAAACCAAACAATGGTGCACTGTTTCCAAGTTGCCCGGAATAATTTCAAAGGCTTTTATCTTTTTATCTTGAAGTAAGCCAGATGGAATCACAAAACATACATAATCGTCAGATTGACTAGTGGCCTTGCTCATATAATTTGGGGCATTAATAACCAAGTCAGGTGTGCCCGGTAATTGTTGGTTATTGTTGTATACAGGAGGGGGCGGTGCCTGATTTAAATCGCCACTAAGCGTTCCATCATTTATCCAATCTAAGATGATGTCTCTTTGTGCTTGTGTCAACACTCTTTCTTGAGAGAAGTGTTGGAAAGCGGTGTCAGCCGACCAAGGTGGCATGATATTATCGGTAACATAAGTTTGAATTAAGGGCGCGTAAGCCACCGTTTCTGGATAGGTTAAAAAAGAATTGGGTGCCACACCATTTGGGTTATGGCACTTGGTGCAATTGGTGTAAAAAACCGCTGCAGCTTGATCGGCCCAAGTAACTTGTGCTTGGCTGTTATGGCTCAATAAATTGAATACAATTGAAAATAAAATGACTCGTTTCATACAACGTGGTTTGAGTAAAAATACAATTTTTATTTGATAAATTTCAAGGCTTTGGCTTTTATCTTAAAGGCTTCCATTTCTGAAATTAAGGCTTTTGTGTCAACTTTTTCAACTAATTCTGCGGACAATTCTTTAAATCTTAAATCTGCTTTTACAGCCAGTGGCTCTATACTCAAAGCAGTGTCATTAAACCCGAGCAAATTCATTTTTTCCAAATTCTTTAGTCTTGATAAGGCCACATAACCCTGTCCTTTTTCAAAAGTTTTACTGAGGTCTAAAGTAGCAGAATCTAAGGTCATACCTTGAGATTTGTGAACAGTGATTGCCCAAGCTAAGCGCAATGGAATTTGTAAGAAGGAGGCCAAAGAGGTACCTTTATCGTCGTCAATCGACCATTCTTCAGGACTCGCAATTATTTCTTTTTTACCTGTAATTCTAACAACAGGCAGGCCTAATTCCGAAAATTCAATAACCTTACCTAAGGTTCCGTTAATATAACCTTTGTCAGGGTTATTTTTAACAAACATCACTTTTGCCCCTAATTTTAACGCCAGTCTTTCAGGTACAATAACAGATTTCTTCAAGGTGGTGACTAATTCTTTTTTACCATGTGTTTTTGCCCAAAAGTATTTTACTTTTTCTTCAATTTTATCTAATTCTTCTTCATTAATTCTATCGACATCTGCATTGTGGGTGTAAAGTTGAATGGGTGGATTTTTGACTTGTTTTTCACTCAGTTTTTTGGTGAGTAGCGCCGTTACATTTGCATCCACATTTGCATTTCTGATAGCTGCTAGTATATCACTTAGGGTGTTTTTATTTTGACGAAATTGCTGGGTTAAATAACAAATATTAAATTCGGCATTTACCCAGGCTGTACTCATAAATGCAAATTTATCCCTGCTTTTTTCAAAAGGTTGGCCAATAGGAGGGAGTTGAAAAAAATCACCACACAACACAATTTGAATGCCACCGAAGGGTAATAAATTATCTTTTAAATATTGTAAAATTTGATCAACCAAGTTTAATTGGTTAAGATGAAGCATTGAAATTTCGTCAATAATGAGCACTTTCGTTTTTTCAATTTTTTTAAGTAAGGCTTTATTTAAACTTAAAAAGTGCAATTCCTTTTTTGTCATTTGGTTTTTAATACCCATACCCACCCAACTATGGATAGTTTGACCTTTAATATGAGTAGCCGCAATGCCCGTAGAAGCCGTTACGCCACTCGAAATTTTATATTTGTTGAGGTATTTGATGAACTCATTCAAAACATAGGTTTTCCCTGTTCCTGCCGACCCCGTTAAAAATACATTTCTACCTGATTTTAATATGTCTAGTGCTAATTCTTGTGTCACTTGGCAAATATATATTGAAATGTCCTGGTTTAAATAAGGAAGTTAAAATAGAAATGAACAATTTAAATTGATATTATGGCACAAAAAAAATCAAACCGGTTTTCGGTTTGATTTAAATTGAATGGTTACAGTAATTAATAAAGTTCTTCATCTAGTCTTTTCAATTCTCCAACCAATTTACTCATAGTGACAGGCTTTACAATCAAATTATTCACCATGCTGTATTTCTTTGCTCTTCTTATGTCTGCTGGATCATTCGAACTGGTGGTGATGAGTACGGCAATTTTGTGTTCAAAGTTTAATTTAGAAAACTCATCTAAGAAATCCCAACCATCCCAAATTGGCATGTTCAAGTCTAATAAAATTACATTTGGGTAAGGCTCTCCTTGAGCATGCATGGCTATTAAATTATCATAGGCATCTTTTCCATTTTCAAATTCAATGATATGGTCACAAACATCCGCTTTTTCAATGGAATTTTTTGCGACATAAATGTGAATTGGGTCGTCATCTACTATACAAATTTTTTCAATTTTTTTCATTAATAAAATATATTTTAAAAGTTGAGCCTTGGTTCGATTTACTATCCACTTCTACATATCCCCTCATGGCTTCTATTTGGTTTTTTGTGATGAATAAACCCAATCCTCTGGCGTCTTTATGTTTGTGAAATGTTTTATACATTCCAAATAATTTCTTTCCATGTCTTTCTAAATCAATACCTAAACCATTGTCTTCAATTGACAAAATAACATATTTGTCTTCAATTTTAGTGCTTAATTTAATAAAACTTTTTCTGTTTTCGCTTCTATATTTTATACCATTTGTTAAAAAGTTCAATAGAATACTATC
>CBDUKB010000205.1:0-5611 GCA_965367695.1 uncultured Putridiphycobacter sp.
TATCTGATAAAAAAACATCATGTATTTTGTTTGATGTTACAGTTAAGCCTACCGGTAAAACGCCTCCAGTAATGCCTTTTGAAAAACAAATAATATCGGGTTTATTTGCTATTTGATCAATAGCAAAACAAGTTCCGAGCCTATAAAAACCAGTCATTACTTCGTCTGCAATGGTGAGTACTTCATTGTTTTTTGCAATACCAATCAAATCATTTAACCATGCTTTATCATACATTCTCATGCCTGATGCACCTTGCACTATGGGTTCAAATATAAATCCAGCGTAAGCATTAGATGCAAGTAATTCACGGGCCTTTTCATTTACCGATTCCCAATTTTCAAGTGTTGGAAATGGCAAGTAGTCTACTTCAAAAAAGAGGTGTTCAAATGGTGCATTAAACAGGTCACGTTCTCCCACACTCATAGCACCAAAAGTATCACCATGGTACGCACCTTCAATGGCTAAGAATTTACGTTTTGGCGCTTTTTTATTAAACCAGTATTGATGACACATTTTAATTGCAACTTCAACAGCCGTGGAGCCATTGTCAGAATAAAATACTTTTTCAAAATTATCGGGTAAGAGCTTGACAATTCTTTCTGCCACTTCAGCGGCTTTCGGATGTGTTACTCCAGCAAAAACAGTATGGTCTAGGGTGTTGTATTGTTCACTGATTGCCTTTCCAATGTGTTCGTTCCCATGCCCATGCAATACAGTCCACCACGAAGAATTACAGTCAATATAACTGCGCCCATTTTCATCAAATAATAAAGCGTCTTTCGCTTTTACAATGGGTAATGGTGGTCTTGATGTTTGAACTTGTGTAAAGGGATGCCAAACATATTTTTGGTCTTTTTTTATTAAATCACTCACTATAATAAATCAGTTATATCTTTTACGCCATGTGTTCTTTCTACGGTAAAACCCTCTCCGTAATTGGTACCGATTGTTCTTCCAAATTCCTTCCATCTACCTTTTAAAAAGTCGAAAAAATCTTCTCCAGATATAGGAGTTAATGGTCCTTCCATGTCTGGATTGAAAAACTGTGTTTTATAGGCTTTAATACTTTCGATTTTTTGATCAATGTGTGCGGAGATGTCGACAATAAAATCTGGCTTAATGTATCGGTCTTGTATGTAAAAGTAAATTGCTTTTGGACGCCAATGTTCTTGTGTTTTCTCGTCCCAAGTAGTTTTTATTTTTTGTAAACCAGCCAAAAAACACGCTTCACGAACTAATTGTGATCCCCTACCATGGTCGGGGTGTCGATCAGAAATGGCATTAGCCAAAACAATTTGAGGTTTGAACCTTCTAATTTGTGCCACCACTTTCAGTTTGTTCTCTTCAGAAATTGTGAAAAACCCATCCCGCATTTTTAAGTTTTCTCTAGCATGAACGCCCATGATATTCATAGCATCATCAGCTTCTTCATAGCGTGAATCAATGGTTCCTCTTGAACCTAATTCCCCTTGAGTTAAATCGACAATAGCTACTTTTTTGCCCATGGCAATATGCTTAATAATCGTACCTGAAGCCGATAACTCTATGTCATCTGGATGTGCGGCAAAAGCTAAAATATCTACTTGCATGCTATTTTTTTGACAAAGATACAAGAATCAGTAGAGAACAAAAATAACCTCGGTTAATCTTTAGCAGAAAGTCCTAAAAATTCCTTTAATTGGATTTTCAAAGCTCCTTTTTTTGTATGCTTTATTATTTCATATCCTATATAACTGTATAGACCAATGTAAAGGACGCTATTTAGTATTATGTTTTCTGAAAAGTTTTCATTTCCATAAGCTAAGTATGAAAGCATGATTATTGCACTCCACAATACAGCAAATTTATATGATGTAAAAATAGATAATGTGAGAACTAGACTGATGTACCAAGGGTGAACGGTGGTTGCAAAAGCATAATAAATTGTCAATGCAAATAAAATGGCAATGATGAAATCATTTGGCTTTTTATCGGCTTTTAAAATGCCTAATATCAAGATACCAATGATGGCGATTCGGCTTAAAATTGGTCCAATAATTTGAGTGGTATCCCAACCAATATATTCTGAGTAGGCTAGATTGACCCATGCAAAAATACTGGCATTAAATTGAAAGCTTTCAAAATATAAATTCAAACTCGACATGAAATTATCAATGTTTTGCGCATTCAATAAAATACCGGCAAGCAATAAAACAATCAATAATACAAGTGCAGTAAAGCCCAGGCTTTTACGCCATTTTAATTTTTTAAAGACAAATGGAATGAACAATAATGGAATGAGTTTAATTTGAATAGCTAATGCTAAAAACAAACCTGCAAATAGCCAATTGTTTTTTAATGTAAAATAAATAAAGCCTAATATGAAAAATAGCATGACCCCTTCAAAATGCAAATTGCCAGTAAATTCAAGAATGATATAAGGATTGATAAAATACCAAGCAATTTTTAATTTATCTTGTCCCAAAATATTGAGAATTTTAATTCCAAAATAAAAAACACCTAGGTCACCCAAAATAATAATTAGTTTCAGTACCGCTAAATTGATGGCAACATTGTCAGAAAAAAATGCTGCTATTGCAAAAAAGAATTGATTCAATATGGGATAGCAAGAGTAATTGGCTTGTGACAATTCTCCCATGCCGTGATAGAGTCCCAAATAGTAATCATTACTTAAAAAGGAGCCATATGATATCAATTCATTCGGGGTGTATTGATAAGGATTAGTACCTTGAAGTAACAGTTCTCCATCCCAAATAAAGCGATAAAAATCGTTTGATAATTCTGGTGAAAGAAAGATTAAAGCTATTCTCCCAAGGAGTCCAATAATAAATATTTGCTTGATTGTAGATTTTTTGGAAAGTACCCACCAGAAAATAGCAAATGCAAGGGCATATTGAGCGATAAATAAAATAAAATCTGTTCTTTTTGTAAAGGCAGTAATACTGAACAAAATGCCAATAAAAATAATGCAAAGGCCTATATAAAATACTTTATCTCTTTCATTTTTATACATAGTTCGCAAAAATAATAGCTAAAGTTGGAGAATTACTATGATATAACAATAAAAAAAATTATTTTTGCGAGCGTTTAAAAAATTGAAATGGCAAAGAAAAAAAATAATACAAGAGCAAAAGAAAAGAAAGTGTCAGAAGATTTGACAACTACAGAAAACTTTTTAGATAGAAATAGAAAGACAATTATTTTGTTAGGTGGGGGAATTTTGGCAATATTGATTGGGTATATTGGATACCAAAAATTTATTGCTGAACCTGCAGAAGTTGCCTCTCAAGAAGAACTTTGGAATGCTTTTTACGCTTTTGAAAAAGATTCTGTTCAAACTGCAATCGAAGGAACTGAGAATTTTTCTGGTATGGAGTATTTAGCTGATAAATACAAAGGTACTTCTGGTGGAGATATTTCAAATTACGCCATGGGAATCATGAGTATGGAGAAAGGAGAATTTGAAGTAGCTTTAGATTATTTTGATAATTGTGGATTCAATGATATAATGATTGGTAATTTGTGTGTTGGTTTACAAGGTGACTGCTACGTTGAATTGGGAGACTATAAAAATGCAGCAAAATATTTTGAAAAAGCAGCCAATCGCCAACCCAATGAATTTACAACACCTATGTTTTTGAAAAAAGCTGGACTGGCTTTAGAAGAAATTGGGGAAAAAGCTAAAGCTAACAAGCATTATACTAAAATTAAAACTGAATATTCAAGCTCTGATGTCGCAAGTGACATAGACAAGTATATTGGTAGAACTAATTCATAATATTGATGGCAACTGCCTTAAAAAACTTATCAGATTACAACAAGGATAGTATTCCTAATGGTGCCGATTATAAAATCGGCATTGTTGTTTCTGAATGGAATCATAATATTACTGGCAATTTATTGAATGGTGCCCAAGAAACCTTAATTGAAAATGGGGTATTAGCTGGGAATATAGTAGTAAAATATATACCCGGAACATTTGAATTGCCCACAGCTGCACAATTTTTAGCACATTATACTGATGTAGATGGAATTATTACAATTGGTTCTGTCATTCAAGGAGAAACAAAGCATTTTGATTTTGTTTGTGAAGCAGCAGCTCAAGGTGTGAAGGATGTTGCATTAAAGCATAATTTACCTGTTATATTCTGCGTATTGACTGATAATACAATGCAACAAGCAATCGACCGTTCTGGTGGTAAACATGGCAATAAAGGGGTAGAAGCTGCCGTTGCTTGCCTAAAAATGATTGAATTTCAACAATCATTAAATCAATAAAAAATTAACTACTTGACTAATAACTAGTTTGGAAAAATTATGAATATTTTGGAAACATTTATTACATAAAATGTTTCCAGTGTAAAAAATGTAATTACTTTTGCGCCATGAATGATAAAAAAGTAGATTTTTTATTGGCAGCTTCAAACGTATTTATGAAATACGGGATAAAAAGTGTTACTATGGATGAGCTTGCTCGTCAGTTAGGGATATCCAAAAAAACAATTTATACTTTTGTTAAAGATAAAAATGACTTGGTTTCGGCATGTATTCAGTTGGCACATCAAGCAGAAGTCAATGATATTTGCCAAATTCGTGATAAGTCTGAAAATGCGATTGAAGAATTTTTAGAAATGAGTCGCATCATTAGTAGTCGACTTAAAACAATTCACCCTTCCATATTTTTTGATTTACAAAAATACCATACCAAAGCTTTTGATGAGTTTAACAAAAGTACAAACGAATTTATTCGTAAATCAGTGGTTGAAAATTTGAAGTTAGGAAAGGAACAAGGTTTATACCGTCAAAACATTAACAAGGAAATTATGGCGAGAATGTATGTTTCCCACGTGATTTATCTTTTTGATGGTGAGGTTTTTCCTGCCAATGAGTTTAGCTTTTCAGAAGTTCATTCTGAATTTTTCAGGTATCATATTCGCGGAATATCTAGTAAAAAAGGACTGGCTTATTTAGAAGATTTAATAAAAACAAAAAAGTACGATCTATAATTATGAAAAATGCAATCAAATTATTGCTTGTGGTCACCATTACTACTTTTCAAGTAATCGCACAAGAAAATAAAAACACATTTACATTGTTGGAAGCTGAGGAATATGCTTTGGGCCACAATGAAAAAGTTAAAAATGCTGACCTTGATGTCTTAGCTGCTGAAAAGAAAATATGGGAAACCATAGCAATTGGATTACCCCAAGCTAAATTGGAAGGACAATTTCAACAATTAATTGACATTCCTGTTTCTGTAGTAGATGCTACTTTATTTAATCCTTTAGCACCTCCTGGTACGGTAATGGAATTTAAAATGGGCCAAGAATTTTCAACCAATGCTACCCTAAATGTAAATCAATTATTATTCGACGGTTCCTATGTTGTAGGACTTCAATTTACTAAGTTTTATAAAAAAATATCTGAAACGGCCTTGCTGAAGTCACAACAAGAAGTAAAAGCCTTGGTGCGTGAAGCATATTATAATATTTTAATCGCTCAAAAAAATGTTGACTTGTTAGACTCCATTGCATTAACTACCAAACAACTTTGGGAACAATCACAAGGTTACTACGAAGCTGGTTTTTTATTAAAAGAAGATTTAGACCA
>CBDUKB010000206.1:0-5597 GCA_965367695.1 uncultured Putridiphycobacter sp.
TAAGAGTTCGTGGCATAGCTGTTCCAAGTAAAATTAAACTGCATGAATTCTATCTTAAACTAGGATACAAATACACACATTCTTTGGACTGTGCATGTAAAATTCCTGCTGAAAAATATAAAAAGTTAATTGCTCCTAGTGATTTTGATTTTTATATGAAGACTTTAGATTGATGATTTATAATTCCAATACTTTTTCATAATCGTATAAGTCAAAGGTTTTTGGCTTAGCCTCAAAAATTCCATATACCGTAGATCCTGTACCAGACATACTGGCATAAATTGCACCTTTCTTGTACAGCGCAGCTTTGATTTTTCCAATGCTAGGATGTTTTTTTAAGATTGGTGTTTCGATTTGATTGAAAACTGTGTTTTTCCATTTTTCAATTCGCGCAGTTAGGGTTAAGTGTTCAGGATTTTCATTTATTACAATTTCAGCATATGCTTCAGCTGTACTCACATGTATGCCTGGATTAATTATATACAGATAATAACCTTTTAAATTTATTGGACTATCTTCCATACTTTCTCCACGTCCAGCGATAAATTTTGCTTTATTTTCAATAAAAAAGGGGCAATCACTACCAAGTTTTAATGCATAAGCTTCAAGCCCATTTTTGTCAATCTTTAAATTAAATAGCTGATTAAGGAGCGTTAATGTATAAGCAGCATCAGATGAACCGCCACCAAGACCAGCACCCATTGGAATCATTTTATGTAAATGAATATGAACAGGACTGATGTTAAAGTCATCTTTTAATAGTTCATATGCTCGAACCACTAAATTATTTTCTGAAGGTCCCATTATTTCATACCCTGAAGAAGTGAAGTTGAAATTTGAAGCCATATTAATCTCCAATAGATCACATAAAGGAATTGGATAAAAAACACTTTCAATATTATGGTATCCGTCTGCTCTTTTGCTGATTATGTTTAAACCAATGTTTATTTTACAAGGTGGAAAAGCAATCATAGAACCAGTTTATTAAACAACGAATATAATAAAATTGGTACATTAAAATTGAAGATATCTTAAAAACAATTCCATTAATTTTTATTCAATCGCAAGTATTTATTTGTAACTTCAACCATCATTTAATTGAAACTTTATGATAAATAGGTTTAGGTAAACTAAAATATTTTGTAAATTTCGCCTCTCAAAAAAATAAAGCCCCTTATGGAAAATTATTTAGCTTTCGAAGAACCAATCAAAGTCATTGACGAAGAAATATTAAAAGTAATAGAAGTTGGAGAAAATAGTGGAGTGGACTCATCAAAATTGATTAAGGATCTTGAAAAAAAGAAAGTTCAAACAATAAAAGAAATTTTCAAAGCCTTAACACCATGGCAAAGAGTACAATTATCTAGACATCCAGATAGACCTTATACATTAGATTACATCAATGCCCTATCAGAAGGAACTTTTTTAGAGTTACATGGAGATAGAAACGTGAAAGATGACAAAGCCATGGTTGGCGGGTTTGGACAATTAAATGGTAAAACAGTAATGTTTGTTGGTCAACAAAAGGGGGTGAATACCAAAATGCGACAATACCGTAATTTTGGAATGCCGAATCCAGAAGGCTATAGAAAAGCATTGCGTTTGTTTAAATTGGCAGAAAAATTCAACAAACCTATTGTCACTTTAATTGATACGCCTGGTGCATTTCCAGGGCTTGAAGCGGAAGAAAGAGGTCAAGGTGAGGCCATTGCAAGAAATATTTATGAAATGATGCGTTTAAAAGTGCCCGTAATTTGTTTAATTATTGGCGAAGGAGCCTCAGGTGGTGCTTTGGGAATAGGTGTTGGAGATAAGGTGGTGATGTTAGAAAACTCATGGTACTCTGTGATTTCTCCTGAGAATTGTTCAACAATTTTATGGAGAAGTTGGGATTTTAAAGAACAAGCTGCTGATGCACTGAAATTAACATCAACCGACATGAAAGATTTAAAAATTGTGGATGATGTAATTAAAGAACCAATTGGAGGTGCACACCGCCATAGAGAAGAAATTTTTAGCTCAGTGAAGGACTATTTAATCAAGAATATTGAACGTTTAGAGAAAATGGACCCAGTTAAAAGAGGATTGAAGCGATTGGAGAAATTCAGTGAAATGGGTGAATATAAAGGACGTTAAATAAAAGATGATTGGAGCAGATTTTGAAAAGATTGAATTCGTTCTTTTTGGATTAGATTTATTGGAACCCATGGCGTTAATAACTGACGTAATAATGGGTGGTTTGAGTATCTTTTTTGGATTAAAAACATTAAAAATGAAAAAAGGGAATAACTTTTATAAGTTATGGGCCATGTTTTTTATTTTTTTTGGAATTGGTTCAATAATTGGCGGAATTGGTCATACTTTTTACAATCAATTGGGTTTAATTGGCAAAATTCCTTCTTGGGTGAGCGGACCAATTGCGGTTTATTTTATTGAAAGAGCCATGATTTCTTTGCATTGGAAGGACAGCATTAAAAAAAGACTCTTAATTTGGTTCAATATAAAGCTGGTATTGGTTTATGCAGCATTCCTTTTTCTTCTAATTTTTATAAAAAATCCAGTTGATCCCAATTTACCATTTTTACCTATTGCTATTAACACCATTGTGGGCCTTATCATCACTGCTGGGATTTTGGGGTTTAAATACACCCAAAAAATAGCTGTAAAATTCAAATACTTTTGGTTAGGCGTATTGATCATGACGCCTTCAGCCTTGATCTTTTTGTTTAAAATTAATTTGCACCAATGGTTCGATAAAAACGACTTTAGCCATATATTGTTAACTTTGGGAATCACTTATTTTTACATTGGTCTTAGAGAATTATCTACAGGCTTAAAATAATTACTTATGGTTTTTGAATTTAATGGTTTTAAACCAGTTGTACATCCAAGTAGTTTTATTCATCCCCAAGCAACCGTTACTGGGAATGTGATCATAGGAAAAAACGTATATGTAGGTCCAAGTGCAGCATTGCGCGGCGATTGGGGTCAAATTATTATTGAAGACGGTTGTAATGTTCAAGAAAACTGCACCATTCATATGTTTCCTGGTACACAGGTAGTATTAAAGAAAGGGGCACATATCGGTCATGGTGCTATTATTCATGGTGGAATTATTGGTGAAAACTCGTTGATTGGCATGAATGCAGTGGTAATGGATGATGCGGAAATTGGTCCCGAATGCATTGTTGGTGCCTTGGCTTTTATTCCAGCCAAAACTGTCATCCCAAAAAGAAGTTTAGTTGTCGGTAATCCAGGTAAGGTAATTAAATCTGTTTCGGATGAGATGATTTCATGGAAAACAAAAGGGACTGCTTTGTACCAAAAACTACCGGAAGAATGTCGATTAACCTTAAAAGAATGTCAACCATTGACCGAAATCGAACCGAATCGTCCAGACCAAGAAAAAATGTTTGAAACTTGGAATGCAATAAAAGCTGGTAAATAATACTTTTAAATTATTGCGGCTTAGAAAATAAAGATTCAATACTGTCTTTGGAGCCCCGAGGGTGAAACTCAATTCTTACAATATCATTCACCTTTAAACCAAGTAATGTACTTGCGCCACCACCATTTCCTTTAACCCCTTTGTTAATGGCTATTTCCAATAATCCATTGTCGTTAAATAAGGCCAGTTTTTCACCAATTGGAACTTCATTGTAATTGTCAGAAATTCGCTCAATAAAGTATTTCGATTGGCGAAAATAAATGGTGAAGGTTTCTCCTTTCCCAATTTTCTTGAACAAGTTTTCTGTAATATTGACAATTACATTCCCATAATGATCCACATGGGCTACTGAACCTTTAATCAAATTTTCTTCGGTAATGGCTTGAGTAGTAAAAGCACGTCGAACCGTTTTAATAGGGTCACCCAAAGAGGCACTTGGTGTATTATTTAAAATAGCAAGAATCGTTGGAATGTAAATATTTTTAATGGGATACCGGAGTGCATTCTTTGAAGAAAAATCGTGAATCTGTATGATTTCTTCTGCTTCATGAAAATCAGGTAATAAAGAAAAGAACCCATTGTCTAATCCTATAAAATATTGACCCTTTAATTTCATGACAATAGGGTACATGTTTAATTTTGGTGTATCAATGTTAATTACAGGAATAGAGTCCACCCCAATAAAATGAATTGAATCTGCAGGAAAATCACGAATAATATTATTGACAAAATAAGAAGCTTGTGCAATGTTAAATGGTTCAACATTGTGAGAAACATCAACAATATGTAATTTAGAAAATTGAGAAATTAACTGCCCTTTTATGGTCGCAACATAATGGTCTTTAAGCCCTAAATCTGTTGTTAAAGTTACAATTCTCATTAAATAAATATCAGATAGTGATTTTTTATCAAAATTAATTTTAATTTTAACTTTAAGAGTGTTAACCTTTAAAATATTTTAAAATTTTGCAAGAAAAAAGTATTGAAATCGCTGGAATTGACCCTTTGTTACTATTTGGTGTAAATAATTCAAAATTAGATGTTATTAGAAAGTATTTTCCCAAACTAAAACTGATTGCGCGTGGCAATGAAATTAAAATATTAGGGGAGCCGAATTTGATCGCCGTTTTTGAATCAAAAATTGCTTTAATCATGAAGCACATCAATAAATTTAATGATTTGACAGATAACAATATTGATAACTTGATGCAACAAGAAGACAAAGCCATTCCTTTTGAAAAGCAAGGAGATGTTTTATTGCATGGAAATGCTGGAAAAATTATCAAAGCAAGAACAGCAAATCAAAGAAAATTGGTACAACAGTCAGATGAAAATGACATGGTGTTTGCTGTGGGCCCTGCTGGTACAGGTAAAACTTATACCGCAGTTGCATTAGCGGTAAGGGCTTTAAAGAATAAACAAGTCCGTAGAATTGTACTGACAAGGCCAGCAGTGGAAGCGGGAGAAAATTTAGGTTTTTTGCCAGGAGATTTAAAAGAGAAATTAGATCCATATTTACAGCCATTATACGACGGTTTAAGAGATATGATTCCTGCGGAAAGATTGGAAGAGTTTATTGAAAATAGGGTAGTAGAAATAGCTCCATTGGCCTTTATGCGTGGTCGAACTTTAGACAATGCTTTTGTGATACTAGATGAAGCGCAGAATACAACTCACAATCAAATGAAAATGTTTTTGACCAGAATGGGAAAACATGCAAAGTTTATTATCACAGGAGATGTTTCTCAAATCGATTTGCCTAAGCACCAAAAGTCAGGACTGATCACTGCCATTGACTATTTAAAAGATGTGGAAGGCATTGGTATTGTACGTTTGAACCAAAATGACGTCATCCGTCACCATTTAGTCAAAGAAATCATTGCCGCTTTTGATAAAAATGAGGATTAGTTTTTAGTAAATAGTTAATAGTTATGAGTTGCTAGTTATTAGTGTCATGTTTCATGTTTTGAACTTACTTGTAAGTGTATATTATGTAAAAGACAAAACTCAAATTCCAATTTCCAAAAACACTAACTCCTGACTTCTTAACTTCTATTTTCTGACTTCTGAGACCTGAGACCTGAAATCTCAAAATCCAAATTCCAAATTCCAAAAACTGAACCACAAAGGACACTAGGAAAGCAGAAAG
>CBDUKB010000207.1:0-5564 GCA_965367695.1 uncultured Putridiphycobacter sp.
ATCTAAATTAGTGCTGTCCGAACCCATGGAATAGCCCATAGCTAAAGTGTTCATCTTTTGTATTTCAGTACCAACAATACCTTTGAGCCTCACTTTTTCTGAAAGATTAAAGTTCAAGTTAAATACCGATCTGAAACCGACATTTAAAGGGGCTTTATCCGACCAACCACCGGCAGAACTATTGTCCATTTTTTGAGAGGACCCGAAAAGCGAAGTCGTATTTGATAAGAATGGAAACAATTGATAAGTATGACCTATTCCTGCCCTAAAAGTTTGCACTGCAGCATGGGCATCATTGGCAATGTACCTTGCATTACCAGCATAATCGAGGGCATCATACTGCTCAGCGGTTAACTCTCCATTTCTTTCCTCATCACTGTTTGCGTAACCGAAATAGGTCGTCAGCGATTGTTTATCACTTAATTGAAAATCCCCAACCACATTCACAAAGTCTTTTTGAGCGGCTGTATGGTCCATAAAACCATCAAATTTTTGATGACCATAATTGATTAAAAGAGATGATTTTTCTCCACCAATTGCCAAGCGAGTAGTAGTTCTTGCCAAACCGTATGCCCCAAGCAATACATCTTGTCCAATACTGCTTGAATTTTTCAAAGCCTTTTGGGTTTCCAAATTTACAACCCCAGCAATGGCTAATCCGTATAATGTTCCTGAAGGACCCTTATCCACTGACACCTTATTAATAGACCCAAAATCTATATCGTCAAGCATAGTTACGCCTTCCGCATCCGTAATGGCAATGCCATTCAAATAGACTTTTGATCCTTGTCCGTCAAAGTTATTATTGGCCCCTTTAAAACCAAGACCATTTCCATAACCACGGATGTTTATTTGTTGACCCGCTGAAGAGGTCCTGCTTTGCATGGTCACACCAGGCACACTGGTATTGAGTGCATCTTTTACAAACAAGCCTGTCCCCCTATTGATTGCAGTACTATCGATACTCACATGAGCATTTGGTACCAATAAAGTTGACTCCAATTCATATGGTACAGGATTCACCTCAACAGCATTTAACTGTTCCTTTTTAGGCCTCAATTCAACCTTTAGTTTAGCGTCGCAATTCACTACAATTTTATGAAAAGTATGGTACCCCACATAACTCACAGTAACTTGCATTGAGTCGGCACAAGTTATTGAAAACACTCCTTTCAAATCACTTGTTGTTTTTTGTTTTAAATCTGTTTTTATACTTGCACCTACAAGTGGTAAATTGGTTTGAGCATCAAGCACAACTCCATTCATTTGCGACTGACCCCATACATTCATCATGGTGAACATCAGTGCAATCATTGATAATAATTTGTTCATTTAATTTAATTTTTATGTGAAATATTTAGACATAGCTATCCTGGTATGCAAGATTTTTTAAACTTGCTTGACAGCTATAAAATTTGGATAAAAATTAAACTTTTGGGGGAGGAATTTGGGGGTCGAAAAATTGCGAAAGGCAAACTTTATCATAAAAATAATACCTTCTTGTTCGCGTTTCTAAAATGAATTCATGATTTATATTTCGGGCAGTATAAAACAATTGTTTTGACCAATGTTGTAATTGCTTTTGTTTATTTTTTTGAAATGGTTGTTGGTTTAATAACTGAAAAGTTAAATTTTGTAAGCGAACGTTTAAGGCGGTTTCTTTTTTATCCCACCAACAGTAAAAGGAAATGGAATCCTTGCTTTCTGTCTTGCTCACCACATCATACATTTCGCCTTTGTATTTAAACTCTTTTGAATGTTTCCAATTCAATACAACAGTCGCCTCCGATTTTGAAAATTTAAGCAAGGTCAATTCATCATGATCAATACCCGCCATTATTTTATGCTTTACATCTCGACGAAGCAATTTCAATTCAATATGAAATGAAAAGTAGGCCACCATAAAAGGCAAAAGCAAACTGATGAATAATATAAAAATGAATGATTTTTTCAAATTTATGATTGTGATTTAACGGAATGAATTAAATTTAATTTGGAATTGAGGATCAAAGGAAAAAAGGTAGCTGATTCAAGCTACACCTTTAAATTTACGCGTATAGCGTTAGACTGCAATTTTGGATATAAAAGGGCATTGTTGAACTTTTCTTCAGTTCGCAAGTCACTTTGCACAAAGGCACATTTGAAAAAATGAAAGTATTGAATGGATGATTGTTTTCATTCAGAAAAGCTACTGAATCATTTCCTTCGCCACCACTTAAATGCTCATCAGAAGAATTGCTGCAATTATTATTCATCACATCAATTTCTTCCTCCAATTCAATTACATTAATATCCGTAAAACCTGATGACAAGTCGAACGTTAAACTTTGAAAGCCTAACAGTACCATCAATATTAAAATATTGAAAAGACCAAAACCGATTTTTACTGATTGATGCATATTGTAACTGAACAAAATTAAAATAAAATTGCAGACCTGCTATCAGTGATCTAAGGAAATTTTCAAAGCGTGGTATTTTTCTAGGGAGTGGTATTTTGATGAATCTTGTGTTAAACCTATTTTAGCAAAAAATGTAAACCATATCTAAACCGATTGGAAAAAAGGTATTGTTAATCTCATTACAATAATTTGTATTGATTTTTGTTTAAATTTATAGTAATCATTTTTAACAAAGTCACACACATGAAATTTCACACCAGAAAATGGGTAAAACCAGAAGACTTAAATCCCAACGCCACCTTGTTCGGAGGCAGATTAATGCAATGGATTGATGAAGAAGCCGCCTTATATGCCATTGTGCAATTAGAGAATCAAAAAGTAGTCACTCGCTTTATTTCAGAAATCAGTTTTGAAAGTGCAGCAAGACAGGGCGATATTATAGAGATTGGGATAGAGATTGTTAAGTTTGGTGAAAGCAGTTTGACTTTAAAATGTGTGGTTCGTAATAAAATGACACATCAAGTCATCATTCAAATCGATAAAATTGTGATGGTCAGTTTGGGAGCAGACGGCAATCCGGCACCACATGGAAAAACAAAAGTGGAATATGTAAAGGATAGGTTGAAGGGAGAGTGATGAAATAAAAACCGGGGCTTCGAGTTCATTGTGTTTTACTAGCCGTTCTTCAGCAGGCCCTGTAGGCACCCCAATTTAAAAACGAGTACATTTCTCACTATGAATAATATAACAATTAGCCATAAAACAAAAAAAGCACCTTCAATTTTACCTAATTCAAACAGAGGCCCTGTTCATTTAGCCACTTAATTGTATGTTTTAGTCTGGGGCGCACCAACCTGAACAAGGTAAAACTCACCATAAGAAAAAATGTTGCAAGTAGTAAAACCAATAGGTCTCCTATACTGAACAAATGGTAACTAAATGCAATAAAAATTAGTATAATGACAACAATTAGACATGTAATGGTCAATAACTTTCCCAACCAAATAAATATGGCTCGTCTTTCTTCAATGGTTGAATGGAACTTACTTAATTTTCTTCGGAGTATTAAATATCCAATAAATGGAATACTTGCAATACTATAAACGATAATTTGAATATCGTAAAAATGATGAACGGTATAGATTAAGTTTGGCTTGAAAGTAGAAAAAATAAAGTGTATCCATATAAGAAATAGGAATAAACCTAAATATTGCTATATATGTCTTTTACATAATTAGTGTGAAAAAAGGGATTAAAAGTATAGATTTTTAATTTTTTAATTAATGGTAGATTATATGGTTGATTTGGAATCCATTCTACATACTTTCGACTACCATTTAAATTACTTGCGTAGTAGGTATAAATGGGGAAATGTGATAAGCCTATTGCCAAAAGAAAAACAAGTATAAAACATAATAGTAGTGAAGATTTTCCATTTTCTATCATTCTTAAAAACATTGTATAAGCCTGCTCCATTTGTGAAAGTAGTAGAAATACAATTAGCAAAATTACAATACTTAATATTGAAGCTTTTGCAAAGTTTTTAATGGAATAAAACGCACGAAGTACATACTTAAGCAGACCTTTTTCAGGCAATACCACTGGGAGTGCTCTATTTGCGCTTATGTTTTGGTTGTTTTTCAATTTAAGCCTTTCGTATTTTAAAAATTAGGGACGTTTAACTTAGTACCTATTCTCCTAAAAACGCTTTCCAATCATAGAGTATTTCTATGAGTTCTGTGAGGGGTATTTCTGTACTTTCTAGGCTCTCTACATCTGATGTAAAATAAGCTGTTTCTGAATCGCAAGAAAATGTTCCACTACCTTCTCCTATATCCCAGCCTCCATATTCAAATAAGTCTAAGGCTTCGTCGTATGTTTTTTCTTTACTATAAACAAGTTCTAAAAACTCAATTATTTCTGTTGTATTGTATTTGGTGTCGTCAATAAAGTAACCTAATAAAATATGTTCATCCTTTTCTGTTTCGCATACTCCAAATTGTTTTATAAATTTATATCCTATCATTTGTATTTATTTTAATTTTTGAAAATTTAAATATGCATTACTTATTATGCCTTCTATCTCAGAAAAAAATTCTACTTGGTAGCCCTCTTTTGAGACACCAATATACTTTGTTCCTTTATTCCACAATACATCTTCACTGGCTTCTTTTGTTATTCTTTTTATTTTTTCTAATTCCCATTTTATAGGCCAAAGAGTGGAATTATTTTTCTTTTTACGCCATTTGTTAAGTTCTTTAACGTTGAATTCTAATTTTACAATCTCTACTTTTTCACCTGAATGTGTCTACTCATATAAACATAAGCATGCACAATAAGCCCCTTTTCTTTTATACAATAGTTTAATGATTCATCTATGGCTTTACAATTACGCTTTCTAGTCAATAAATCTAGCCAATCTATAATGGTTAATGTAATAAAAGTTGGTCTACTTGAATCAACAACTTTATATTTTTCCGACATAGTAATCTAAATTACTAATTTTTAGATTACAAACTATTTTATTATGGAAAATGAGTACACGAAACATTCGCGCACCAGAAGGGTTACATCTAGTTCGACGATTCACGCGGGAGCGGGGTATTATTTGACTAATATCATTAAAAGTCTGATGCTCTTATTATAAAATCGTTATTTTCATATCTCTTCTTAATATACAGTAGGTCTTGATAAAAGATTTTAAAATATTCAAATAGTTCTTGATTTGTATAACGTGATTCTAATAAACTATTAAAATCATAATCTGGATTCTCTAATATCCATTTGAAAACCTCTATTTCTTCTTCTACAACACTGATTTTCAAATTAGATATATCAGCATATTTGATTTCCGAATAAATATCTTTAATACTTTTAATACTTTTAATATTTTCATTAAAAGTCGCGCTATGAATGGCATCACTTAATTTTTTCTTTTCCATCTTAAAATTCTGCTTTAAATATAATATCTATTTCATTATTGCTACCATAAAAAAAGTAACTTCTAAAATCTAATTCCTCTAAAATATTCTTTTTTACTACTTCAATTTTAGGAGTATAATGTCCACTTTTATCTGAAACAAATTTAATAATCCCGTTTTTTATTTCTATTTCACCTGCTGCAGCTACTTTTTCTCCTGCTAAAAATGAAGAATGATGAAACTC
>CBDUKB010000208.1:0-5417 GCA_965367695.1 uncultured Putridiphycobacter sp.
ATGAGATTACTTCAATTATCTTTCATTGCATTACTAATTGCATCTTGCCAAGAAACCAAAAAAGAAAATGAACCAACTATTGAAATTCTTGAATTTCAAAACAAAGGACATGAATTAGTGTATGATTTTGTACAGAAAGTAGGAAATTTTGAAAAACTAAATGAGTTAAAGGATGTGGTTTATAATTATACTTATACCACAGCCGACCAAAAGAAAGATAGTACAACTGAGCAGTATATTTTCGAGGGAGAATTGTCATATGCCAAATATCACAAACATGAAAGAACCTTACCTGAGTTGCCAGGAAATATAACACAAAGTTATGATGGAGAAAATTTTTGGCTCAAACAAAATGATGAATTGATTGCTATTGAACCATATAGAAAAAAAGTTACCTTTAATCGAAAAACCAATTACTATTGGTTCACCATGATGCAGAAGTTATTAGATCCAAGTGTGATTTTTGATTACGTAGGAGCTGATTCAATTCAAGGAAAACAATATTCAGTGGTGAAAATTTCCTTTGAAACGAGTAATGATAAGCCAACCGATACTTATCAATTGTATATTAATCAAGAAACCGGTATGGTGGATCAATTTTTATTCACAGTTGTTGATTTTAACGTTACGGAACCTCTTTTAATGGTGCTAGAATACGAAACAGTTGAAGGTTTGATGATTCCGACTAAAAGAAAGTATACAAAAGCAAATTGGGATGGTGAACCCTTGAATGAAGATTGGATTCAAGTACGTTGGTCAAATATTAAGTTTAATAATGGACTGACAGCAGCAATGTTTAAGCCTTAATCTTTTTAGAATTTCATTAGCGCGTAAGAAGTTGAAAGGAGAGATGCGTTTCATTATTGCCTAATGTTTAAAATCAATTTGTAACCAATTCCTCGAATATTTGTAATTTTAATACTTTGGTCATTTTCTAGTTTTTTTCTTAGTTTAGAAATAAATACATCCAAGGTTCTTCCTACATAGTCGCCTTCATCACCCCATACGCGATTTAAAATTTCCCCTCGTTCAATGGTGGTATTTGCTGCGGAATATAATAAGAATAACAAATCTGTTTCTTTGCTTGAAAGTTCAGTACACTCATCTTTATATAACAAGGCCATTTGATTTTTCTTAAAGCGATATTCCCCAATCAATATAGTATCATCATCAATAATTGTGGGTTTACCTTTTTTTAAGAATAAGAATATACCAATGACTATAAGAAAAACTAAAGCCCCAATAATCCATAAAATAGCGGTGTTTTTCTCTTGGTTTGGAACATCCTTTAATTCCATTAAATCAAGATCTAAAAGGGTAATTAAAATGTAATAACAAGCATTCTCTTGCGATCTTGTTCTACAGGGGATAATGTCATCATCTTTTGATTTCGCGACTTCGTAACTATAATACACTTCATCAGTCAAACATGCTTTAATTTCAACGATATAATTTTCTGAAATTTTTGTTTTTGTTAAAACCGAATCAACTATTTCATATATATTTTCTGGATCAAAGGAAAACAAGGTGTTGAATTCAATTTTATACTGATTGTCTATTTTCTGAATGGGTAAAATTCGGGAAGTACTGTCACCGCTTTCTAAAAGTACTTGGTGACCAATCATCCGCATGCTTACTTCAATATGGGCTGATTTACTTTCGGCGAACACCGTGTTGTAAAAACCGCTGAAGGAGATAAAAAACAAAACAATAATTAGCTTTAGACGCATCTAAACAAATTTATGCCTTTCTATGATAAAAAAGTGGTAAAAAGTTTTAATTTACATTAATTTACAATTTTAAAATGGTTATAAACGCCACATGGAAGCGTGATTGATAATTAAATTAGACTCAATTTAATCCCTATATTTGAAGTAATCACCTTTATAAACGACATTCAATTGTTTTGAAGTAAATAGTAAAATGGAAGAAAAACAAAAAGATACACCACATTGGTTAAAAGTATTGCAAGAAAATTCATGGGAATTGGAGTTGCTAATATCAGGGGGTGCGATTTTTTCTCTCTTGCAGTTTTCTACTTTTTATATCGAATGGATTCAAGAAGTTAAAATGACCAATCATTTTCCGGGTGCTGGAATGTTATTGATGGTTGGCATGTTAGGGATCAAAATACTAACTTTAGGGTTCACCTTACATTTAATTTCTAGGGCCTTCTGGATTGCTATCGTCTGCATTAATTTTGTTTATCCTTCAGGAATAAAACACGATAAAATAAAATGGCAAAGTCCTTTTAAAGTTAAATTGAAAGGTCAATTTGATTTAAAAGACCAAATAATTAAGGTAGACCAAGTTTGTGGAACCATTATGTTTACCACAATTGTAGCAGCTTTTAGTTTAATAGGGTTGGCATTTGCTATTGGTTTAATATTCTTTGCACGCGCCATGTTTGGTGATAATATATTGGTACTTATTTTATCCAATACCCTTTTAATCGCCCTATTTCTATATTTTATTGATTTTTTATTCTTTGGATTCCTCAGAAAAATCCCTGGTCTAAATTTGATCGCATATCCTTTTTTTAGTTTATTTGATACCATTACTTTTCGACGCTTATTTCAAAAGTCGCTTTGGTTGTTTAATACCAATATCAATCGATTTAAATTTTCATTACTCGCCATTGTTTTCTGTTTTACAGCATTGATTTTTGCTTATAATGCTATTTATAGTGTCATGCATTGGCCAAACTTATTGGATAAAAGAGATTATACAAATCAATTGGGAGATGATGTTTTTATAAATGAATTGTTTTACCTTGATCAATCCTACGAAAGTGAACGCTTTTCCATTGTTGGTATTCAATCAAAAGTAGTGAATGGTAATTATTTAGAAGTCTTTATAAGGTATGATAAAATGTTTGATCCTGTAATTGCAAAAACAAATAAGGAAAAATCAATGCAAAGGTTTCAAGATGTTTTTACCATTTTAATCGACAATGAATTTCAAAGCGATATAAATTGGTATCCAACTAAAAAAGTGTCAAATATTATTGGTATTTCTGCCATGCTTCCTTTAAAAGTGTTGTCTGAGGGCAAACATCAATTCACTTTCAGAATAAAAGATGAATTTAAAGATGATTATACCCATTATGTAAACCGAAAAAAGGTAATCGATATTCCTTTTTGGATCGATCGGTCAGTGAAGTAAGTGTCAATGCGATATACTGATATTAAATTCAGGTAATTAGATTATCTTTACTTGCAAGGAATAATAATTAACTTAAAAATAAATGATGGAAAGAACTTTTGTGTCAATACTTTTAGCCATGCTTTTTATATTATGCTCAAACCAATCCGCAGAATTAAAGGGGGAGATGATTTTTTCGAGTAAAATTGAAAATCCTAATTCAGAAAGTATTGAGCTTTTAGATTTAAAGCGTAAAGTGGTTCAGCAGATTCAAGTGAGTACTGAAGGAAAGTTCAGTGATACTTTTGAAATTCAAGAAGGTTATTATTACTTGAATGATGGAAATGAAAGTACACCATTATATTTAAAACCAGGATTTAATTTAACATTGAGTATGAATACTGCTGAATTTGATGAATCTATAGTTTACAAAGGAAAAGGAGCTGTTGAAAACAATTACTTGGCTCAAAAAGCATTGATGCGGGAAGGCTTTGGCCAACTCAACTATTATGCATACTATGTCAAGCTTTCCGAAGAAAGATTTTTAACCATTTCTGATTCTTTATTCAAACTTCAAAAGGATTTTTTAGAAAAACAAAAAGACATAAGCGCAGACTTTAGTTTCATTGAACTTAAAACATTGGGACTTGATTATAATCGAAAAATCTCAGAATTTGAAGGTATGAAAAGGTATTTGACTGCAGAAAAAGATTTTAAAGTGTCTGATCAGTACCCAGATGCTTATGCAAATATTAATTTATCAGACGAAAAACTACTAAAATCTCCAGCATACCTAAATTTTATCGAATCTTATTTAAGGAATGATACAAGTTTAATTTCAGAAAATGATGAAAGAGATTTCACATTGGCTTACACAGAATTAATAGTAAGATTGGTAAAAAACAAAAAAATAAAAGAAGAATTATTGTACAATGTTGGCTTCTGGCAATTAGACAATACAGGGGAGTTGGAACAAGTGTTTCAATTAATTCAAGGAGCATTAAAAAAAGAAACATACATAAATGAGGTTACAGAAAAGTACCAGCGATTACAAAAAATTCAAAAAGGAAAAGTTTCCCCTACATTCGAATTAAAAGACATCAATGGAGCAGTGGTTAAATTAAGTGACCTGAAAGGACAATTGGTTTATATTGATGTTTGGGCTACTTGGTGTATGCCATGTATGATTGAAATACCGCATTTAAAGGAGTTGGAAGAACACTTTAAAGGAAAAGACATTCAGTTTGTGAGCATCTGCATCATGGATAAGAAAGAAAGTTGGCATAAAATGGTGACTGAAAAAGAGTTGGGAGGGATACAGCTTTTTGCTCCTGATCCAAAAATTCCTTTCATTGTTGATTATATGATTTATGGTATTCCAAAGTTTATTTTACTGGATGCAAATGGCAATATTTTGGATGCAAATGCAATGCGTCCATCAAATCCATCCTTGGTTCAAGAAATTGAAAAAAGGCTATAAATTCATTATTTTTGGCTAAAAATGACCTTTTTTCAGATAAAACGCATAGTTTTTGGTCATTTAAAGGTAATTCTATACCTTTGCAGGGCATGATGAAATTAAATCACGAAAATAATAACCAAAGAATCTACACATTTAAATTTTTGGTTTTCCGAACACAATCTGAAAAATTTATCCCACCCGGGTTATAATGCCATGCCTTGCTAAATTATTTTAGCAAATCCCATTATTTTTTTATGACAAAACGCTTCAGTTTTAAGCGTTTATTATTTAACCTTTCTTAAGCGCTAACGCTTCCTTAAGAATCAATATACATTTATGAAATTACTTACCATTAAAAGAACAAGACAAACAGAAAATAGATATTCGCCTAAAATGGGTAGATTAAGAACAAGGGTAACTTATATTAAAAAACATTTTTTAGGCCTACCGGTTAAAACCATTCATCATTATAGAGAAACCTATTATGGAGAAATAAAAAATTGTGACGATTGTAATTTATTTATATAAGTTGAATTAATAAAGGAATATGTTTAATTTAGTTTTTAATGAATTTAAATCAAGTTACAGTTCCTTCCTTAGATGTTGAACAATCAGTTTTGTTTTATAAATCGCTAGGCCTTAAATTAATTGTGGAATCGCTACCCAATTATGCCAGATTTGAATGCATTGAAGGTGCTGCTACATTTTCTGTTCATCAAGTGGCTGAATTACCTACTGGGGGAGGAGTTTGGGTATATTTTGAATGTGAAAATTTACTTGCAAAAGTTGATGGACTTTTGGCAAAAGGAAT
>CBDUKB010000209.1:0-5384 GCA_965367695.1 uncultured Putridiphycobacter sp.
AGTCATGATGGTATCATTGTCTTCGCCTCTTTTAATTAAAGCGACAATACTTTCAATGTCTAAATCTTCCAATGAACGGTAACCTAATTGCACAACAAAACGTTCCATCATTTTTGTTTCTGAAGGATCAATTTCGTTATCAATAACCATTACTCTTACTAAATCTAAAAGCATTTCGAATCTTTCATCTTTTGAAATTGGTGGAATAACATTGTATTGTTCTGGGTCATCAATAATGGTCCCAATTTGAGTATAAGTCAAACCAATGCCTCTACCTAATTTATATAATAATGTAATTTCTTGGTCATCCAATTCTCCGTCAGCATTTGCTAATAACACTAAGTTTTTAAAATGACCTTTGTCTTGGGTGCGTTCTCCACCTTCAAATAATTCTGCTATTGACATGTTTCTAATAATATTTGCAACAAAAGTAGCATTATTTTTTTAATTAAAATCTTGGAAAATCATCTATATTTGCGCACTATGATTAAAGCTGTCGATTTAAGATTAAGTCCGGAAAAAATGGAAGATTGGAGTTTTATTCAATCAGAAATATGCGCGTTTCTAAATCTTAGAATTGAAAAGATAAATCATATTGCATTACACAAGCGTTCCTTGGATGCTAGAAAACATAAGATTGTTTATCAAGCAAAATTTATGGTGTATATTGAGGAGGAACCTCCAATAAAGCATACTTATTTTAATCCAATTGCAATCGATTCTAAGCAAACTGTAACAATAATTGGTGCGGGACCTGCTGGGTTATTTGCTGCACTCGCGGCCATTGAGCAAGGATTAAAGCCCGTTATATATGAGCGGGGAAAGATGGTGCGTGATAGAAGGCGGGATTTGGCCATCATCAATAAAGAAATGATTGTGAATCCAGAATCGAATTATTGTTTTGGGGAAGGTGGCGCAGGGACCTATTCTGACGGTAAATTATATACCCGCTCTAAAAAAAGAGGAGATGTTAAAAAGGTATTAGAATGGTTGGTCCATTTTGGCGCTGATGAAAATATTTTAATTGAAGCGCATCCGCACATTGGAACGAATCGATTGCCAAAAATAATTGAAAGTATTCGTGCGGCCATTATCGAAAATGGTGGAGAAATTCACTTTGAATCAAAACTAACGGATATCAAAGTTGTTGATCATAAAATTGAAGGTATTTTTATCAATGAAGGAACATTGCAATTGGTTGACAACCTTATTTTAGCAACTGGCCATTCGGCAAGAGATATTTACTATTTACTGCACAAAAGAAATATTAAAATTGAAGCAAAATCGTTTGCTTTGGGGGTTAGAATTGAACATGACCAAGCAGTTATCAATGAAATTCAATACCATGGAAAAGATTACAGTCCTTTACTGCCACCAGCTTCATATGCTTTGGTAACGCAAGTAGATGGAGTAGGTGTATTTTCATTTTGCATGTGTCCAGGTGGTATTGTCGCCCCATGCGCTACCGAACAAAACGAAGTGGTAACAAATGGCTGGTCACCTTCTAAAAGAAACAATCCCTATGCAAATTCGGGAATTGTTGTACAAGTTTTGCCTGAAATGATACCAGGTTACCAGGAAAATGATCCTTGGACATGTCTTGATTTCCAGAAAAAAGTAGAGCATGATTGTTGGGTTGCTGCTGGAAAAACACAAAAAGTACCAGCACAACGATTACTCGATTTTATCAATGATGAGGTGTCAAAAGATTTGCCCCAAACATCTTATATTCCAGGATTAACTTCTGTCAATTTAAAAAGGATATTACCACCGTTTATAGCCGATAGATTGCAGCAGGCATTTTTAGAGTTCGGAAAAAAAATGCCACAATTTTTAACCAATGATGCTGTCTTGCATGCACCTGAATCACGTACTTCTTCACCTATTCGTATTCCTAGAAATAAAGAAACGTTGGAACACATTGAAGTGAAAGGCTTATACCCAAGTGCAGAAGGAGCGGGCTATGCAGGTGGAATTGTTTCAGCTGCAGTAGATGGTATGCGTTGTGTTGCTGCTATTAAAAAGGGACTTAATGCTTGATTATTTGTTTAATTAACTGTTGATCTTCCACCACAATTTTTAAATAATAAGTACCACTTCTCAAAGCTTCCATATTAAAAGTGAAAATACCACTCGAAATTTTATTTTCTACATAAATAATTCTCCCATTGACATCAAATAACACAACTTGATCAAGTGATTGTGGGGAGGCAATATTGATATCATTTTGTGTTGGATTTGGATAAATATTTACATCAAATGGGAATATTGAATAATTGTGTATACTCAATGTTGTATCTTCCAATGTTGTAATTTTAACATAGCTTGATGGATTTGAAGTACAACCATTAAAGTCAGTGTGGGTTACGGAAAAATTCCCTAATATACCGTGGTTTACGTAGTTGATGGTATCATTGTTTAAATTAGGGTCAATGGTATTATTAATATACCAAGTGTTTCCAAATACATAGGAGGAAATTAGATTTGGGAATGCTGCCAATATAGTTGGTGGTGCAGGTAATGGGTTTACTGTAATTTTTACGCTGTCTCTATTCTTACATCCATGACTATCTGTTCCTGTTACATAAAACCAGTTGGTTTGATTCAAATTAACGGTACTTGGATTAAATATATTGATGTTTGTGAGGTAAATACTTGCATCCCAAGCAAAGGTCAATGCACCTGAAGCTTGTAGTTGTGCGTTTTCTTGCTCGCAAACTGTGATGTCATTTCCTGCAAAAACGCTAGGTAAGCTAAAGATTCCGACTGTGACAGCATCTTGATTTTGACAACCATTTGCATCTGTTCCTGTAACGGTATAATTACTTGTATTTAATGGCGTGACGTATGTGTTTGGATTGTTGATATCAGACAAAGTAGGGTGTGGGGACCAAATGTATGAAACACCTCCGCTTGGATTCAAAGTGGCAGAATCACCTATGCATACTGAAAAGTCTTGTCCTGCACTGATATTAGGCAAAGGGTTCACAGAAACAATGATGGTGTCCCTGTTTGAACAGCCATTATTATTTGTTCCGTTAACAACATAACTAGTTTGTACATTTGGTGTTACTGTTGGATTGAAAGTATTCGTGCCGCTCAAGGTCGGATTGGGATTCCACACATAACTAACCGCACCGCTAGCATTTAAAACAGCACTTGTAAATTGACAAATAGATAAATCGTTACCAGCAGAAACAATTGGTAAATCATTTACATATATAGTAATGGTATCTTTATTTTTACAATTATTTGCGTCGTGCCCAGTCACAATGTAGGTAGTGGTTTGCAAAGGACTGGCCCAAGGATTTGTAGATGTTAAAGAAGAAAGCGTTGTTGTAGGCGCCCAATTATAATTATATCCTCCAGTCACAAAAATATGCGCTGAATCTTGGGCACAAATTGTTTGATCATTTCCAGCATTAATGTTAGGTAAGCTATTCGTAGAGATTGTCACGGTTTTTTGCGCAGTACAGCCAAATTGATTGGTTCCTGTTACTGTATAATTTGTCAACTGTGAAGGATGTGCATATGGATTTGGAATGTTCGCATTCGATAAGGTATTCGCATTATTCCATGAATATGATTGTGTACCAGAAGCAATAATTTGTATGGAATCTCCTGCACAAATAGTTGCATTTGCACTGGTTGTGATGCTTGGGTTTGGGTTTACAGTCACTGTAATGGTGTCCTTATTTTTACAATTATTAGCATCCGTACCTGTCACAATGTACGTATTGGTTGTGGTTGGATTGGCAATTGGATTTGCAATATTAAATTGATTCAATGTAGAATTTGTATTCCACACATAACTTATTCCACCACTTGCAAGTAACTGTTTACTTTGTCCCAAACAAATACCGACATCATTCCCTGCATTAATATTTGGCAAGTTTAATAATGTGGTTGTAACTGCATTCGTATTCACACAACCATTGGTGTCAGTAATGGTAACATTAAATGTATTGGCCGTGTTTATTGTAATTTGATTACTCGTTTGTCCAGTACTCCATAAGTAATTTACATAATTTTCATTGTTTACTTGAAGTTTAATGGAATCTCCATTACATATATTGAGGTTGCCAATATTGGTGATTTGTGGCACACTTGGGTGGTTTACTGTAACAATAACAGTGTCGTAATCAACACATCCAATCGCGTTTTGGCTACTCACGGCATAAGTTGTTGTCACTGTAGGTGAAACTGTAGTTTGTTGACAACTAGTGCATGAAATGGTAATAGGAGAAGCAGGTTCTCCGGATACGATAGACCACTCATAGGTCAAACCTCCAATTGCATTTGCACTTAAGTTTACTGAGCTACCATTACAAATAGCCGTGTCATTCACAGCAATGGTTTCTAATTGACAATATTTTATAGTCGCTATATCCAAGTTGTTAGCGGCACTGGTATAACTTGCACCAGTAATAATAATATTGTCTTGATTGTCTAATACTAATTTATATGCTTTATCGCTTGCATTGGCACTGTAATTAAAGTGCTTGACCCATACTTGAGAACCTGTATTGCTGTATTTAATGGTTGTGTAATTGTTGTTTTGACTCGTTTTAAAACTATGACCGGTAACGTAAATAGCGTTGTTTTTGTATGCAATATCAGTACCCGCATCTAAATTTGAACCTGCACTACTGTATGTTTTTTCCCACAATAAATTTCCGGCACTGCTATATGCTCTAGTATGAATGTTTTCTGCTGAACCAGCCGATTTTAATTTACCTGTTACATAAATATCTTGGTTAGAAGGATTGATTGCCATACTTGAAATATAATCATTTGCTTGTGCGTTGCCAGAAAATAACTTTTGCCACTTAAGTGTACCTGAATTATTTAATTTGACCAAGAAGTAGTCTTCTAAATTGGTACTGTTAGTAAAGCCACTACCGCCAATATAAATATTGTTAAATGCGTCTACTGATAAGGCGTTTGCCTTGTCCAGTTTACCATAGCCAGAATCAATGGTTTTAGTCCATATGGTTGCTCCAGAAGTGCTTATTTTCACAATTTTAATATCGAAATAAGTAGTGCTAACCGAAAACTCAATAGCGCCAACTAAAACAATTTCCCCTGCAGCATTGAAACTTAAGAGTGAGCCACTGTCATTGGTACTTGGATCTCCAACATTGGTGCATTGTATTTAATAAGGACGTGACTTTGTTTTGTACTTGTTACATAGTAACCTCCAGCGACATAAACATTGTTGGCTGCATCTATTATTACATCTTTTCCTGTGTCAAATAGCGCAGAACCAGTGTAAGTATTTGCCCAAATTTGATTTCCTGTACTGCCATTAATTTTTAATGTAAATATATCCCAATCATTGCCTGAAATAAACTTCGACCCAACTACTATAACATTGCCCGTTT
>CBDUKB010000210.1:0-5352 GCA_965367695.1 uncultured Putridiphycobacter sp.
AGTAGTTGGAAAGAAAATTTACATTTCTACATCTGCGGCATTGGCAAAAGAAATTTTTGACCTGAATATCTCACCAGCTAAAATTGACATAGGCAAATTAGCTTACGAATGGATTCAAGAAGGTGACAACTTTGATTCAAAAAAATCCTTCCTAGAAAATAAACTAGGTGGCATGATTGATAACAAAGAGCATAACATTGAACCAAGAGATGTAGTATTGTACGGATTCGGAAGAATTGGTCGTTTAGCTGCCCGTGAATTAATTAAACAAGCGGGTAAAGGTCAGCAATTAAGATTGAGAGCCATTGTTACTAGAAACAATGCAGATGAGCAAATCATCAAAAGAGCTGCTTTGTTAAGAAACGACTCTATACATGGTGATTTTAAAGGAACAGTGACTGTCGATTTAGAGAATAAAGCATTGATTGTAAATGGTCAAATCGTGAAAATGATTGAAGCAAAAAATCCTGAAGACATAGATTATACAAGTTATGGAATTAAAAATGCTTTAATAATTGATAATACTGGTGTGTTTACCGATAGAGCAGCATTAGGCAGACATTTAAAAGCAAAAGGTGCTGATAAAGTATTATTGACTGCACCAGGTAAAGAAATTCCTAATATTGTTTATGGAATCAACCACAGTGATCTTGATTTAGAAGGAGAGAAAATATTTTCAGCTGCTTCTTGTACGACCAATGCCATTTCACCAATTTTAAAAGTGGTAGATGACAATTTTGGTGTTGAAAAAGGACACATAGAAACTGTTCACGCTTATACAAATGATCAAAATTTATTGGATAACTACCACAGTAAACCAAGAAGAGGAAGATCAGCAGCTATAAACATGGTAATTACCTCAACTGGGGCTGGAAAAGCGGTGACTAAAGTTATTCCAGGACTAAAGGATAAATTAACTGCGAATGCAGTGCGTGTACCAACCCCAAATGGATCTTTAGCTATCTTAAACTTATCATTAAACAAAGCAACAACGGTAGAAGAATTAAACGCTACAGTTAAAAAAGCAGCCTTAGATGGTAACTTGGTCAATCAAATTTTTTATTCAGTAGATCCAGAATTAGTATCGAATGATATTATTGGAAATACATGTTGTTCAGTTTATGATGCTCCAGCAACCATCATTTCTGAAGATAAAAAGAATGTGGTAATTTACACTTGGTACGATAATGAATTCGGTTATACTAAACAAGTGATTAGGTTGGCAAAATACATTGCTAAAGTAAGAAGATTGATTTATTATTAATCAAGTCTAATTTCAATATAATTGAATCCCGTTTGCCTTTGGTGAACGGGATTTTTTTATTTGCGGAACCGCCTATGAATACTCATAAAACAAAATTATTTTAGCTAAATCACTTATTTTAAGCAACCTAAAGAACTTTGTGGCCGTTTAATAAAAAACTCAATTATTATGCGCACTAAAGACATAACTCTCACCTTTGCTATTTTATTATTATCCTTTTTTAGTTTTACTCAAACGACAACTTTAGGTTTTTTGTATTCTCAATACAACTCTATAGCAATTTGTGACTCAATCACTATTGACATTTCTCCCATTGGTTTTGATAACGCAAGTAATGCAGATATAAACTTTAAAATTACAGGAACCAATCTTTTAAATAAAAACTATACAGCTACGGTTACATGGAGTGATAACTCTACAACGACCCATACAGGGCTGTCAGTTTCAGCGAATACATCTATTATTTGGACCCCAGCAATTACAAAAAACATTTCTGTGACTGGGCTAGACACACTTCAAATTCAGTTAGTAGAAGACAATTCAACTAACAGCACCCTAAGAATTATTGGGTACAATAGTAACATCTGTGAAAAAATATATTTTAATAGTAATATTGATTGTAATGGAGATGGGATACTTGATGATTCAACAGTTTATATAATACCTTATTTATATAATGCAACCGACACCATTTATTCGATTTACGGAGGAACTGATTCTACCTATTATTTTCCCGATACACTTTCTGGACAATTTACTACGGGTTTCAACTATGGTTGGAATATTACACCTTTAATTTCAATTAGCCCTACAACTATTACTTTTCCAATAACAGGTAATATTCCAGTAATAGATTTGGTGTTTACATGTAATTATCAATCCTGTATCCAAGGAATTGCTTTTTGTGATGACAACAATGATGGACTTTATGATACATTAACCGAAAATCCAATAAGTAATATGCCTATCAATGGCCTTTACAGCCCATATCAAAGCTCGGTAAGTGATTCAAACGGTGTTATTAACATGTTGCTTGGTTCACAAAACAATAATTATCAATGGGGGTATTCGCTTAGTTTAGTAAATTCATGGCTGGATTCTATGGGTTATTATTCATCAACTCAAAGTATCTTCCTTGACAGTTCCTATTTAGATCAAAATTGTGCCAACAATGCTTCTTTTGGCATCCCAATTACATGTAATTTAACCAGTGTAGATTCAGTTTGTTTTGAAGGTGTTGTTTATAAAGATTTAAATTTTGATGGTGTCAAAAACAGCAATGAACCAACAATTCCAGGGCTGCCAATGCACTCTTACATTGATGGCGTTTTTCATAACCTAGCTAGCACTGGCGCAAATGGAGAATATTCATATACAGGGGTGAAGTTAGGTGGCGCAGATTCTGTTATGCTACAGGTCAATCAATTTTACTTGAACAACCCAGGAAATAACATAGATTTTTTAAGCTCAGACCAAACTTATGTTCAAAATTTTGAATGCAACGGTTTAAATGTTATCAATTTTCCAATTTATGACACTACCGCCAATTCAATTTTTAACCTAACCGCATCAAGCAATAATAATTATTTGGTTTGCGATACATTAACCTTATCAATAAGTCCAATGGGAATGGACACTTTAAATAATGAAGATATTGATGTTTACTTTACTGGAATAAATTTATTGAATCAAAACTATACTTTAATAGTAGACTGGGGCGATAATAGCAGCAGTACTCATACAGGCACTTCAACAAATGCAAATCAAGCCATTACTTGGACACCTGCATTAGCTCATCATTACCCCATTGATAGTACTTATCATGTTAGTATTAACTTGGTGAATGCGAGTAATCAAGATTCACTTCAACAATATATCGGCACTGTAAATTCGGGTATTTGTCCTCAATACACTATGTTCTTAAACAGTTTGCTTGATTGTAATAATGACAGTATAATGGATGGCTACATTAATGTTCTCCCCTTTAACTACTCCAACTATATCCAATATTACACCTCATATCAATCAATACACCTGTATAATGCGACTGATACTATTTACCCTGACACAATGGTTTACGCTGGATGGGGTAATTTTTACAGAATACTATTATGGCCTGAAAACATGCCTTCTGGCACGTATTCCTTAGGCTATTCTCAAGCATTTTTGCAAGCTAATGATCTTGTATTAGCTTCTGGTGTCAGTAATATTGTAATGCCTAATAACGGAACAATCCAAACCGTAAACAGTATATTTAACTGTATTCAAAATCAAATCTGTTTATCTGGTTACTTGTATTGCGACGATAATGGAAACGGTATACTGGATTCAACTGAAAACACAATTCCAAATGCCCCAATAACAACAAATAGCAATATAGAATATATTGGATCCTTTTCTGACAATGATACTACAGACGCTAATGGTTACTATAGCATCCCTTTTACCGTTTATGATTCAGCTAATTTTTCCCTTATAATAGATCAAAACTGGCTTACTGCGGCTGGATATATTGGCAATAACAGTTATAACTATACTTATTCAATTTATTTAAATAATGATTCCATTTTTGATTGCAATACAGACCTAAACATACCAATTATTTGTAATCCTAACGCAACCGACTCAATTTGTGTAAGCGGACAATTATTTTGTGATGTGAATAATAATGGAATTTTAGATGGAAACGAAACGGTAATACCCAATGCCCCTGTTACGTTAAGTCTGAATAATAATGGCGGCGTTGTAACTTTATTTACGGATAGTTTAGGAAACTACTTCTATCATAACTACCATCCAAATACCGATAGTTTAACAGTAACAATTCCGAGTTACTGGTTAGCGAACAATGGATATAACACACCTGCAGCTATTACTGTTTCTACATTAGATTGCAGTATAGATACTGATATTGCAATTGATTGCAACATTCCATTGCCATGCGACAATACATGGATCAATATTTTTGGCGCTGGACCATATTATCAAAATTGGACCAATACCATGGCCTTGACCTTTGGTAATTCGAATTATACATTCCCCGGTTCTGTTTACACCATTAGCATAACCATTCCGAATGGAAGCACACTTGACACTGGCGCCTTTAATGTTTCGAACTATACTTTAAATGGCAACCTTTTGACTTGGACACAAACCATCAATAACTTTGATTCATTATTGATTGATTTCAACATTGCCGCTGGAATTCCAGACAGCACATTACACAATTATACAGCAAGCATTACAGGTATGAATACAGATTGTGACAGCACTAACAATGTAGTAAACTACACAGCAATAGTAGGATCGAGTTATGATCCTAATAACAAATTGGTAAATCTGCCTCAATACATCAATGCAGGAATGCAGGAAGAATTAATTTACACCATTAACTTTCAAAATACAGGTACTGCACCGGCACAAGATGTACGCATTGAAGATGAACAATATGTATTATTCGCTTGATGCCAATGGGAAAATTACTTTCACATTTCTTCAAATTTGGTTACCCGACAGTACTACAAATGAACCATTGAGTAAAGGTTATGTTTCCTTTAAAATCAAAGAAAACATCAATATTCCTTTAAATGTTCCTATCGAAAACACAGCAAGTATTTACTTTGATTTAAACGCTGCAATTGTCACCAATACAACTAGTAACATTAACTCGGTACTGGGGATAGGATCGACATTAAATTCTACGGAGCTAAAAATATACCCAAACCCCTCAAATGGTTTAATCAATATTGTTTCAAACGAAATAATAAATGAAATAAGGGTTTATGATTTATCAGGAAAACAAGTGTTTTTACAAAACGACTCAAGCAGCCATACTCAAGTTGATTTATCAATTTTAAATACGGGAATGTATGTACTTAAAATAACTACGGCAGGGACAATTATCAACCGAAGAGTTGTCCTAAAATAAAAAATCAATCAGGGATTAACAGCCTCACTTATTCAGTTAAGTGGGGCTTTTTTTATTGGTTCAATAACCAATTGGCCATTTTCAGGTCATTTGGAGTGGTGATTTTAATGTTTTCATCATTGCCTTCCACTAAATGAATTGGATGACCTGCTGCTTCCAC
>CBDUKB010000211.1:0-5337 GCA_965367695.1 uncultured Putridiphycobacter sp.
TGTTTTAGAAGCAAAACAAAAGTTCACATTTGAAAAATTTTGCGTAAAAATATTGAGTTTATCGCTCAAGGATTCATATACCAAACTTCCTTTTTTATCTGTTTTTAAAAAACCGAATTGCATTTTAGCACCAGCAAAAATGGTTCCCGTGCTATCCATGCATAAACTATGTACATAAGCACTAATTTCTACAGGTATAAAATTCCAATTTTTACCGTCGTATTCTATTACCCCATTAGAGTTACCAAAATACATCACCCCACGGGTATCTTGTACAATGGCATAATTTTCAGGATTCCTAGATTTTCCGTAGGTATTGGTAGAATAATTTTCGATAGGTGGATAATAATCTTGTCCAAAACTGATTGAAAATACAACAATTGAAATAAATGTTAATAAAAGTTTTGTCATCTTCTGCTGAAGTTTTAGGTTGATATATATCTTTATCAAAAATAGTAAAAATGAGTAAAGAAATACTTTTTAAGGACATTATTAAACATGTGGAGACTTTTCACAAGGCTTTTAAAATTGAAAATAAATACGAACCAACTGCCCTCATTTCTCAAGCCGACTACCGATTGAGACACCGTTTGATGGAAGAAGAAAACGAAGAATATTTAGAAGCTGCGCAAAGAGGTGATATGGTGGAAATTGCTGATGCTTTAGGCGACCAATTGTATATTTTATGTGGTACTATTTTAAAACATGGTTTGCAAGATAAAATCACCGAAGTATTTGAAGAAATTCAACGCTCTAACATGAGTAAATTAGACGAAAAAGGAGAACCAATTTACAGAAAAGATGGGAAGGTGATGAAGTCGGATTTATACTTTAAACCAAACATTAAAAAAATTATTGAAGCTTAGTTTTTTCTAATTGTGGAAGTAATTGATGTTCCCAATAGGCTTTAAACAGTAATAATCGACTGCCATACCAAGAAAATATTTCCCCGTCCACTAAAACAATGTTGGCATTACTTATTTTTTGCAATTCCAAAATGTGTTTTTCAGCGAATGGAAAAGGCTCGGAACTCAAAAAAATATAATCGGCTTCGAGTTGGGTAATTTCATTTTCGGTCAAGCTGGGGTAACGACTCGAATCATCAAGGTTCACAACCCTTAATCCTACCAAATTTAACATGTGAGCAATAAAGGTATTTTGCCCAACTCCCATGTAAGGGTTTTTCCAAATGAGGTAAATAATCCTTCCTGAAATTTGTTTGAGACCAGCTAATTCATCTTGAATTTGAGCGCCAATATTCTTGGCCTTTTCTTGGACCCCAAATAGCTCACCCAGGTCCTGAATAAAACCCAACACATCAGCAATGGTTTTTATATCGCTGGTGTATACAGGATATAGTTTTTGCAAAGCCAAAATAGTTGACTGGGTATTTTCTTCCTTGTTCCCAATAATAATGGTGGGTGCCAAAGCAGCAACCTTTTCAAAGTCTACCTCCTTTGTGCCACCTACCCTAGCTTTCGATTGATACCATGCCTTGGGATGAACACAAAACTTTGTGATACCCACTACTTGGTCACCTAAGCCCAAATCATACAACAACTCTGTTTGAGAAGGCACCAAGGAAACAATGCTATGTGCCGCTTTATTTAACTTAAATGAATGACCTATTTGATCTTCAAACAACATTTTTAAATAGCACTTATCAAATCGTATCGGGTAATGATGTGGTATTTTTCATTTCCTAAATGAACCAATACGGCAGGCGTTGATGAATTAATCAATTTTGATATCTCTTCAATTTTTGTTTTCGCCTCCACTACAGGCAAAGCTGCTTGCATTACATTGGCTAATGGGGTATCAATTAATGAAGGATTCTCAATTAAATCTTGTAATAATTTGCGGTCATCAACATGGCCTGCAAATCCACCATCCTTCGTTACCGGAATTTGGGATATATTATAGGTTTTCATTTTGGCAATTGCATGTGAAACTAATTCTTCACTGGCACATACCACTAATCCTTTGTCAATATGATTTTGAATCAAATCTTCCGCAACTTTATGCCCTTCATCTAAAAAGCCTCTTTCACGCATCCAATCGTCGTTAAACATTTTACCAACATACCTACTGCCATGATCGTGAAATAATACTACAATTACATCATCTTCAGTGAACTGATCTTTCATTTGCATTAATCCAGCAATAGCCGATCCCGCTGAATTCCCTACAAATATCCCTTCTTCACGTGCAATTCTACGCGTCATCACTGCCGCATCTTTATCAGTTACTTTCTCAAAATGATCTATGATTGAAAAGTCGACGTTTTTTGGTAAAATATCCTCACCAATTCCTTCTGTGATATAAGGGTAAATTTCATTTTCATCAAAAATTCCAGTTTCATGGTATTTTTTAAAAACAGAACCATAAGTATCAATACCAATATTCTTAACGGCTCCGTTTTGCTCTTTTAAATATTTTCCTACGCCCGAAATAGTTCCTCCCGTTCCAACACCGACTACAAAATGGGTAATTTCACCTTCGGTTTGCTCCCAAATTTCAGGACCTGTTTGCTCGTAATGCGCCAAAGTGTTTGACAAATTATCGTATTGATTAACATACCATGAATTGGGTGTTTCCTTTGCCAATCGCTTAGACACAGAATAATATGACCTTGGATCTTCGGGCTCAACAGCTGTTGGACAAACTACCACTTCAGCACCAACAGCTCTTAAAATATCCATTTTTTCTTTTGATTGCTTATCGCTGAGTACACAAATTAATTTATACCCCTTTGCAATACAAGCCAAAGCCAATCCCATTCCTGTATTCCCCGAAGTCCCCTCTATTAAGGTCGCTCCCGGCTTCAATAATCCTTGCTTTTCAGCATCTTCTACCATTTTCAAAGCCATTCTATCTTTTACAGAATTGCCAGGGTTAGTGGTTTCAACTTTCGCTAAAACGGTTGCTTTAATGCCCTTAACTACACTGTGAAGTCTTACTAATGGAGTGTTTCCTATGGTGTCAAGTATTGAATTGTGGTATTTCATAATTTAATTAATTGCAATCTATTGCTGATTCGGGCACAAAGATAATTGAAATTGTTTAAACAGCATAAAGGCAAAAAAAAAGAGGTTGCCAAAGCAACCTCTTTTTTAAAATTTTAAGAAACCTTTATTTAAAAATAAAACATTAAATAAATTGAACCATTGAAGTTATCAGTATTTAAACCAAAATATCTTCTACCTGCAGTTTCATTAATATCTGTAATAACACCACCAGTTGTACCATCTGCATTTGTTGCATTCGGATCAAATGATTCGGTTGTTACCGTCGATTTTTTGTTGGCAGTGTATGACAATGCTTGTCCAAACTCAGTACCAATACAAATTTTTGGCGTAAAATAATATTCTACCCCTACAAACGCTCTCAACCCAATTCCCAAAGTTCTACTTTGAATATTTGAAGTTATTCTTTCGGCAACCTGCGCACCATGAGTACCCATGTACGATCCGTTTGCGTTAAAAGAAGACGTTGGTGTTTGATTTGAACTTCCCAAAGCATTTCCGTACTCATACCTCGTTTTAGTTTGACTACGCATAAACACTACTTCACCTCCGTAAATACCTTTCAACCTGGTTTTACCTCTTCTGAATTCATAACCCAATCCCATATTAAATTCGCTATACATGTTGTACCGCGTATCCATTAATAATGAATCTGGTGAATTAATCGCATCATTAAATACATTGTATTTATACGTGTATTTTTGGTCCAATAGACTAAAATTAGCCCTTAATGCATTGTTATCTGTCAGCATATACTTACCGTAAATGGTATTGGAACCAAAATAATCGCTCAAAAATTTATTGTTTCCCAATCCATTATTCGAACTATTATAGCCAAACATGTTTCCAGCAAATGTTAAAAATGGTGCTGCATTTAAACCAACAGCAAATTCACCCTTCACTGGCATTATATCTATTCCATTCTTGTTCTGCATCTGCGTGTTTTCTTGCGAAAACGACAGTGAACAAGATAGAATAGCAATAGAAATTCCTACTATCTTTTTCATCATCTTTTTTTTTAGTTTGCAGAATAAGTAAATTCTTTAATCACATTTGCACCATCATAAATTGATACATACTTATCTGATAATGTATAAATTTTAGATACTGATGGATTGTTTGATGGGTCAAATTGCGCTTGATTGGCTTTGAAATCACTGAACCTAATTTCAACAGAAATCTGTTCAGAATATGCTGGTAATCCAGTAAAACTAAAAGCACCGTTATCACCTACAACAGTCGTGAATTTTAATAATTCATAATTAAAATTGTTGTCTGGATTTTTTTGTAAATCGTAAGAATCAACAATCGCAGTTAACATGGTTCCTGAAGGTGCAAACTCATTGTTGTATCCCGATATGAATACACCATTTGAAGTCGTATCATTTCCTAAATCTAATGGTGCGTAAATTACCCCACTAATAGTAGCCGAACCTGGTGCTGCAGGAATCGCCGATTCTGTTTTTTTACAACTCATCATTACTAAAGATGCAAGTGCAAAAATTGTTAGTACTTTTGTTTTCATGAATTTAAGTTTTTAAGTTATAATCCTATCTACGCGTCTAATAACAATTAGGTTACAAAACCTATAATTTTTTACTTCCTTATTAAGGGTATTTTTATATTTGCATTTATGAAATTGAATTATAAAAAACTAGGTGAAAATGGTCCACCTTTAATTATCCTCCATGGTTTATTTGGTTCATTGGATAATTGGCAAACAATGGGTAAACAATTGGCTGAAAATTATCAAGTTTATTTAGTCGACCAAAGAAATCACGGAAAATCTCCCCACAGCATTGAATTCAATTACGACTTAATGGTAGAAGATTTAGCTGAATTGGTAGATGACTTAAATTTAAAAGACATTTACTTAATGGGCCATTCCATGGGTGGTAAAACAGCCATTGGTTTCGCTGCAGAATACGAAACATTGGTTAAAAAATTAATCGTAATCGATATTTCCCACAAACAATACCCCCGCCACCACGATCAAATATTAAAAGGAATCAATCACCTGGACTTACAAAGTTTAAAAACAAGGGGAGAGGCAAATGATGCCATGGAAAAAATAATTGAAGATCCGAGTGTCCGTCAATTTTTATTGAAAAACTTATATTGGATTGAAAAAGGAAGGTTAGATTGGCGAATGAATGTACCTGTGCTAACAAATGAGATTGATAAAATTATAGAAGAAGTTTATTTTGGTACCATTGATACACCTACCCTCATGATAAGAGGCGCGCTATCTAATTATATTTTAGAATCCGATTATCCCCTCTTACGCCAAAAATTCTCACACCTAGAAATT
>CBDUKB010000212.1:0-5301 GCA_965367695.1 uncultured Putridiphycobacter sp.
TTTAGTTGTAGTATCATTTTGGTTGTATTTATATACCTTAACCCCTTCGCTTAAAGCAATAGGTTTTATTTTACTGACAATCTCAATTTCGACCACTATATCAGCATTTTGAGGAACTTTACCATAATAACCATTTTTACCATAAGCTAGTTTAGATGGGATCATAATTCTTCCCACGTCTCCAACATGCATGCTTAATAAGGCAGTTTCCCATCCTTTTAAAAGTTGTCCCACTCCTAATTTAAGTGGTAATGGTTTGCCGGCATCATTATTATGGTCATATATTTCTCCTCTAGCAACCCTGGCTTCAAAATTGGCCATTACTACATCACCAGCTTCAATAGGGGTTTTAAACGCACGTTTTTTCCATTCAATCCTTAGTCCTCCTGCACCATTCCAAACTAAATTGTTTCCTGATGCATCTTTAGCCGTATCAATTTTCAATGGCTCAACTTTTTTTTCGAGATTGATAAAAGCTGAGTCAATGGCGGATAAGCTGGATGTGGAATCAGTTAGTTCATTTTGTAATCCACTTTCTTTCACGCCTTCAATTTGACAATTAGTAAAGGAAAAGATGATTAATACAAAGTATAAATTATTTAGAAGTTTCATTTGATGTCAATTAATTCAATATCGTATACTACAGTTTCAAGGGGTGGAATCTCGTCTGAATCACCAATTAAACCATGTGCTAAATGACTGGGTAAAATAAATTTTGCTTTTTCTCCCAAGTGCATAAGTTTAATCCCTTCGTGCAAACCACTTTCAATGTCAGATTTTTCGACAGTAAATACTTCTGGTTCTCCTCTTTTAGAACTATAGCAAATGTGACCATTTAATAAAGAAACAGTAAAATTTACGGCCACTTGATTCCCAGCTTTTGGAGGCACTAAACTATCTGTTTTTTCATAAATGAAGTATTGTAAGCCACTACCAGTCTTCATCATTTTCCAATCGGGTCTGCGACTTAAGTATTGGGTAATCTCTTCCAATTCTTCAGCAGCAAAAGTACTATTCATATTAATAGAAGCTTCTTTTGACCATGCAATTTCTGATCCTTGTTCCTCGTTTTCATTAGAACAAGCGGCAATCGAAATAATAAACAAAACAAAAAATAATCCCTTAAAATGCATATTATGAATGAACGTATTGAGGTATTAAAGTTACAAACTTTTCAATGGCCTCATCCAAAGTACCATCAAATTTACCACCAGCGGCATATATATGTCCACCACCTTCAAAGTTTTCACTTGCAAGTTTGTTTACATAGGTATCCCCTTTGGAACGAAAAGAAATTTTAACGTATTCATTGTCTTCTTTAAAAAACACGGCCATTTTCACACCTTGTATCGAAAGGGCTTTATTAACCAGTCCTTCTGTATCACCTTTCTTTGCCTTAAATTTGGTTTGTTCAAGCTTAGACAATGAAATATAAGCTACCGGGTACTTTTCTAATACCGTAAGTTTCTCCGATAATGCAAACCCGTTTAATTTAATTTTTTCGATATTGTTTGTATCAAATACAGCTTCATGAACTTTGTGATTTACCACTCCTAATTCGAGTAATTCTGCAATTATTCTATGTGTTCTGGCACTCGTAGATGGAAATCTAAAAGAACCAGTGTCTGTCATAATACCACAATAAACGGCTTCCCCTGTAGGTACATCTACATAAGTGATGTCTTTTAAATTGACGATTAATTCGTATACAATTTCGCAAGTAGAACTAATGGTAGGGTAACTAAAATTTAAGTCAAAAAATTCTTTTGCAGGATTTTGATGGTGATCGACCATTATTTTCACTGCACTACTTTCTATGAATAAGGGTTGTAACTCTCCGATTCTGCTTGGGTGATTGTAATCAAGAGAAAAAATAATGTCAGCCTTTTTAAATTTTTCGATAATACCAGCAGTATTTTCTTCCAGTGTAAGTATTTCTTCCGACCCTGTTAACCAATGATAAAAATTGGGAGCTTTGTCGGGGTGACAAATTGTGACATGATGGTTTAGTTTTTTTAGAAAGTGAAAGAGGGCTAAAGAACTCCCAACACTGTCGCCATCTGCAGATTTATGCGCCGTAATAACTATGTTTTTTGGCTTGTTGAGCAAGCTTTTAAGCTCGTTTAATTTATTGGATTCAAACATATATAAAAGAAAAAACCGTTACAAATTGCAACGGTTTATTTATGATTTTAATTTTATTTTTAAAAGCCTAATTTACCAGCTTTTTTGTGTTCTAACAATACACCAACACAAACAAAGTCTGAATCTTTAAATTGTTTAGCTTCACTTTTACCAGAAGCTGGAACATTTACTTGAACATATAATTTTTCAGACTTCTCAACTCTAAATTTATAGAAGGTTGCCATGTCATCTGCTTTGTTGTTGTAGATAGAAACTTTTTCTTTAAAGATTCTAGGATTTCCATTTTTGTCTGGTCTTCTCACTAACTCCATATGAAAGATTTCAAAATTTATTTTTTCTCCATCTTCAACATCTGTACAATTAGAAATTCTATAAATATAATCGTGGTAAGCAATGAAACTCATTTCATACACTTTTCCTTTTTCTACTGTTGCAGATTTTGATTGATTATCCAAATCCCAGTCTTTTGATTGTTCTTCTTCGGGAATTAACTCTTTACAAAAGTTATGAACCTTTCTACAACTTTGTTGTGCTTGTAGGGACTGCAATACAATAAGACCCAATAATGCTATTCCAAAAATAATTTTATTTCTCATCCTATTTTTGTGTTATTTTATTTCTTAATTTGATTACTTCTTCTTTTACTAAGTTGAAAGTGTTTTCATTCATGGTAAAACTTCCTTTACTAGCAAAAGTTGCTACACCATCAACATCTGTACCATTTTCTCCTTCAGGATTAGATTCTACGAAATCCATGTTGTCTTCAAAAATTGATTGTAGTTTCATAATATCGCTTAACGCTTCAGCAACAGCTGACTCATCTGCATATTGTGAACAAAAATCAATGATATTATCTAACACTAAATGTTGGTCTCCAATTTTTTCGATTATTGGGTTTGAATTGGAATATACATTAACAAGGTTGCTAATAATATATACACTTTCAACATAACCACCAATGATAATCAAAGAAAGTTCTTGGCCTTTTTTATTTTCTTCTAAATAAAGGTAGCTATCGTAATAGGTTTCATTGGAGATGGTAAACAAAGAATCAAAATTTTCTTCATTGTTTTCAATTCTATCCATTAGGGTTTTATCAAAAACATCAGATATTCCTAATTCATTTCCTAAGTTTTCTAAGACTTTGGTATACTTTAAGAAAGCAATCCCATTTTCAAAGCAACTCATATATCCAATATCAGCTGAATAAACACCAAAATTTAATGCTTTTGATTTTAAATCAACATATTTATTTTTATTATCAAGGGAATTAACTAATTCCATATTCAATTCTCCACCTAGAATCTTTACGATTTCAAATAGTTCATTTGGGGTTGGAACTGCATAGGATATTTGTGGGCCATCATCAGTAGTTAATACTGTGGTGTCCTTACTCTCTTCTAAATCTAAGTCTAAATCCGTTTTGGAATTATCACAACTTACAAAAACTGCAGAAGATACGAAAAAGAACATTATCCCTTTTAAAAAGCGTTGTTTCATGAATTTTTCTTTAATTATTATTAACAAATATAAATAAAATGTTTACTTGACACTAAAATTGAATCAAAGATTGTTTAGAATTTCTACAATTTTTGCTTTTGTTCCCGTTGAAACGTTCATTAATGGAAGTCTTACCGTAGTTTCGCTTATATTATAATATTTTAGTACTTCTTTAATTCCAGCTGGATTTCCTTCGGAAAATAGGTGGAATATTAAAGGAAAACATTGATAATGAAACTTTCTTGCATTGTCCATGTCATCTTTTAAGGCTGCATGAACCATGCTCGAAAATTCCTTGGGCAATCCATTCCCAATAACAGAAATTACACCATCCCCACCAATGTTCATAAATGGTAAAGCTAAATCGTCGTCCCCTGAAATTATAAAGAAATTTTTAGGCTTGTCTTTTAGTAAATACATTACTTGGTTTAAATTACCACTTGCTTCTTTGATTCCAATGATGTTTTCACAGGTTTCTGCTAAGCGTAAAGTGGTGTCAGGCAACATGTTTGAACTTGTTCTGCCGGGTACATTATATAAGATGATAGGGAGTTTACTACTTGCTGCAATTGTTTTAAAATGTTGGAATATACCTTCTTGGGTAGGTTTATTATAGTAAGGTGAAACTGAAAGTATTGCATCTACACCTTTGACATCAAATGTTTTAAGTTTTTCGGCAATGAGTTGGGTATTGTTTCCGCCAATTCCATAAACAATAGGTAATCGTCCATCATTTTCTTCAATAACAGTCTTTAAAACTGCTAGCTTTTCACTTTCTGATAAAACTGGTGATTCTCCTGTAGTTCCTTGCACTACTAAATAATCGACACCGTTATCAATTAAATAATGTGTCAATTTTTTCAAGCTTTCAAAATCGATTGAATGGTCCTTGTTGAAAGGAGTAATCATTGCCACTCCAAGTCCTTTTAAATTTATCATTTTTTGTTGTTTAAGGTCAAAATGTCAATTTGCTTCACCATAGCATTAATCACGTCAACTATTTCATCAGCGGGCTTTGTCAAAATATCAAATAAATGATTTTTTGGCTTGTCGAAACAACCTATTTTCAAATTGGCATTTATATTTTCCACAAAATAAATCAATTTATCATTAACCTCGTTCAGGTCAATCAATAAATCAAACGATTTTTTTGTTAAATTTTTCAGTCTTTCGTTTTTTAAGGTCCTAAAAAAGAAATCTTTTTTGTGTAAAGTATAATTCATTCCCTTGGAATTATCCTCTTTTTCAGTACGATTGCTCAAAAAGCTAAATGTAGCATTCGGAAAATATTGGTGAAACAAATTGTGATTTATTTGTTCTGGCTTATTAATTATTACTATAATATCTTTATATTCAGTTCTAGGTAAAAGCACAATGTTTCTAGCTTCGGGGTTGTATGTGTTTTTAGTTTTCATTGATTAAGCTAACATTTGAATAAATTCTTTTTCGGTAATTATTTGAATGCCTAATTTGGTTGCTTTTTCTAATTTTGAAGGTCCCATTTTATCACCTGCGATTAAATAATTCGTTTTTTTCGAAATGGAACTGGTGTTTTTCCCACCGTTTTCTTCAATTAATTGTTTTAATTCTTCTCGTGAATATAATTCAAAAACACCAGAAATAATAAACGTTTGCCCTGATAGTTTATTTGTTTCA
>CBDUKB010000213.1:0-5295 GCA_965367695.1 uncultured Putridiphycobacter sp.
CAAAACTTACTTCTGCTGAAAAACACATAGGCTAAATATAATAATTATAATGAAAAATTTTAGGCGTGGTTAAAGCTTGATCATGTGGGTTAATTATCGAAGAAGTTTTTTTTAATTGCAGCGGCATTTAGCAGGACTTAAACTTTTTTTGATTTGAGCCATTGAATGGTCTGGTCAACCCCTTCGGCTAAACTTGTAATTTCTAAGCCCAATTCATTTTTTGCTTTTTCGGGAGAAACCTTCCAATGGTATTTCCCTTTTGCAATCCATTTTGGTGTAATTAAAGGGGTGCCGCCAAAGGGAATTTTTAATAGTTGAAGTTTTGCAAATAACATTTGAATGGAGAGGGGGAGTCGAATCATTTTTCTTTTTAAACCCGAAGATTTTGAGAGTTGTTCAAAAAAGTCGTTGTAAGTATGGTTTTCTCCACCCAATAAATAGGTATGCCCTTTTTCGCCTTTTTCCATGGCTAACAGGTGACCTTGCACTACATCATCAATGTAGACGTAATTGCCAATTTTGCTACCATCACCAGGAATAATTCGCCAATTATTGAATACAAATTTTTCAATTAACTGTGTAATGGAGGCGGTTTCGCCAAATAAAAAGGGTCCGTAAATCCGGGTGGGCGAAACAATCACCACATCCAATCCTTTGATAACATAATCTTTTACCCAACTTTCTGCCAAGGCTTTTGAACTTTCATATTCATTAAAAAAATCGGAAGTCCGCACAAATTCTTCAGTAATTGTTTCATCCATTGAAGCACCATATACCCCTGCAGTGGAAGTAACTACCACTTTTTTTACTTCGAGTTGCTTTGCAATATCCAAAACGGTTTTAGTAGCAACCACATTCATTTTGAAATAAGTATTTACATTTTTGGTCCATACTTTGGCAAAAGCGGCCAAATGATAAACCACTTCGCAGTCTTCCATTGCTGCTTGTATTTTTTTGGTATCTAATAAGTCGCCTTCAAAAATAATTACATTTGGATGGGCAATGTTTTTAGCTTTTTCTTTCGAGCGCACCAAGGCGTGTACATGATTCCCATTTTCGACTAATTTTTTAATTAAATGGGAGCCAACATATCCTGTTCCTCCAGTTACAAATACTTTCATTTTGTTAATTTTTTATTATTTGGCTAAAGTTCCTGATCAATGACTATTCGCTATAAATTTGGTTGATGAAATCCAATCGCTTATTTCTACACTGAGCCAGTCGGGTTCATCTAAAGGCAAACAATGTCCTGCAGTTGGGTGCCAAACCAGCTTGCCTCCAAAGGCTTGATGTGTTTTAATAATACATTCGGGTGCCACCAATTTATCTTTTTTAGAACCGACAATTAACAAAGGTAAATTGGGCTTTCGTTTACGTGTTGAATACCTGATGCCCGCCAAAGTTTGTCTTAAAATATTGGCTCTTGTCATGGTTCTTTCTTTTTGTATTGCAATCCATTCTTTCACCAAGTCAGTTTTCAATTCTGGGGTATTACTATTGACTTTCATAATTAAATGTTCTCGCTTCTCAATATTTTTTTTATACATTAAAATCTTGAGCATGGTGCTTCTCATTTTCGGATTGGCCCTTTCTTTATTTTTACAAATCCCTTTGAAACTGGCACTAATTGTAATTAAGCCTTGAAAATCTTTTGGGTGGTTTAGTACCCATTCTGTTGCCACCATTCCTGCCAGTGAACTGGCGCAAATAATATGTGTTTGATTTTTATCCTGCAGAACAGGCAAGGTTTGTTCTCTTAAAAAGGCAACCATTCCTTTGGCAGTGGTATTGGCTTTTAATTTATAATGAATGCCTGCACCCGGTAAATCGAGTAAATGAATATTAAAGTGTGGATTATGGTTTTGAATGATGTCAATAAAATCACCCCAATGACCCGACTCTCTTGTCAGGCCTCTCAATAGGTATAAATTAATTTTTCCTTCCATAATTTACTTGATGTAGTTGGTTGCTGGATTGTGTTTTAAAGCGGTAAAAGTATTGGTCCATGCCATGGCAACATGCACTAAAAAGGCGATCCAAATTGTGCCCGATAAGAGTGTTAAAATACAAAGTACCAAGCCTAAGAAAATAGCCCCCACTGTTTCGTCTAACCCTTTTGGAATATGGGTGGCAGAGTAGAGGGCAATATTTACTGCAATGGCTGGCCAAACGCCTATGCCATCAACTAAGGGGATTAACAGTACGCCTCTGAAAAGCAATTCGTAACCGAATAAATATAAAAACCAGCCCAAAGCATTCATAAGGACCATTCTCTTGGTCCATATTTTAGATTTAATCTGAGGGTAATTCAATAAGTTTTTAGGTTGCTTGGCGCTAAAATGCACCAAAGGAATCACTAAAACTGAAAGTCCTAGAATCCAAACAAGGCTAAATAAAAGGGTGTCGGTACGAAAAGAAAGTCCCATATTTTGAATGGTATAGTCGGTAAACACCAAACACACGGTTAATGAAAGTAAGCCCATGATAAGAAAGCCAAATATTTTTGTAAAAAAAATGTGCTTAAAGGAAGCTTGGTCAGGGTCGTATTTACGATAAAAACGGGCCTTTATTTTTTCTGATTGGGCAACAAACCAATAGATAATAAAGCAAACAAGGCCTAAACTAGTTGCTAAGAAAACTTCAAAGTCAGCAGCTTTCCATTGAAAATCAATTTCTAAATAATTCATGTTTATTTTTTTACGTAACCGTTTTCTTGAAACCAAGTAAAACAATCTAATATGGCCTCCTCAATATCAGTTTGGGGCATTTGTAATTCTGTTCTTGCTTTTTTATTAGAGTAATAATGTTCTTCACTGGCTAAAATGGCCAATTCTTTCGTGATTTTCGGCTCGAATTTAAAGAGGGTTGCGAGCTTAGAATTAACAGTGCCAAACAACCTGACCATGGGTGTGGTCATTTTAGTTTTAGGAGCTTTTACGCCTAGGGTATTGGCTATTTTCTGAAAAGCTTCATGGTAAGTTAAGTTTTCATTTCCTGCAATATAACACTCTCCACTTCTGCCCATTGTCAGCGCATTCACCACTGCTTTGGCTACGTCTTTTACCGCAACAAAATTTTTCCCACCTAAGGTATAGCCTGGCACTTTTTCTGCTTGAATTTTTAAGACCATGGTACCTGAACTCGGCGTTGAATCATAAGGCCCAATCATGTAAGTTGGGTTAATCACCACGGCATTTAAGCCATCTTCTTTACAGGCTCTTTGTATTAGACATTGGGCTTTGTATTTAGAATCCATGTAATCAACGCCATACTTCGCACCCATGTAGCCGTTTAATTCATCTCCAGGTGCTTCCTTTGTACCCGATTCGAAGGAGTTGGCGGTTCCAATGTATACCAGTCGCTTGACATTGTGTTTTAAACAAGCATCAATAATTGCTTGCGTACCATCAATGTTAATTTTGTTCACCAATTCAGATTTTGGTGGAAACATTTTAGTACTTGCAGCGCAATGAATCACATACGTGGCACCATTGATTGCTTGATCGATTTCAGTTGGTTTTAATAAGTTTCCAGCTATTTTTTGTATGGGTAAGTCATCAATCGTTGGAGAATCTTTACCATCTTCTGACATGACTAAAACCTCATAATTTTGAGCCAATAATTCCCTGACGACATTTGAACCCAAAAGGCCATCTGGCCCGGTGACTAAAACTTTCATATTAATTAATTTTATTATGAATCAAAAATATACACGGGGAATTGCCTAAAATAATTGAATCGCGCAAACGTTTTCAAAATTTGCGATAAGTACAATAAACGAATAAAAAAGCAAAAAAAGGTGATAAATTTCAGGTTTTGAATATTCAATTCATTAAAGTATTGTAAATGAATAGGACCTGTACCCACCTGCTGTCCCATAAGAATTGTAATTTCTCCCTCGGCCTTCGAGTGCACTTCGATACTTCGGCAAGCTCAGCACGGCGCAGCTCAGTGACCACCTCAGGCGTCGGGTTTTTTGGAGTCTTGGTGAATGTTTTTCCTTAGCCTTCGAGACATTAAATAGCTGCCGCTATTTAATCCTCAGGCGTCGGGTGTATTGCAAAGTATCGTAGTAAGGGTAAAATAGATGGTAATCTATTTTATGTTTCGATCCCGATAGCTATCGGGAGAGGAAGTACCATAATGTTTTCCCGGTTTTTATAAACAAAAAAACGCCCAACAAAATTGCTGGACGTTATAGGTTTTACTTGTTTTTTTATGGTTTTACTATTGTACTACTTTCAATAGTAATGGCAGCAATTCTTGCGAGTAAGCGTCCATCTACTTTTGCACCTGTGTTTAGTGAAATAGATTGGTCGGCTAGTATGGTTCCTTTAAAAACCGAAGTACTCCCCAATGTTGCTGAGGTACCAACTTGCCAAAAAATATTTCCAGCCACTGCACCACCAGCTAAAATCACCTTACGACCCGAAGTTGTGATAAGGGTAGAAGCAATTTGAATGATAAAAACAGCATTGGCATCTCCTTTTGCATCAAAAGTAAGGTCGCCTGAAGAAATTTCAAGTGATCCACTCGATTTGTATAAACCTGGAGTTAATGTTAAACCACCAATGTTGCCTGCTAATAACACCATATCATCTGAAGTACGACCAGCCGCATCATTGTAAGCAATTGTTAAATCACCTTTTGCTGCCGTTAATGCCGTTGCACTTGCAACCGATCCCGCAGGGCCAGTAGCATCTGTTGTATATACTGTTCCAGTAACTTCGGTACCACCAAAACCAGTGATGTAGCTACCTGCAGCAGGACTCAATCCAATATTGCCTGTCACAGCAGATGTGGGTACGTTTGAGATTAATGAACCCGCAAGCATCACATAGTTAGCGGCAGTTTTAAGGGCAATGGTTGGTTGCGCTTCTTTTTGCGTTGGCACTTTTGTACTGCCTGAAGGATCTCCAGAAATAGGGGTTGGCTCCTGTTTATTACAGGAAGCAAAAAGCACTACTGCTGACATGGTAAGTACTGATAATAGACTTTTAATTTTCATATTTATTTTTTTATCCGAACCTGACGGAGCAGCTGTGAGCATTTTCTCACCGACCAAAGGTAGGCGGTTAATAAGGGGTTGGTGCTAAAAGGTTGTTATATAAATCACATCTTTTTTAGGGGAGTAGTGAGTAGGGTAAGGGCCAGGTGAATAGGGTTTTATTTAGTTTTTTAGTCGATAGTAGCAAGTCCCTTAGTCCCGATAGCTATCGGGATCGAGACTTTGAATAGCTAGCCGCTATTCAAACCTCAGGCGTCGGGTGTCTTGCAAAGTATTGTGAGTGCTCT
>CBDUKB010000214.1:0-5287 GCA_965367695.1 uncultured Putridiphycobacter sp.
GCTTTGAGATTTTTTTTGATAATTATTAGACGAAGATTTTTTTTATCAATAAATCAAAACTATTTTTAAATAATGCAAATTTTCGACAATTATGAAACCTTTATACTATAAAATGAAAATTAAAATATTTCTAATAACCCTAATATTTGGCACCTTGATTAGTTGGGGTCAGGGACTTAAAACGGAAGGAAAGAAAATTGTAAATTCTCAAGGAGAAGAAGTTATTTTAAGAGGAATGGGACTTGGTGGCTGGATGTTAATGGAAGGTTACATGATGCAATCCAGTGAAGTTGCTGATACACAACACGAGTTTAGAAATAGACTTGTTGATTTAATTGGAGAAGATAAAACAGACGAATTTTTTGATACTTGGTTGGCAAATCACGTTACTAAAAAAGATATTGATTCTCTAGCAAAATGGGGTTTTAATAGTGTTCGCCTTCCAATGCATTACAACCTATTTACCCTGCCAATCGAAGATGAGCCAGTTACTGGAGAAAATACTTGGTTAGACAGAGGTTTTACAATGGTTGATAATTTATTGGATTGGTGCGAATCAAACAATATGTATCTAATTTTAGATTTACATGCAGCTCCTGGTGGCCAAGGTACAAATGCAGCAATTTCTGATTATGATGATACTAAACCATCGTTATGGCAAAGTCAGGAAAATAAGAATAAAACTGTTGCTTTATGGAGAAAGTTAGCTGAAAGATATAAGGATGAAACTTGGATAGGTGGATATGATCTTCTGAATGAAGTAAATGGAGATCATGTTACAGGTGCTCAATTAAAGCAATTTTATATAGAAATTACCAATGCAATACGCGAAGTAGATACAAATCACATGCTGTTTATTGAAGGCCATGATTGGGCAAATAACTTTACGGGAATAACTCCTGCATGGGACGATAATATGGTTTATAGTTTTCATAAGTATTGGAGTACAAATGATAAAGGTTCGATTCAATGGGTGTTAGATTTACGCGAACAACAAAATGTACCATTGTGGATGGGAGAAGCTGGTGAAAACTCAAATGTGTGGTTTACAGAAGCGATATCACTTTTTGAAGACAATAATATAGGTTGGTCTTGGTGGCCAATGAAAAGAGTTGAAACCATTGTTGGCCCATATTCAATAAAATTCACAAATGGATATAAAAACATTTTGGAATATTGGAAAGGAAATAAATCAAAACCTTCAGTAAATGATGCTTTTGCTGCTGTTATGGAATTGGCTAACAATACAAATAGTGCAAATTGCGATTTTCAAAAAGATGTACCCGATGCTATGATACGGCAAGTAGCAACTGATGCAACAATTCCTTATAGTAATCATACAATTCCTGGAATAGTTTATATGTCTGATTTTGATTTAGGTAAAAATGGTTATGCTTATTTTGATCAAGATTATGCGAACTATGCGCAATCTACTGGCTCATTTCAAGCGTGGAATGATGGTTGGGTATATAGAAATGATGCTATTGATATTCAAAAAAGCAACGATAATGTAAATAGTAATGGTTATTATATTGGTTTTGTAAAAAAAGATGAATGGATGAACTATACAGTTACTATAAATGAAACAGGAACGTATAAAGCTGGTGTTCGTTTAGCAGCCCAAAGTAATGGTGGGGAATTTCATTTGGCTATTAACGGCGAAGAGGTTACGGCAACTCAATCTGTCAATGCCACAGGAGGATGGGAATCTTTCAAAAAATTTGAGGTAAATGATATTTTATTAGAACAAGGAACTCATGTATTGACTTTTAGATTTGATTCTGAAGGTGAATTTAACCTAAGTAGTATTGAATTTACAAAAACTGGTGAAATTTCATCAGCAGATTTTAACGCTTTAAATGGACATACGGTTACCAATAATTCAATAGAATTAGTTGTCAATCAATCGCTGCTAGAATCTTCATTGAATAATTCGAAAGACTTGTTTAAACTAGTTGTTAATGGAGTTGAAGAATCTATCGCCTCAATTTCGTTTGATTCGAATAGTAAAAGAAGCATTGTTATTAATACGGAAAAAACATTAGTCTATACAGATGCTATTAAAGTGAGTTATAATGGATCTGTAATTTCATCTGAATCAGGTAAATTATTAAACACATTTTCAGATATTGAAATTAGAAATACACTTGAATCTCTGTTTATTTTACCTGGAAAAATAGAAGTTGAAGATTTTATTGAAATGGAAGGTTTGGGAGTTGAAAACACAACCGATGAAGGCGGCGGTAAAAACATTGGATACACTGATGGAGGTGATTTTGCAGATTATATTATTTATGCTGCAATAGATGCAAGTTATAAGGTCGATTTTAGATTTGCCGGATTTGATGCTGGTGAAATTGGTTTGTATTTGGTTGATGACAATGGAACAGAGAATGAACTATTAAAAATTAATACCCCTAAAACAAATGGATGGCAGACTTGGCAAACAGTTTCAGGAAATTTAAACATACCTGCGGGAATTAATAGGTTACGTCTTAAAATTTTAACGGGTGGGTTTAATATGAACTGGATGTTGTTTGAACAATTAGCTGTTAACAATGATTTGGATGGGGATGGAATTTTAAATGAAAATGATGATTGTCCAAACACAGCACCTGATTCTGTAGTTGATGCTAATGGTTGTGCAATTTTTTCGTTACCAGCAAATAATTTTGGCATTAAGGTTATTGGTGAATCCTGTCCTGGAGAAGAAAATGGAAGAATTGAAATTACAACTGTTCAAGCTAATAATTATCAATTAAATTTAAATGGAATTAAGAGATCTTTTACTACTTCAATATCACTTTCGCCTTTAAAACCAGGTATTTATACATTATGTTTTACTGTTGCAGGTGAAACATATGAACAATGCTTTACGTTAGAAGTTTTAAAAGGATTTGAATTTAATGCAAAATCAAGTGTTTCAGGTAAAAAAGCAATTATTGAAATTGAAAAAGGGACCGCCCCATATGAGGTTTTCTTAAATGGATTCAAAGTTTTTGAAACAATGTCTAAATCATTTGAAATTGATGTAAATCAAAGTGATTTATTAGAAGTGAAATCGGCAAAATTATGTGAAGGTACTTATAAAAAACGCTTAGTTTTATTAGATGAGGTTGTTGCGTATCCAAACCCTACAAGAGGTCAGTTTGAAATAGCTATCCCAAACTCTAGTAAGCCAACATTAATAGAGGTTTATAATATGCTCGGTCAATTAGTGTTGGAAAAAATGGAGGGAATAAACTCAACAAAAAGTCAGTTAAATCTTTCGGGAAAACCAAATGGAGTTTATTTTATAAAAGTAAATACAGAGGGTGCAAAAACATTAAAATTAATTAAAGAGTAAAGATTTTTAAAATGAAAAACATACTATATTTAGTAATTGTAATAGCTGTTATTTTAAGTTCATGTGGAGGCTCTGGAGGAGGTGACACACCAACACCAGAACCAGTAAATACGAAACCTAGTAATCCGTTGAATTCAAAACCCACAAATAACCTGCTTTGTATTGATAACTTGGTAACCTTTGAATGGAGTGCTTCTACAGATCCTGAAGGTGATGTTATCAAGTACCAATTACAGATAGCTACAGATAATCAGTTTTCACAAAATGTTCAAACAAGAGATAATTTGAATTCAACTAGCACACAAATTTCTTTAGAAAGGGGTATTGCTTATTATTGGAGAGTGAAAGCCATTGATAGTAAAAATGCCTCAAGCGATTATTCAAACACGTATCAATTTTATACAGAAGGTGATGGAGAATTAAATTATGTTCCCTTTTTGCCTAGTATTGTTGCTCCAAGTTTGAATGAAATTGTTAAAACAAATTCTGTTAAATTAGAATGGACAGGGAGTGATACCGATGGTGATTCTTTAGTGTTCGATGTTTATTTTGGAACAGAAAACCCGCCAACAACAAAATTTGTGGAGGATTTAAATGAACCTTATGTAACAGTCAATTTAACCGCTTCGAAAGATTATTACTGGAAAGTAGTAGTGAAAGATGATAAAGGAGGTTCAGCAATTGGTCAAGTTTGGAATTTTAGAACGGACTAATTCTTAAATAAATTAAATATTAAGATAATAATATGAAAAAATTAAATTATTACTATTTGTTAAGTTGTTTGATAATAGGAACCGGTTTTTTCTCATGTAAATCAAAAGATAAAAAAGAAGATTTAGATAAAACCGCGGTATCTAATGTATGGAAAGTAGATTTCTTCGATGACTTTGATACTTTTAATCCAGACAATTGGCAAGACCAACGAATTTGGGTGAATAATGAAAAACAACGTTATGTACCTGATGGAGAATTTGGAACACGTGAAGTAAGTAATGGTACATTAAAATTAAAGGTAATTAATACTGGCGAAAAACGTAGCAGTGATAATTTTGATAAACATGGTAATCAACAACCAGATACAGAGTATGTTGCTGGTCGTATTGTGTCAAAAAACCGAAAAGAATTTGTGAAGGGTAAATGGACAGCAAAATTAAGGTTGTCTGGCAGTGGTGAGGCAAGTATGTTTCCTGCTTGGTGGCTATTAGGCGCTCAAAATAATGAATCTCCAGTCCAAGAAGCTGATGAAAATATTTGCTGGCCGTTAACAGGATCTGGTGAAATTGATATTTTCGAACACCATGGTGATGGCGATAAAGATCATTATACAACAGGTGCTATTAAAAGCTTAGGAGAATGCGATAAAGGTGATTGGTGGAGTTTGCGTACAAATATAGCTGCAACCTTAAATGAATATCATGAATATGCTGTAGAATGGGAAGGTAGTGATTTGGTTTATCGTTTAGATGGTAAAGAAGTATATCGCAATGTTGGACAGGGCGATAAATACCCTGAGCCAATGTTCGCTATTTTAAACTTCGCCAAAATTACCGACTCACCAATGATAAGTGAAGCGTGGGTGATGGAAGTTGACTGGGTAAAGCACGAGTTTCAAGAGTAATTATACTTAAAATTATAGGAAAACAGCTATTTAATAAAAATTACTGTAAGTTAAATAGGTGCATTAATCTTTTTTATTTTATTCAAAGTCATAGGTAGTTTTTACCCTAAAAAGAAATCCATATTTATTTATTTATTCAAACAAAGAAAAGTGAGATTATTCAGTTGGATTTCTTTAGCCATAATTGTTTTGATACACACTTTTTATTTTAAATTAGTTTGCGGTTATTTCCCTCTTCAATTTAATTTTTTTTCGTATCAATATTAATTAAGAAATTAATGATGTGCTATGCAGTGCTACAAATACTTATTTATAATAATATT
>CBDUKB010000215.1:0-5285 GCA_965367695.1 uncultured Putridiphycobacter sp.
GAGGAAATGAATGACATCAATGAACAAGCTGTGCTGCAATATGGTTATATTGCAAAAATTGATAGCGTTGAAAACAAGGGTTTTGAAGATGAATTTTATATGACTGTTATCCCTTATGCAAAAGATGCCTTTGCTGGCACTATGGTCGATTCAGGCACTGTTGATTTAGCAGCCTTTAATTTAAGAACAGCCATTAATTTAGCATTGATATTAGAAGATTTTACAGCAGAAAAAGAAAGCCCAATGACTGAAATGGTCAATGGTGTCCCTTGTGTTAAAAACTCCTTTTTAGGACGATTAGGCACTTATTTAATCTATTATCAAATGGCTGTTTACGAAACGAATGACACTTTTTATCAACTGCTTACTTGGTGTATGCAAAATGATAAAATGAAACACAAAAAAGAAATGGATGAAATGATTAATTCATTTGAAATTAACTTAAACTGATATTATGAAAAAAATGAAATTGATCCTTTTAGGTCTTGGCCTAGTTTTATTATTCAATGCCTGCGAAAGCAATATAAAATTGAAACAAAAATCATTTGACAATATTTTTGAAATTGGCTTGCCTGATTATTTAGCCAAAACAGACCTTGACAATCCTGATGCTATTTTACAATATGGTAATTTAATTAAAGGCCTATATGCCATGATGATTTATGAACCAAAAACAGATTTAACAGCTGCTGGACTCGACTACAGTATAGAGGATTATGCTGATTTTAATTTAGGCAATATCAAAGCATCATTAGAAAACCCAAAAGTTCAAAGGGTAAGTACTTTTAAAAAAGTAAATGGAATTGATTGTATTGCTTATAAAATTTGGGGCGTTTTTCCTGAAATAAATGAAGAGATGTTTTATTATCTTACTATTTTTAAAACCGATTTAAATTATTACTCTTTCCACACTTGGACCATGGCAAGTAGAGAAAGTACACATATTAATGTCATGGAAAAAATGATTAACTCATTTAAAGAATTATAAGCATATGTCAGTAGACGATAAGAAAATTATATTTTCAATGGAGCGTGTATCTAAAACTACACCTCAAGGAAAATTAATCATTAAGGACATTTATTTGTCATTTTTCTATGGTGCCAAAATTGGTGTGATAGGAATGAACGGTTCAGGTAAATCTACCGTATTGAAAATCATAGCTGGTTTAGATAAAGATTACCAAGGTGATGTTGTTTTTTCAAAAGAACACAGCATTGGATATTTAGCCCAAGAACCTATTTTAGATGACAACAAAACTGTAATTGAAATCGTGAGAGAAGGGGTTCAAGAAACAGTGGATTTATTGGCCGAGTTCGAAGAAATCAACAATGGTTTTATGGACGAAGAAATCATGAATGATCCTGACAAAATGGATAAATTAATCCAACGTCAAGGAGAAGTACAGGATAGAATTGATCATTTAAACGCTTGGGAGTTAGATAGCCAATTAGAACGTGCCATGGATGCTTTGCGTTGTCCGCCAGAAGACCAGACTATTGGAACACTATCGGGAGGAGAGAAAAGAAGGGTTGCACTGTGTAGGTTATTATTACAAAACCCAGATGTACTGTTATTAGATGAGCCTACCAACCACTTGGATGCGGAATCGGTTGACTGGTTAGAGCAACACTTAAAACAATATGCGGGTACGGTAATTGCCATCACACACGATAGGTACTTCTTAGATAATGTAGCGGGTTGGATTCTTGAACTGGACAAGGGTGAAGGTATTCCTTGGAAAGGAAACTATTCTTCATGGCTAGAACAAAAGTCAAGTAAAATGGCATCTGAAGAAAAAACTGCATCAAAAAGAAGAAAAATATTAGAACGTGAGTTGGAATGGGTGCGAATGAACCCGAAAGGTAGACACGCAAAAAGTAAAGCCCGTTTAAATAACTACGATAAGTTGTTGAGCGAAAACAACGAACAAAAAGAAAATACTTTAGAGTTGCCAATTCCAAACGGTCCAAGATTAGGGTCTAAGGTGATTGAAGCGGTACATGTCGCAAAAGCTTTTGGAGACAAGGTGTTGTACAGTGATTTAAACTTCTCTTTACCACCCAATGGAATTGTAGGAATTATTGGGCCAAACGGTGCTGGTAAAACCACCATTTTCAAAATGATCATGGATGAATTACAACCCGATAAAGGTGAGTTTGAAGTAGGTGAAACGGTAAAAATTGGTTATGTTGATCAAACCCATAAGGACATGAAACCAGAAAGTACCATTTTTGAGGTTGTTTCTGGCGGGATGGATTTTATCGAAATTGGTGACCGTAAAGTGAATGCAAGGGCTTACCTAAGCAAATTTAACTTTGCAGGTTCTGACCAAAACAAAAAAGTAGGCGTATTGTCAGGTGGTGAAAGAAACCGTTTGCACTTGGCCATGGCCTTAAAATTGGAAGCAAATGTATTGTTATTGGATGAGCCGACTAACGACTTGGATGTAAATACAATTAGAGCCCTAGAGGAAGGAATTGAAAACTTTGCAGGTTGTGGCGTAATTATTTCTCACGATAGATGGTTTTTAGACAGGTTGTGTACGCACATCTTGGCTTTCGAAAACGATTCTGAAGTATATTGGTTCGAAGGTTCTTATTCTGAATATGAAGAAAACAAGAAAAAACGTCTAGGTGATGTTGAACCAAAAAGAGTTCGCTATAAAAAATTGATGAATTAATCAGTTTAAAAAAAGCATACATATTAATAGAGAGAAGGCGAAAGTTTTCTCTCTTTTTTTTTAGAAATCTTTCATTCTTTTAGCTGCTGCATCAACGCCCCAATAAGCAATTAAACCTTTTCTGTTTTCCATAACTTCTTGGGCCGTTAAGGGCTTGTTTTCGAATTTTTCAAATTCAGACTCGAAATCAAAAACATGAATATTTAGAGATTGAAGGAAAGTAAATGTAGGATTCTTTTTATTCAAATAGAGGCGCATTCCCAAATGAAGCCCTAAAATAATAGTCCCCAAGCCTTGTTGACGAAGGGTATTGATGACCATGGTGTTCGCCTTTTTTAATGTATTCAAATAATCAGCATAGGCCAAACGATCCAATACAAATTCAAATGAAGCTTCACTTTGATAGGTTCTTAAAACACTCGCTTTATAAGCTTTATCTCCATATACAAATGGAATTAAAAGGGGTTTATTCTTAATTTTATTAAAGACCGAAATGTGATTGTTGGCTGCCGTTGCAGAATTGCCTACGCAGATTTGCTTTCCTAATTTTTTAAAATCAAAAAGGACTTCACTTTCAGGAATTAAATCAGACAGATTGCCATAGGTAAAAGGAAGGTAATCAGCGTTTTTAACCAAAGCTTTAACATCATTTCGCTCCAACGGAATTACCGTAGAAAAACTGGTAATTTTTGGCAATAATTTATTCACCCAATCTGAAGGGTGCCGTGTTTTTTTAATTAGATGATAGAACCAAAAAAAGACTTCTTTTAACTTTTTGTTCGACCTTAAAAATGAAGGTTTTGGTACTTTAATGTCATTGGCTTTTAAAAAAGCTAAGGTCTCTTTTTCTAAAAGTTGATTTGGACTAAAACCAAATCCTGAATGATAAATATCGTTGCCCCAAGCCGACCAATGAATGGCGCCTTGATAGCCACTTTCAATAATCGGTTTTGCTTTCTGTCCAGTGAGGTTATGAATGATGATGCGAGAAAAATTTTCCTTGTGGATTAAATCTACCAAAGCATCATTATTCAATACGACACACCCCTTTGCAATAACGGCTTGTTCAGAAAGTATGACGTATTTGCTTTGTTCTGTACATTTTTCAAATTCCAATTGGGTAAAGTGAAGAAAGTTATGGTCGTGAAAAATATGTAGTATCATACCGCTTTTGCTGGTGAACCAATTAATTTTACGCCTGACGGAAATGATTTTGTCACAACAGTTCCTGCACCAACAACAGTATTTGGCCCAAGCTCAATGCCAGGTAATAATATTGCACCTGTTCCAATAAAGCTATGTGCACCAATTTTACAATTGCCAGAAATACTAACGTTTGGACAAATCTCTACAAAATCACCAATCAAACAATCGTGACCTATGGTTGAGGCAATATTAATAAGACAATTGACACCAACACTTACTGAAATTGTGATAATCACGCCATCTCCTATCGTTGTTCCTTTTCCAATATTCGTATCGAACTGACCGACGATTGCTTGTTTTGAGATAATAGAAATTGGTTCACCTCCTAGATCAATCATTAATTGATTTAGTTTTACTCTTACAGCTGGGTTTCCTACCCCTAATACAAAATGAGGTCCGTGTATGTTGAAATGCTGTTGAACTGCTTCTTTCGTATGTAAAATTGGAAACTTTTTATAAATGGAATCATTATCTAAATTAATATCGTCAAAAAATGCAATAGATTCCCAAGGTGACTGCTGTGAATTGTCTACCAAGCTTAAAATTTCTTTTGCAAAACCCTGTGCGCCTACTATTAACATCTATATTAATTTACAAATTTCATTAATTGTTTTTTCCGTCAAATCAGCATACAAGGGTAAACATAAAACACTACTTGATAAATGATTTGCGTTTTTTAGTGCTAATTTATTAGCAGAAGGAAAGTGTTTGTAATTCTCTAAGTTACTAATCAATGGGTAAAAATAACGCCTTGCATAAATGTCATGCGATTTTAATTTTTCATAAACCGCATCTCTTTTTAAAGGATAATCATCTTCAATTATAATGGGGAAATAAGAATAATTCAAGGCGTAATTTTGATCAAACGAAATAAAGTTGATTCCTTTTTTACTTTTTAATAAGTCCAAATACAACATGGTATTATTTTTCCTTTTTTCAATATTGGACTTGATATTTTTTAATTGAAGTATGCCAAATGCTGCTTGCAATTCATTCATTTTTCCATTAATCCCATACCCTTCAATTTGAACTTCATTTTTAAACCCAAAATTTTTAAACTTATTCAATTTTTCAATTACGGTCGGATATTTTGACACAATGGCGCCACCTTCCACACTGTTAAAAGCTTTGGTGGCATGAAAACTCAAAATAGATAAATCTCCCCTAGTCAAAATACTTTCATCCAACTTTTTTACATCAAAACAATGTGCTGCATCATAAATCAATTTCAAGTTATATTTATCTGAGAGCGCATCAAAGGCATCCATGTCACAGGGATTACCATAAACGTGAACGGGCATAATAGCTGAAGTTCTTTCATTGATCAATTTTTCAACTGATGCAGGATCCAAATTACCCGTTTTAGGACAAACATCAGCAAATACTGGCGTCAAGTTA
>CBDUKB010000216.1:0-5273 GCA_965367695.1 uncultured Putridiphycobacter sp.
ATTTAAAGAACGTACTCTTTTAATTTTAGAACATTTTATGCAAGTTGATGAAAAAGATTTGTTCAATATTATTGTTTTTGAGGAACTTAGTCCAAATAAAACCCAAGTTACTTCTTACGGAGTAGGCTATAAGAAAAATGAAGATTATCTGGCATTAATGAAATTTTTTATTCAAGGAAATGAACAATCTTTCCTTAATTTAATTGCCTATTTAGAAAGTGGAAAACCATCAGTAAAGTATTGATTATATAAAATATATAAGTCCCAGCAAAGCATGTCTTCAAAAAAAAATACAAAAGATAAAACAAGCATGCATATTCGCAACAAAAATAGAATGCGATATGATTTACCTGCTTTAATAAAAGCAATTCCTGAGTTGGGAAATTATGTAAAGCCAAATAAATTTGAAGAAGACTCAGTTGATTTTTCGGATCCCAAGGCAGTAAAACTGCTAAATAAAGCCCTGCTTTATCATTATTATGACATAAAACACTGGGAATTCTCAGATGAAAATCTATGTCCACCCATTCCCGGTCGAGCAGATTACCTTCATTATTTGGCTGATTTGTTAAGTGAGAATAAAGTAGATACTATTCCTTTAGGTGATCAAATATCCTGTTTGGACATAGGAGTAGGGGCAAGTTGTATTTATCCAATTATTGGCGTAACTTCATATGGCTGGAAATTTATAGGGTCAGACATCAATCCAAATTCAATAGCTTCCGCCCAAAAAATTATCAATGCTAACGAATTATTAAAAGGTAAGGTAGCATGTCGATTACAAAAAAATCAACATGCTTTTTTCGAAGGAATTTTGAATGAAGAAGAAAAAATTGATTTAAGCCTGTGTAATCCCCCTTTTCACACTTCAGCTGCCGCTGCACAAAAAGGAACAAGAAGAAAAGTGAAGAATTTATCTGGTATATATAAAAAAGAACCAACACTAAATTTTGCTGGTATTAGCAATGAGTTAGTTTATGAAGGAGGAGAGTTTCAATTCATTCAAAAAATGATGATTGAAAGTAAAAAATTTGGTAAAAACTGTTTTTGGTTTTCAACCTTAGTTTCCAAAAAAGCACATCTTAAAGGGCTTCATTTACTACTCCAAAAATTAGGCGTAGCGGAATTCAAAACCATTCCAATGGGGACCAGTAATAAAGCCAGTCGCATTGTAGCTTGGACATTTCTTGATGAGAAAGCACAAAAAAAATGGCGGACTGAAAGATGGATAAGAAAAAAAGGTTAAGCTCTATTTAATGAAGTAGATCTTTAGCTACCATAAATCATAAACAATGGACTGATACTTTTGATTGGTTGGATAAAATTTAATACCTTTATTATATGTAGGTTATTATCTTTTTTGCAAGGCAGCAATTAAAGTTAACACATTGATTTGACTAAAAAATTTCTTATGCTTAAGTATGTATTCTTCTGTTTTTTGTTTGCATTTTCCATTGCTACTGCTGCACAAGTAATACAAAAACCAATTGGCTGCTTTGCAGGTTCGAATGGAACACATCCATTGGTACTTGCGCATAATGATGCAAGGGGAGTATTATTAGTTGAAAAATGGAAGGACATTGAGCCTATTCCAGGGGTCTTTGACTTTTCTGCTTTAAATGCTAAAATAAACACAGTGGTTTCTGCAGGAATGAAATATACTTTTGCCATTTCTGGCGGTGCTATTGGAAGTCCCGATTGGTTAATAGATAGCTTAAATGTAGGGTTCCATAGTTTTCAATTTCAAAATCAACCTGCAAGACTACCTTTTTGGTGGGACAGTATTTGTGGACAAAGGTTAACCAGTTTAATTATGGAACTCGGCCATCAATATGCCAACGATCCAATGCTCTCTCATGTATATGTTACACAAATGACTGTGAATGGTATAGAGGGACATTTGAACGGAGTTGACATGACCGCATTCACAACAAATGGTTTTACAGAACAAAAATGGATAACAGCTGCTAAAAATACAGTCATAGATTTCAGTTTTGCTTTTCCAGATAAGCCTATCGTATTCGAAATTCATGAAATTGACCATGACACTTTGGTGCCCGCTACTATTATGAATGATTTATACGAAAATCCAGATTTATGTCAGCGCATTGGTTTAGGAATGTGGTGGCTTTCTGGAAAGACAAGCTATCAATCGGATTTAATCGATTTTATTACAAGTTTTCAAGGAGACAAATATGCACAGGTAATCGGAAGATCAGACCAAATTGAAAGGTTTCAAGATAGTTTATATAGCAATGTCTTTTTACAAGCAAAGGACCTTGGTATACGTTATATTGAACCTTGGCCCTATGAATTTCAATACCACACCAATGATAGTTTGATTCATGACTTTAATAGTTGGACAGATTCAAATTTTACCGTTTCAGACAATTGTTCTATGTTAAAAATTGATGCTAAAGAAAAAATGATTGATGAATTAATGGTTTATCCTAACCCTACCAAAAGTACATTCCAAATTAAACATCAAATTGAAACAAACGCAACATGGCAATTGTTTTCCTTATCAGGAAGGTTGATGAAATCAGGTCCAATAGATCAGCTGGAATACTTAGTTGATATCACTGATTTTGAGAAAGGAATTTACATATTAAAAGTTTCAACAATAAACGGCCAATTCATTTCGAAAATTGTAAAACAATGAGGGCGTATTTTTAATGGTGTAAAATATTTAATGGACTTAAATATTAAAACTAAAAAATATAATTTACTCCACACTCAACTGAAAATTTACTACATTTAACGGCGATAGTTTAAACAGATGTCAAAAAGGGAGGTTAAAATTAGAATACATGAAATTAGATAAAGAAAAGTTGGATAGAGATGGGTTTTTATTGATAAAAAACGTATTAACTCCTGAAGAAATCTCGACTTTAAGAGAGGTAGCCTATCAAACAATCGAAGAAGATAAGAAGAAAGGCACTATGTTTATGCATAGGCATGCAAAAAATCACTTGGGTTGTCTTACCAATATTCCGACATTTAAAGATTTAATTTTAAGCGATAAAGTAATTGATATAGCAACCCAAGCGCTTGGTCAAAAGCCTTTGTTTTTTGGGGATGCGATATTTGAAATTGGAATTGGAAACAGAGGATTTCATAAAGATACTTCGGAAAGAAAAAACCAAAATCATCCAGATTGGACAGACAAAGATTATCCCATCTATCGGATTGCTTTTTATTTAGAAGATCACAAAGATCATTCTGGTGGATTAAAAGTGAGAGTGGGTTCTAATAAAACAGTTAAAACTAATGTTGGTAAGCCATATATTATTCCAAGTGAAGCAGGTGATGCAGTTATATTTTCGTTAAGAACAAGTCATGCCGGAAATGCAGTAAGATTAAAAATAGCACCAAAATTATCGCTTCATAATAGCTTAGAAAAAAGAGTACCTAAATTTTTAAGGGTTCCAGAAGAAAAAGAAAGGGTTTCATTTTTTTTAACTTATGGATTAAAAAGTGGTGCATTAGATCGATTTTTAAATTATATGTTTAAACATGCTGTTTACAAACAAAGAATCGAAAATTCTCATTATCCTGAAGAATTGATTGCCGAAATTAAATCGAAAATTGATTTTTTAAATATCAAGGAAGAATTTGCAAAAAGCATTCAAGCTGACAATAAATAAAAACCCAATATAAAAGCGTACAAATAAAACGCCATCAAAAGAAGAAAGATTGTTTATGAAATATGAATTTGAAACAGTGAATTGTAATTTATGCAATTCTGATAATTATCAAAAAATTTCAAGTAAAGGTAAGTTTGGTCTTCCTACAAATGTGGTGATTTGCAAAAATTGTGGATTGAGTTATTTAAATCCACGTTGGAATAATGCCTCTTACTTAGATTTTTATCAAAATGAATATGATAAGTATTATCGACCACAAATTATTAAAGAGAAAGATTTAAAAAGAACGCAAATTAATCCAATTGAAATAAGGCTTAATAAGTTCAATCTCTTTCCAGAGAAAGTTGAACAAATATTAGATATTGGAAGTGGTGAAGGGAATAATTTATTTCATTTTAAATCCTTGTTTCCTAATAGCGAATTGCATGCGATAGAACCTTCGATCGAATCACAAAATCATCTCATAAAATTCAATGTCAATATTATTGGGAGTGATGTAGATACAGATTGGGATGCAGACCATAAAGAAAAATTTGATATCATTATCATGAGGCATGTTTTAGAGCACTTTTTAGATCCAGTGAAAATGATGAAGAAAGTGAGCAGGGTTTTAAAACCCAATGGAATTGTTTATGTCGCGGTACCTAATAATTTAAAACCAACACAATCACTTGAAAAATCATGGTTTAGAAATGTACATACTTATTATTTCAATAAATACTCCCTTGAAAATTTAAACAAACTTGTTGGGCTTAAAACTATACAAATGGTTGAAGGTGATGAGTTGAATAAGGGGGAAGTTTTTTTTATAGCTAAAAAAAGTAATAAGGTGGAAGAACCGGTTTTTTCAGCAAAAGATTATGAGACTCAATCTAAAATATTTCTTGATAAATTAAAAGTTGAAAATAAATTATCATACAAGCTTGTTTCCTTGATAAAAAAAGTATTAAAAAAATTAAGAGGGTAAAAAGAAATAACAATACGTGCTAAATAAATAATAACTAAATGAAGTATACATGCAGCATAGTCATTGAAAAACCAATTGCTGAAGTAATTTCTTTATGGGATAATCCTGCTTATTACGAGCAATGGCAAGACGGTTTTAAAAGTATTGAATTGTTGAAGGGTGAATACAATACAGTTGGGGCTAAATCTAAAATTTTATTTGATGGAAAAGTGAAGATGGAATTGATGGAGACATTGATTACCGTTAATTTACCCGCTGAAAAAACGGCTTTATATGAGCACATTCACATGAGTAATACCCAGACTACTCGATTTGAAGCGTTAGCTACTGATAAAACAAAGTATATATCTGAAGTAAATTATACTCAATTTAATACCATACTAGTAAAAATAATGGCAAAGTGTTTTCCTAGTATGTTTAAAAAACAAAGTCAAAAATGGATGACACAATTCAAAAAATTTGCTGAAGAAAAAATTAATTTCTAAACAATAGGTGTTGAACAAAAATAAGGTGTTGTTATGTTTAATTAACACTTTGTAAGTGTTGAAGTATTCTTTCATAACTTATACTTGCAAAAAAATAATCAATCCTTTAATAAATCAACATGAGATTACTTCAATTATCTTTCATTGCATTACTAATTGCATCTTGCCAAGAAA
>CBDUKB010000217.1:0-5258 GCA_965367695.1 uncultured Putridiphycobacter sp.
TGTTTGATTGTGGGATGGAATGCCTTTTCTCAAATTGATAGTACTTATACCCACTATAGAAATCGTGCCGCTTTTTATTCAGCTATCCTTCCTGGTGCAGGTTCAATCTACAATGAGTTTGGGCATAGAAAAGTGCAAGGACGTAAAAATATTTCATGGTGGCGGGCACCTATTTATTGGGCAGGACTTGGATTTACAGGATATTTAAGTGTTGAAAACGCCAAATTCGCTAACATAAATAAAAAAGAATGGCAATACCGTCAAACCCAAGGTGACGGTTCAAACTTATATGAGCAATTCAAAGGTGTCGCCGATTCTGATTTAATTTTAAATTTCGACCAAGCAACAAAATACAGAGATTATTCCATTGCCGGTTTTTTCTTAGTGTACGCCATCAATTTACTTGATGCTTATACTGATGCACATTTTGTAACTTTTGATGTGTCGGAAGATTTAAGCTTGAATATCGTCCCGAAATATTTTAAAAGTAATGATTTAGGTTGTAGCTTAGTGCTAAAGTTTAAATGATTAAACGCAAAATAATCAGGTTTTACCAAGTAACAATTACTTTTCCAATTGAATTTCTTGAACCTAAAAAATCATGGGCTTGCGCTATGTCATTCACTTTAAAAGTTCCGCCAACATGTGGGTGTAATTTTCCTTCTTTTATCAATTGCGTAACTTCTTGCAAGCATATCGATAAAACTTTTGGTTTATTATCACCTATTTTAAGCATATTCACACCAATAATACTTTTCGAACGCATCATCAGTCCAATTGCCAAACGAAATCCCATTTTGCGCACAAAATTTAAGCCTGAAAAAATACCGTACTTGGTTCCCGATAATTCTGAACCACCAAATAATATAACTCTTCCACCAGAACCAATCAAAGCAAAATCTTTTTTGAAAGTAGAACCGGCAATGGGATTAAATGTACAATCTAATCTTTCATTCGGCAGCATCTTGTTTATTACAGCGGCATAATCTTCTACACGATAATTGATTACATGATCGGCTCCTTGGCTTTTTATATAGGCTAATTTTTCTTGTGATCCAGCATTTGCGAAAATTTCACAACCCTTTAATTTACATAATTGAATGAGTGCTGTACCAACACCTCCAGCACCAGCATGAATCATTACTTTGTCCCCTGGCAATAAATTTGTACAGTGATATGCCATGTAGTAAGCTGTAACATATTGTGTGGCAATTGAAAGTGCAACACCTGCTTCCATGTTGTCTACTACCACCATGCCAAATGATTTTGTAATCGCATATTCAGCATAACCGCCAAAACGCGTAAAACCAACTACTCTTTTGCCAATCAAAGTTTGATCAACCTCTTTGCCAACAGCAATAACTGTTCCCACAACTTCGTAACCAATAATAGCTGGAAGTGGTGGTGCCTCTTTGTATTGACCGTGGCGAGCCATCACGTCAGCATAGTTCAATCCAAATGCTTCCACCTTTATTAATACATCATCTCCAAATTGGACTTGAGGTTGAGGGGTTTCTCTTATTTCAAAAGCTTCAGAGGCTTTACCTTTTTTAACTAAAAATACGGCTTTCATTTTCGATTTTTTATTCCTTCTACAACCACCACAAATTCCCCTTTTGGTGCCTTGTTTTCAAAGTGTTGGATTAATTCTTTTGCATTTCCTCTCACTGTTTCCTCAAATTTTTTCGATATTTCTCGGGAAATTGAAATCTGTCGATCTTCCTCAAAAAATGTGTCGAATAATTTTAAAGCTTTTAGTAAACGGTGCGGTGATTCGTACAAAACTGTTGTTCTTTCCGTTTCTGCAATTGTTTTTACAATTGTTTCTCTTCCTTTTTTATGGGGTAAAAAACCAATATAATTAAATTTTTCACATGGAAACCCTGAGTTAACCAAGGCAGGGACAAATGCAGTGGGACCAGGTAAACAATCTACTTCAATGTCATTTTCAACACAAGCTCTTGTTAATAGGAATCCAGGGTCTGAAATGGCGGGTGTACCAGCATCCGAAACCAAAGCATAAGTACTACCTGCTTGTAATTCTTCTATTAAGCGGTTGATGGTTTTGTGTTCATTGTTTTGATGATGGGCAATTAGTTTATTTGAAATTTCATAGTGATTTAATAGTTTTGCAGTCACTCGTGTGTCTTCAGCTAAAATGGCATCCACTTCTTTTAATACCCTTATGGCTCTAAAAGTCATATCTTCTAGATTGCCGATAGGAGTCGGTACAATAAAAAGTTTTCCCATTTTAATTAATTTGAATTTCGAATAATTGCGACCAAAACTTACCTGTAAGATAGGTTTTTTTACTATTTGGATTATAAGCTATGCCATTTAAAACGTTGGCATTTCCAACCATTCCTTTTTCCACAATGCCTGCACAGTCAATTTTAGACAATACCTTGCCATTGCTAGTGTCAATTTCAATCATGTAATTTTGAGTGTAAACATTGGCCATCAGTTTACCTTCGATTAATTCTAATTCATTTAAATTTTGAAAATCATTCTCGTTTGAAAAGGCATATATTTTTTTCTCAATTTTAAAAGTTCTTTGGTTTCTCCATACTATTTCAGCAGTGCCATTCGACATAATGATGGATTTTCCATTATTGGTTAATCCCCATCCTTCTCCTTCGTAATCAAAGGAATTCACTTGCTTAAAATCTAAGGTATAAACAAAACATTTTTGTTTTTGCCATACTATTTGATAAATCGTATCATTTAATATCGTAATTCCTTCTCCAAAATATGCTTCATCCAATACTTTGTATTGAAGGTGTTTACCTGTTTTAAGATTTACTTTTGCTATAAAAGACTTCGCATAATCACCCGAACCTGTGCTTTCATATAAAGCGTCTTTATAAAACTCTAGTCCTTGGGTGTAAGAAGTGCTTTCATGCGGGTAAGTTTTTATAATGCTGGCAATTTTTTGTTCAGGTATCACATCTGAAAATAAAATCAAATTTCTTGTAGCACCCCTTGATTTTCCCTCCTTATCGGTAAATGAAAAGTATAAAACGTTTAAGCCAACATTTGCGTTTGCTGTCGGTATTTTAATGGTTTGTGTTTTAGGGGAAACATTTGCTTGATAAAGGGTGTCATTCAAATAAATAGATAAAGATTTAATATTACTTGGATCTAATACTTCAAGGTCGATTTGTATGGGGTCACCAACGCTGTATTGCTGGTTGTGTTTCGGATTGAGAATTTTGAGACTTACTTTATTCTTATGAATGGTTGGTTTTGATTCCTCTGTACATTGAATCATGCTCAATGCAATTAGCAAAATCATTAATGTTTTGAAAAGGTATGGGTATTTCATGATTATAAATTTGCAATCATTTCCATTAACTGGACTTTTTTACGTGTTGATACGGGTATTCTACTCTCATCCTTCAGTAAAACTTCACCTTGCTGTTTTAAAAAGGCCTTAATTTGATTTTTTGCAATTAAGTGAGATTGATGAATGCGGATAAAATTATGTTCGCTTAATAATTTATCATATTCTTTTAAAGTTTTTGTCACCAATAGTTTACTTCCGTCTTTAAAATAGAATTTGGTATAGTTAATATTTGACTCTAATCGAATAATATCAGCTAGTTCAACGATATGAATTTTATCAACTGTATTTAAAGCTAATTTTTTTGGTTGTTCAAGATTCGTTTTTAATAATTCAAGTCTATCTGTTGGAGAGTCTTGATGGTCTAATCTTTCAATTGCTTGGATTAAATCGTCTGGATCAATAGGTTTTAACAAATAATCAATGGCTGAAAATTTAAAGGCTTTTACAGCAAATTCATCTGAAGCCGTTGTAAATATTAATTTGAAATTTCTTTCTTGTAATATTTCCAATAAATCAAAACCAGAACCATCAGGCATTTGAATGTCCAAAAATACCAAGTCAGGTTTTACTTGTTGAATTAATTTTGCGCCCGAAACAACACCATTTGCAGTTCCAATGATTTCAATGTTACTACAATAGGTAGCAAGATCTGCCGTTAAAACTGTAATCGCTTCTGGAATGTCATCTATGATTACCGCTTTAATCATAAGGCTGCTTTCACTAATTTAGCATCAATGTTTCCGTGTGTAGCCGAGTAAGTGCATACTCCATTTTTAATTACCAATACTTGAGGTGACTCATGCATGATGTTAAAATCAAACGCAATTTGGTTTGACAAATCCCTGTATTTTATTAAATCTAAATATACCATAATCGCATCTTCATCAGTACCGTCCCAATTCGAATCCATTCTCGATTTTGACATGATACTAATGGAACAACGGGTACTGTGTTTAAAAATTACCACCGTTTTTTCCTTCGATAATTCGGTTAATTCGTTCAATTGCTCAATACTTGTTAAAGGTGTCCAATTAACACTAGCGCTTGTTTTATTTGATGAAAAAAATCCCATAATTTAGTATGCTGATTTAAATTGTTTTAAAAATCTTAAGTCATTTTCTGAATACAGTCTCAAGTCATTCACCCGGTATTTTAATTGAGCAATTCTTTCAACACCCATTCCAAAAGCAAAACCACTGTATACTTCTGGGTCAATTTCAGCAGCAATCAATACATTTGGGTCTACCATACCACAGCCCAATATTTCTAACCAGCCTGTGTACTTACAAACATTGCATCCTTTAGCATTACAAATGGTACATGAAACATCTAACTCAGCACTCGGTTCTGTAAAAGGAAAGTAAGAAGGTCTTAACCTTATTTCAGTTTTTTCACCAAATATTTCTCTGGCAAAGTATAATAATGTTTGCTTTAAGTCGGCAAAAGAAACGTCCTTGTCAATATACAACCCTTCAATTTGATGAAAAAAGCAATGTGCCCTTGCCGAAATGGCTTCGTTTCTATATACTCTTCCTGGTGAAATGGTCCTGATAGGTGGTTTGTTATTTTCCATAACCCTAACCTGAACAGAAGAGGTGTGGGTTCTTAAAGCCATTTCTCTTGCACCATTTTCAATGAAAAAAGTGTCCTGCATATCTCTTGCTGGATGTTCTGGTGGAAAATTCAACGCAGAAAAATTATGCCAATCATCCTCAATTTCTGGTCCTTCAGAGACGTTAAAGCCAATTCTTTTAAAAACATCAATGATCTCATTGCGCACAACAGCCAATGGATGTCTCGCTCCTAAAGGAGTGTCGGCAGCCGGTCGACTTAAATCAATGCCACTGTTTTTCTCACTTTCTTGACTGCCTCCAACTTTTGATTTAAAATCATCAAATTTAGATTCGGTTTT
>CBDUKB010000218.1:0-5257 GCA_965367695.1 uncultured Putridiphycobacter sp.
ACGTTGAAAAAATTAAATCAGATGCTGACACTTCTGCATCTAATGGCAATAAAGTGGATTCACTTCCGAATAGCTGCGGAGCATATATGGAGGTGATAAATAAAAAGATGATTGATGCAATAACGATCAAACCAAGGTAGTTCCAAAGTATTAAAAGCTGCTTTGATAGTGTTTTTTTAAAAGCTAAGAATCCTATAATGGGTGCCGTGCAGGCAAAAATCATGTCATAATTATATCCTTCAATAGTTACTTCTTTGTTTAATATTCCTGCAGTTACTGAAGCCACAAAAATAGATTCCACCAAAATTCTAAAAGATTGATAAAAGATGAGCCAATGCGGATGAATGGCTAAAATCCAACTTTTATTTCTATTTCGATAAAGAAAAACTCCTGTAAATATAAAAAGAGGTAGAATTAAAAAAATGGCAAAACGAGGTGGGAAATCAAAATTTAGCAAGTATCCTGATTTTGTAATCAAGTATATATATAATTGCCAGCTAAGTAATCCTCCAATTAATATTAGCAATTTCTTATTGACTTTCGTTTCCTTTATAGTTGTTTTGTTTATTGCCGTTTTACCCAATAAAACCAATATGATAAGCATCAATAAAGTGAAGATAATATAGGTGATTTTTAATATCATAAAGCTTTCGAAAATATATATTTAATGTTGATACCCAGTCTACTTTAAACAAGTCTTTTTTAGGATGAATAATTTTAATACGGCTGCATAATCTTGCAAATTTTAATTTTTAAACCTCCAAAAATTGTTACAGCTTAAACCTACCCCCTCACCCTGTTTTGTTCCGTATCGGAGCCAGAACTATTGTACTTTTCTTTTTTAAAAGTTGACTTTCCAAACTTATAAGAGAAAGTGATTCTTGCAGATCGAGAATCATATTTACTATTCCAATCGGCATTCGTGTTTTTTAAATTATTAATAATACCACTTCCAATTTGGCTATAAAATACATCACTAATACCTAACTTCAAGCTACCTTTTCCTTTCAATATTTCTCTTTGTACACCTAGGTGCATTACCGCATATCCTTTTAGTAATAATTGAGAATAAACCCGATCATTCATGTATCGTCCACTCACATCCATTTTCCATATTTCACCTATTCGAAATGTACTAGTGGCTGAGACATAAACATTAATACCACTTGCATTCAATTGTTCAGTATACAATTGGCTTTTATAATTAACATAAGATGCTTCAGTATAAGCATTGAAACTAACCCATTTGGTAATTTCAAAGTTCCCATCTACCGATAAAGTAAGAAACTGACTACTTGCTATATTACCAGGTCTACTGTAGTAAATTTCATCTTGAATTTCGAGTGTTTCACTAATTCCATCAATTGTTTTAGCATACGAAAGTGATGTATTAACCATATTGTTAAATGAATAGGTCAAAGATAAATTATGAGCAAACGTTGGTAATAAATTAGGATTACCAGTATAGAAAGTGAATTTATCCAAAGGAGAAATAAATGGGTTTAAATCCTCAAAATATGGCCGATCAATCCGCCGTCCATAAGAGAAATTTAAGCGGTGCTTCCCAATTGAATCCAATTGTGTTGATGCGTATACAGTAGGAAACAGGGAAGCATATGTCCTTGTAAAACTAGTAGCTGGTTTATCAATATTACCCAATTGCTTACCTGTTAACTTAGTCGCCTCGCCTCTCAGTCCTAATTGTAGGCTGAAAACACCCCAACTTTGATTATAGTTTAAGTATGCCGAATGGATCCATTCATCATATAAAAATCGGTTGCTTAAATCATTGTCTGCTTTGGTCACCCCTTCCATTGTTCTGGTATAAATGGCTTCATTATCAGTTTCGGTAAAGGCCGTTTTTAAACCAACATCAAATCTTGAATGTGCAGCAATTGGTTTAGTATAATCAGTTTTTAATGCGTAAATATTAATCGTTGATGGAATTTGTCCATTTATTTGATCTTGATAGACCAATACATCATTGGCATCATATTGAAAATTCTTAAAAGTTTGGTCGTTTCCAGAAAGGTATTGAACCACATCTGCGTCTATTGATATTTTGCTCCCATTACTGTCAATAGCATGACTAAAGTACAAATTGATTAAATTATTTTCAAAAGTTGTTTTACTTAAATTATCGGCCAATACTTTTTGAAACAATACCCCATTTGCATCCCTTAATAATGCGGTATTATCAGTATCTCTAACCCCTGGGGAAGTCGACCTTTTATAGGCTAACCCTATGGTTGACTTTTCGTTTAAATAATAGTCTAATCCTATTCTTCCGTTTAAATAATATCCGCTTCGGTTGTTAAACGAATTTTGAGCAAAGCCTGACTCGACTTCATTTCCTGCATTTAAATAATAACGATTGATATTTAAGTCTTGAAAGTTTTCCCAAAATCCACCATACAAATTACTGGTGATACTTAATTTATTTTTATTGTAATATAAATTCAAACTATTATTACTGTTGTGATACCTGCTTTTTCTGTAACTGAGGGAAGTGTTTCCATACAGGCCTTTCACCGTGCTTCTTTTTAAATTAATATTGATTATTCCTGCATTTCCTGACGCTTCGTATTTGGCAGGCGGATTTTCAATGATTTCGATATTTTTTATTGCACCAGCTGGCAAGGACCTCAAGTAGTTTTCCAATTCAGTTCCCGATAAATAAGAAGGTTTGTCATTTATATAAACCGCAACTCCTGATCTCCCTTTAAAAATAATAGCCCCATTTGCATCAACTGAAAGACCGGGAGCTCTTTCAAGTACTTCTAATGCATTACTTCCTGCATTGCTAATCAATGCGTCTGGAGTAATGACCGTACGATCAATTTTTCGAACTACAAAAGGTACTTTATCAATAACAGTTACTTCATTTAAAATGGCTTCATCTGCAAGTAAATTCAAAGTTCCCAAGTTCATTGATGCTGATAATATAACTTCTTTTACCAAAGGTTTATAGCCAATATGCTTGATTTGCATAAAATAATTCCCTTCTATTAAATTACTTAAAACAAAGGAACCGTCTGCATCTGTAAATTCAGTTTTTACAAGTGTTGAATCTTTAAGCAGATAAAGATTTACCATTATTAAATCCAAACCTTTGTTTTCCTCATTTGCAATCACCCCTTCAATTTGGTAGGCGTTTTGAGTGAATACAACAAATGAAAGAAAATTTAAAAAGCATAGCAAGAACAACTTCATACAGTAAAGGTTAATCGATTAATTTATCTGTTATGTAAAATACGTATAATTTAACTTTTGGTGGCTTCCTATTTGTAAAACAACTATAAATTAATGTAAAAGGAAAATTTAACACCTTTTACTCGAAAAGCTATGAAAATGAACACACTTTATGCTTTTTTAAAAAAATCGAATTAGGGTCAAAAAATGAAGTTTACTTTGCTTTCATTTTATTGCCCCTTTTTTCATGTGTTACTTCGGCAAGACCGAGCGCTTCCATTAAGGGAGGAATGTAATTTCCGAATCTTCCTCTTAATCCCTTTTTTAAACCATACCAGCCCCCAACTGGGTTGTTTTCTGAGCGGGCCCAAGCTTCAATTGTATCTTCTTTTGCTGGTTTTTGCTCATCTGCACTACCTAAAATCATCCAATCACCGTGCTTTTTAAGCATTTGATGTAAATCGGTTATACAAGCTAAATTATAATGCAATACAGTTTTTCCAACAGTACAAAATAAAACTTCTACGCCATCTTTTTCTTGAACATGCATGGTATAAGATGAAGATAGAGGGGGAGTTTGAAGCACCATAGGTTTCTCCTTTGTCCCTATTTTTTCTTTATAATTCATATCTTAAAATTTGAGTGTTTCATTGTTTTTTAATCAGCACTTCATCAAAGTTATTAAAACTTTATAAGTGTTATTTGCCATTCGTCCTGCCTTCAATATACACTTTTTACAAGCTTACTGTTGCTTTTCATTTCAATTTATTGATTCCATTCATACAAATTTGAATTATCGTTTAATACAAACCCAGTTTTTGAATAAAGTTGATTGCTAATAATATTTGATTAATCTGTTTCCAGGCACATGCCACAAGCATCAGCATTTATCAAAAGTTGTTTTGCCATTTTTATTAAACCTAAAGAAACACCTTGACCTCGAAACTTTTTAGCTACACACAAGTCGTTTAAGCGCCATAATTCCCTCATTTTTGTCGAAGGATAAAGTTGGACAATACCGAGCAATTGATTTTTGGAGTTTTCTCATAAAAAAACACGATAATCATCCAATAATATACTTAAACGGTCTAAATCGCTATTTTTAGCTTTTCTGAAATCCATATGTTTTATATTTCTTCAATTACGGATGTACCTTTAGAGAAGTCTCCAGAAGTCCACTCCCAATTTTCGTGCAATCTTATTTTTCCATTACTTAACCGTTCGGGAATGGATATACATTTCCCGGTCATTAATTCATTTTTTGCATTAATTTGGTGATACCTTAAATTAATTGTTCCCTTTGAATCCACAACACCCAACAAATGGCCTATTTTAACTTCGCCTCCTGAATAAGATGCTGTTAAAACATCACCTATTTGTTTATATTCAAAAATGGTATCTCCAGCTACTTCACTGTTTTCTGATTTCGATATTACCTTAAATTTCCGTCCGTTATAATTCATATTCCCTGTAATTTTACTTGCTAACAACAAGTGATTCCGTTCATTTATAAGCTATTCCTCAACTTTACTGGAATTTTTATTTTAAAACTTAAAATAGTCCATGTTTGTTAGGGGAATTTTTATCGATTGCTTCTCCAATATCCCAGAGTTCCATAATTTTATTATTCTTAAACCTAAAAATGTGAATCACTGCAATTTCCATTGCAGCTTTTACAACCAAAGAATGCGTCACCACTGTTTCCCCATCCACATAACAATGTTTGATTTCTATCAGCTTATTGGGTGCTGTTTCATGTGCCGTTTGCATGGCTTTTTTTAATGCTTGGGCACTTCCTTCAAAATATTGATTGTGGTGGTAGAAATCCGCTGCCACATATTGATTGAATGCTTGGTCTACATCACCTTTTCCAGCTAGTTTTAAAAATGATTTTGCGATTTCTTTATTGGTCATATTTAAAGTTTTTAATAAGTTCTGGAATAATTCATGTTTTCTACCTTTATACGAAGTGGAATATTTAACACATATTTCAATGATCCTTCGCATTCCCTTGCCCTGCTAAAGATCCTTATGTTATCCAATAGGCCTTGTGGGACGTGTTTTC
>CBDUKB010000219.1:0-5232 GCA_965367695.1 uncultured Putridiphycobacter sp.
AAAATTGATAATATCAATGATTTTGATTTTAGAAATATGCTGATTGACCAAGATTATGAAAATTTATTTCATGCTGTTTCTAGTGCTACAGGAAAAAATATAAAAAGGACCAAAATAAAAAATGGAAACGGAGAGATATTGGAAGTATATATTTCAATTTCTTCCATAGTTTTTTCAGATGATGATACCCGATTTCAAGGAGTAATTCATGATATTACTGAGCTTGAGAAAATTGCAACTGAAAACGCAGAAACAGAAAAATTAAAATTAATTAGTAGAATGGCAAGAATTTTAGGGCATGAAGTCAGGAACCCGCTTTCGAATATCATGCTTGCAACTGAAGAATTAAAAGTAGATATTAATGAAAATGAAGATGCCAAAATGTTATTGAGTTTGGTCCATAGAAATGCATTGAGAATTTCAACTTTAATTGATAATTTCCTGAACAATACAAGAACTTCTGCATTAGAACTTGTTGATTTATATATTGAAGAAGTTTTAGAAAGTGCTGTTGAAAATTGTAAAGACCGCATTAGTTTATTTAAAATTCATTTTGAATACAATGGATTTGATAAAAAAACAAAAATTTATGCTGATGCTGACAAATTAGTAATAGCATTTACAAACATCATTATTAATGCAGTAGAAGCATTAGAAGAAACAACAACACCCAAATTAATCATTCAATTGGCAATTGAAAAGAACTATGTAAATGTATCCATTGAGGATAATGGAATTGGTATGACGGATGAAGTAAAGGAGAAGTTGTTTACCCCCTTTTATAGTTCAAAACAAGGAGGATTGGGATTAGGAATGGCGAACACAAAAAATATTTTCGATATGCATAAGGCAAAGGTTGAAGTTGAATCGGAATCAAATGTGGGAACGCGTTTTAATATTCAATTTACATTGAATTGACAATTCAAGCTATAAATACCCATCTTGGGTATAAATTTCTACATAATATTCATCCCCCCAAAAACCTAAAACCCTATATTTAAGTAAATTAAATTTTTGGCAAGATATTGCTATTGGTATATGACAATAACAATCAGCAATAAAAATTATGAAAGAAGAAATACAATTAATTGGAAGTAAATTAAGCGGATGGTATGAAGCATTGATCATCATGTTACCAAACATCATTTTAGCTTTAATAGTCGGAATTTTGATTTTTTTTATATCAAAAGGAATACGAATACTGTTAAAAAGGTACATTTTAGCGAGGTGGCAAAACGAAGAATTAAAAACTATTTTTGCAAAAGTGATGCAAATTATTGTTATTTCATTAGGACTCATATTTGCACTTTCTATCGTAAATCTAGATAAAACAGTGACTTCCATTTTAGCAGGTGTTGGAATTGCAGGTATTGCCATTGGTTTTGCTTTTCAAGACATTGCAGCCAATTTCATTTCTGGGTTATTTATGGCTTCAAATAAACCCTTCACCATTGGTGATGTAATAGATACTGGCGACATTTCGGGGACAGTCAAAGTTTTAAATTTAAGGACAACTGTTGTACGTACTTTTCAAGGAAATGATGTGATTATTCCAAATAACCAAATATTTCAAAATCCCCTCATCAATTATTCAACAAGCCCTGAAAGAAGAATAGATTTAGCAGTTGGCGTCTCCTATGATGCTGACTTAAGCCAAGTACGTGAATTAACTATTCAAGCCATTAAAACCATAGACGGTATCATGCCTGAGAAACCCATTGAAGTTTATTACAATGAGTTTGGTGGATCATCTATTAACTTCACTGTTAGATTTTGGACTGCCAATACCCATACTAGTAATTTTGTATTGTTAAAAAGTAATGCCGTTGAAGCAATCAAAACTAAATTTGATGCGAATAACATTAATATTCCATTTCCTATTAGCACAATTGATTTATCAATGAGTAAAAAAATCTTAGAAAATTTAAATAGTAAAAAATCATCTTAAAAATATTTGATTGTTTGCTTTCAATCAGTTTCTTTCTTTTTTTATCCTGTAAAAGCAGATTTACTTTAACTTTATGCTCATTCAATTTTATATTCAGATAAATCATTTATGAGTAAATCGATCTTTTTTTTTATGGCTATTATTTTTAGCGCATTATTTTATAGTACTTCGTTAAAGGACAAGACGAGTCCATACATTACACCGCCTGGGACAGTTCGATTAGATAGTAATTTATTCATAGATAAAACCGAGATAACAAATTTCAGTTGGTTGGAATACATGCATTGGACACAAGGAATTTTTGGTAAAAATTCCCAAGAATACGCATTTGTTTTGCCCGATACATCCGTTTGGTTAACCCTCGATTCAAATTACCACAACTTGAAAAGCATTTATTTAAGAAATCCTAAATACAGAACTTACCCAGTGGTTGGAATCTCCTATATACAAGCACTATCTTATTCAGCTTGGCGATCAGACCGGGTAATGGAGTTAATATTGATAAAAAATAAAGTCATCAAATCAAATGACTCAAAAAATATTGATTCTGTTTTTACCATTACCAAATATTTTAATGGGGAATATAATGGTATTGCGGTAAATCCTAATTTCATGTCTTACCCCAAATACAACCTGCCAACACCACAAATATATAAATCAATCCAAAAAAAAGCAGACGCCATAAACAATGCCAACATCAACTATTGCAAGCCTAAAAACGGAATTGATGCACAACTTGTAGGGTGTTACTGTCCGCTTCATCATCTTGCATCACAAAAAGAAAATATGAAAGCAGTAATTCCAATTTTAAGTACAATGACCTTAAAATGTAAAAGGCCAATAGTTACGCATTTAAAAAGTAATGTAAGTGAAATGACATTTATAAATGGCCTGTTATATGGATACAACTTTGAAAAGAGTTGTGAAGACAGAGAAAATTTACTTTGGCGATCTTCGGGTAAACAAAATGCCAGTACAGGATTCAGAAATGTTTGTACATATGAAACTTGGGATTCAAGAAAATAACAAGAATGGAATCACTTATTTAAAATATAAATTAAGATTTATGAACCATTATCAAGAAACATTTAATACTTGGGATAAAGTGGCTCAATTATATGCGGAAAAGTTTATGGATTTAACCATCTATAACCATACTTACGATTTTTTATTAAACCAATTAAAAGTTGAAAATGCAACTTTATTAGAATTGGGATGTGGGCCAGGAAATATTAGTAAATATTTAAAAAAGCAAAATAAATTGTTAAGTATAACAGGTATTGATGTTTCTCCAAACATGATCCAAATTGCCAAACAAAACTTACCTACTTCAAATTTTGAAGTCATGGATGTACGTGAAGTTGGAAAATTAAACGGACAATTTAATGCTATTGTATGCGGATTTGTTATTCCTTATTTAAATAAAAAAGACTGCAAGAAATTATTCAATGATTGTTTAAACCTACTTGAAACCAATGGCTTATTTTACCTCAGTTTTGTGCATGGCAATCCCTCAAAATCTGGTTTTATCTCTGGTAGCAATGGAAATAGAACTTTTTTTTACTATTTTGATAAGGAGGAGGTAGAAAAGTCACTCATTGACCTTGGTTTTAAATTACTTGAGCAATTTGACATCACTTATAACAAATCAGCAAATCATAATGAAACCCACACGGTGTTAGTTTTAGCTAAAAACTGATGCAAAGAAATAGCTGAAAAATAAATTTAGATGCTTGAAAATAGTGCTTTGAAAAGTGTATTTTGTATTGGACAAGCTCTTTATTAAAACACAACTGTTTGTATATCAATATTATTTACATATATTAGCTTGAACATTATTTAAAAGTCGATTTAGATGTGAGTTGAAGGTTTAATTTTCGACAACTAATAAACATTAAAAGATTTATTACATATCTTTATCCTATTAATAATTGAATAATTGTAAAATTTAAAACCCCGCACTTTTGAAATATTATTTATTTCACATATTTTTTTATGCTTCTTTTTTCTGTTTTGGACATAATATTGAATTTACCCAAATTGAAAAAAACTGGATTGCCAATCATCCCATTATACATTTTGGATACGCTGCTGATTGGGAGCCTTATGAGATTTATGAAAATGGCAAATACACTGGTATAGTTGGTGATTATGTAAACAGAATTGCTGCAGAGACAGGTATTACTTTATTGCCAATCGCCAATATTACTTGGGATGAAACCATAAAAGGATTAAAAGAAGGTACCATTCACATGGCGCCAAGTTGCGCTGTGACTAAAGAAAGAAGTCGCTATTTAAAATTTACTGAACCCATTATTACCGACCCCATTATTATCTGTACACGACTAACAGATAATCGCATAAATAAATTTGAAGGATTAAATAATAAGATTATTGCATTGCCTAAAGGGTATTGGACAATCGATTTACTTGCCAATGAGAATAAAAATATTAGAATTATTGAATACAAAAACATAAAAGCATGTTTAAATGCTTTGAGTTTTGGAGAAGTTGATGCCGTGGTGGGAAGTTTAGGCGTATTGAGCTATTATTTAAATCACAAGGGATATTCAAATTTAAAAATTGCTGGACCAAGTAATTTTGAACCAGTTCAAATTGTTATGGCATTTTCACCAGAATATGAAATCTTTAGGGATATTTGTCAAAAGGTATTAAAAACCATTAGCAAACAAGAAAGAGCCCGAATTAGTAAGGATTGGATTTCCATTCAATACGATCATGAATTCAATTGGACTCAAGCATTCATTTGGTTGGTGATTGCCGCTGGAATCATCATTTTTCTGTTCATTCTTTTTTATTTTTGGAATCGTTCCCTTAAAAAACAAATTTCAGAAAAAGGACGCATTCAAGACCGATTAGAAATTGCATTAAATGAAACAAAAAGAAGAGAAAGAGAAAAAGAAGTACTCTTACAAGAAATTCACCATAGGGTAAAGAATAACCTTCAAATTATTATTAGTTTAATGCGTTTACAAGTTCGTTCTAACCTGGATGAAAAAACAAATACCGCTATGAATAAGACCATTGATCGAATCAAGGCAATAGCACTTATTCATGATAAAATCTATAACGCTGAAAACTTATCTGATTTTTCTACTCAAGAATACATTGAAACATTAGCTTACGAGATTATTGATAATTTTACAGAAGTTAAAAAAATTGAACTTGAGGTAACCACTTCTGTGAAGGCCATTAATTTAAAAACAATTGTGCCTATTGCATTAATTCTAAACGAATTAATTACAAATAGTATTAAATATGGT
>CBDUKB010000220.1:0-5182 GCA_965367695.1 uncultured Putridiphycobacter sp.
TCATTGATTCTACCTTTGATTTCTTTAAAAATCATTTCTTTTCTATTGTTGAAATCAACATCTTGTTTAATGATATTATAATCTTTGTATAATAAAAATAAGGCACCAGCTAACGCTAATATTGTCACCCCTATTCCAATAAAAGAACGCAATACATTTAATACATAAAGCAACCAAATAATCCCCACCAAAATAAAGAAGAGCGCAGCAATTCTGAACTCTGGCCCTTGGATCAACTCATGTTTGATTGGTGCACCATTAGGATTGAATTGTTCAATTACAGTTACAGAAGCAGTTTTCATGTAGAAATAAATTCCTACAAGAATAGAAAGTGCAGGACCTATAAATTTCCCGAATTGATGTTTTAAATTGTCTAATTTTTCAAATGCGCTCATAAATCACTGAATTAAATCTTAGTTTTGCAGTACGACAACAAAACTACAATTTTTTTTATACCAATTTAAGTCAGTCAATATTTTTTTTACATATTTAACTCAATAAGTCGACACTTGAAGAATTCAGTTCAATTAGAATCATTTAAAAGCGCTTTTAAGGCTGCATTTAACTTTCAACCGACATTGGACCAAAAACAAGCCATTCACCTTTTATCCGATTTTGCAACAAATAATAATGACTTGGAATTTTTCATCCTAACAGGCTATGCTGGAACTGGTAAAACTAGTTTGATTGCAAGCTTCATTAGTAGTCTCCATCAATTTGGAATTAAAACAGTGAGCTTGGCACCAACCGGCAGGGCTGCAAAAGTTTTATCAAACTACAGCAAAGACAAAGCTTCTACCATTCACCGTAAAATTTATTTTTCTGATCAAACTCCTGATGGTAGTGGAAGTTTTACTTTGGGAAAAAACCTTCATAAAAATACTATTTTTATAATCGACGAAGCTTCTATGATCGCTTCAAGTCAAGGTAACTCCTACAGTGATAGAGATTTATTATTTGATTTGGTTGAATATGTTTACAGTGGTGAAAATTGTAAGCTTGTTTTTGTGGGCGACACAGGGCAATTACCTCCCATAGGAACAGAAGTGAGTCCAGCTTTAAGTGCAAATTACTTGAAAGCAGCCTTTTCTTTTGACATCCAAACCTGTCAACTCAATCAAATTGTCAGACAAGCAGCCGAATCTGGAATATTATCTTTGGCAACCCAATTGAGGACTTTTGAACCAGAAATCCCGATCCTGTATTCCGACAAGCAAGAAGTTTTTATGATTACGGGAGTAGAATTACAAGATGATTTAGAATCCATGATTAATTATTATGGACAAGATGAAGTGATTGTTATTTCTCGTTCTAACAAAAGGGCTAATCTATTCAACCAACAAATCCGTCACCGCATACTTTGGCAAGAAGATGATTTGAACGCCGGAGACGTGCTTATGGTGACTAAGAATAACTATTTTTGGTTGGATGAAAAATCCCCAGCTGGTTTTTTAGCCAATGGGGAATTGATTGAAGTATTAAAAGTAATTAGAAGAACCGAATTATTTGGTTTTGAATTTGCTGATATTACCGCGCGATTAATTGATTATCCAGACATGCCAGAACAGGAATTTAAAATTAACATCAATTCAATAAAGACTGAAGGACCTTCTTTGAGCAGAGAAGAAATGACCAGTCTTTTTTATAGAATTGCAACGGAGGAATACCCTTATGAAAGGAACAAAAAAATCAGGAATAAGCTCTTGATGCAACATCCCTTTTTTCAAGCCTTACAAGTAAAATTTGGTTATGCAATTACGGGTCATAAATCTCAAGGTGGACAATGGGATGCTGTTTTTGTAGATTTGGGTTATTTTGTAGCAGACATGTGGGATGAATCCATGATGAGATGGTTGTATACCGTGGCGACTCGGGCCAAAGAAAAACTTTATTTAGTAAATTTCCCGAACGCTTTTACAGGTAAAGAAGAATAGAAAACCTCAAGTAATTAAACTTGAGGCATTCATATTTTAATCATTCAACTTTTTTGGCAAAACAAATTTTACTGGCATGGTATACTTGACAGCAACTTTTTTTCCTTCTAATTCACCAGGTGTCCATTTAGGCATCAAAGAAATAACGCGAACTACTTCTGCATCCATAGTGGCTGTTTTTCCTTTTACAATTTTAATTTTACCAATATTACCATCTGCTTGAATTACAAATTCACAAAAAACTGTCCCTTCTATACCCGCTTCTTTATCCGCTTTCGGATAAACTATATTGTCAATAATAAATTGAATCATAGCTTTATCACCACCTACATATTCTGGCTGTTTATCAACTACATCATACACCTTAACTACTTTTTTAATAGTGTCTTGTTCTTCTCCCAAAATTTGATTAGTGATAATTTCCGGTGAATTGCTTTTCAAAGAAAGCAAAGTGAAACCGACTGCTAAAACAGGAAATACTAATAATAAAGCCCATTTATTTTTAATTGTTGTTTTCATTTGTTTCGTTCTTTTAGTCAGACTTAGTCCATTGTAAAACTGACTGGTTAATAAATAATGAGAAGAATTCCCTTTTAAGGTATTGGCCAATAAATACTGAACATATTGGTTATTATACCTTTTAAACATACCTGCATCTACCTCATATTCATGGATTTCAATTAGCTTTTTTTTCATTAAAAAGAAAATTGGATTGATCCAAAAAACGACATGGTAAATGGCCATTACCATCAGGTCGAATGCATGTAATTTATGGGTGTGGCTTAGCTCTTGTTCTAATACCACTTGCTTTTCAGTTTCATTCAAGTCAGCGCTGATATGGATGAAATTAAAAAAAGAGAAATTGTCACTTAATGAAGTTGACAGTATTTTAATAGATGAATTTTTTTGTCTTTCTGCTTTGCGAAAGAATATTAACACCTTGCTTACCTTTAGTACCAACCAAAAGAACAATAGTGCAACTACTGAAAGATATATCATTTCAATACTCCAAAATGTAGAAGTATTGCTTGTGGTAACATCTCCAACTTCAATTACATTTAAATTAAAAATTGGTATGGAATTAAAAATAGCACTTTCATGTAAGATTGTATTTTTAAAGACTACAACAATTATAGATACAATTGGAATAGCAAGTACAATTGCACGTTGGATGGTATAATTAATTGATTTTTTAAGGAGTAAAAAAGCAAGATACAACACCAATATTATCAGGTTTATTTCAATAAAATTAAAAACTAAATTATTCATTTGCTTCGGCTTTTAAAGATTTTAATATTTCATCTAGTTCATTTATATCCAATTTGTTTTCACGGATAAAAAATGAGAGTAGTTCCTTGGTAGAATTATTAAAGTAATTCTTTTTTAGTTTATCCAATTTGCGTTGAGAATATGCTTCTTTTGAAACGATAGGAAAATATTCATTCGATTTACCATAGGTGTTAAAGCCCACATAACCTTTATCTACTAATATTCGAACAACTGTCAACACAGTATTATAAGCGGGCTTTGGTTCCGCTAAGGCTTCCAATATATCTTTAGCAAATCCTTTTTTTACTTGCCAAATGGTTTGCATAATTTGCTCCTCTGCTTTGGTCAATTCTTTTTTCATATTGCTAATGTATAACTATTTTTTTAGTTACACAACTATTTACCTAGTTTTATAACTAGTTTTTTAGTTTAAATAATTCTTCAATTAATAATTCAGTATAAGCAAAAGGTTTGTAACCAGCAATGACAAAAAAAAAATGTAAAAAAAATTACACTTAGAATTTGAGCAATATTTTAAAAACGGGGACTCCATATCTTATTGTACCAATGATATGTCCAATGGCATAAGCTAAAACATTATCAAATTTGGAAAATCTATGAATTAGAAACTTGACTTTCTATTTGTTCTATACTTAATATAAAACTTATAGATACAAAAAAACCCCGACGATAAATGTCGGGGTTTAATTTTATTATGTGAGGGTGGATTATTTTCCGCCTTCCATTTCAGATTTTAAAGCTGCTAAAGCGTCTAAATCTCCTAATGTAGATTTCTCATTAGAATCATTATTTGCTTTTACAGAACTTTTAGCTCCTCCAGTACTAGAAGATTTTCTGCTTCCTGTACTTTTAGTAGTTGGTTTATCTTCACCTTCTTCAAAAGTTCTCAAGTGAGATACAACAATTTTCTTCGCTTCTTTATTGAATTCAATTACTTTGAAATCTAAAGTTTCGTCCATTACTGCTGTATTACCATCTGCTTTTCTTAAGTGTTTTTTCGGGCAAACGCCTTCAACACCATAAGGTAAAGAAACTAGAGTAATTTTATCTTTTTTCACATCAATGATTGTTCCTTGGTGTGTAGTTCCCTCTGCAAAAGTAGATTCGAATACATCCCATGGATTTTGCTCCAATTGTTTGTGACCTAAAGCAATTCTTCTATTATCTCTGTCTAGTTCTAATACTACAACTTCCATAGAATCTCCTACTTTACAGAATTCAGATGGATGTTTGATTTTCTTAGACCATGATAAATCAGAAATATGGATTAAACCGTCAACACCTTCTTCTAACTCAACAAATACACCGAAGTTAGTAAAGTTACGAACTACAGCAGTGTGTTTAGATTCAACTGGGTACTTAGTTTCAATATCAGCCCAAGGATCTGGCATTAATTGTTTAATACCTAATGACATTTTTCTTTCTTCTCTATCTAAAGTTAAAACTTGCGCCTCTACTTCATCTCCAACTTTCAAGAAATCTTGTGCTGAACGTAAGTGTTGTGACCATGACATTTCAGAAACGTGAATTAAACCTTCAACGCCTTCAGAAATTTCAACGAATGCTCCGTAATCAGCTAAGATTACAACTTTACCTTTTACAGTATCACCAACGTTTAATTTATCATCTAACTTATCCCATGGATGTGGTTGTAATTGTTTTAAACCAAGGGCAATTCTTTTCTTGTTGTCATCAAAGTCAAGAATTACAACATTAATTTTTTCATCTAATGTTACAATCTCTTCTGGGTGACCAACTCTTCCCCATGATAAATCAGTAATGTGGATTAATCCATCTACACCACCTAAATCAATAAACACACCATAAGAAGTAATGTTTTTAACAGTACCTTCTAATACTTGTCCTTTCTCTAATCCACCGATAATTACTTTTTTCTGCTCTTCTAATTCAGCTTCAATAAGTGCTTTATGCGATACAACAACGTTTTTAAATTCGTG
>CBDUKB010000221.1:0-5096 GCA_965367695.1 uncultured Putridiphycobacter sp.
CGAAGCAATATATTCCATATATGAATAATAAACTTCGTCCACAAGGGGTATTTTTTAACGATTTTGCGAATGATGGTCCTACTTACACCATTAGTGGTCATACCGCTATGACAACAGGGATATACCAGCATATGGAAAATTCAGGTAAGGAAATTCCAAAAAAGCCTTCTATTTTTCAATATTACTTAAAGCAATATAAAGCTGATAAAAGAAAAGCTTGGGTGTTGACCACCAAAGGAAAATTAAATGTTTTGGGGTACACGAAAGCTAAAGGTTGGGTAAGAGAATTTTATCCTTCTGTCTATTCAGGTATTAATGGTTCAGGGACAGGCTACCCTGGAGATGTAAAATTGTTTAAGATATTTCAAGATATTATCAAATTACATAAACCAGTGATTTCCATTATCAATTTACTGGAAATTGATGCTTGGGCACATCAGGGTGATTGGAAAAAATACATTCGTTCCATTAAACAAAACGATCGTTTGGCCTTTGAATTGTGGAACATGATTCAAAATGATGAGGTGATGAAAGATAAAACAACTTTATTTATTACGAATGACCATGGCAGACATTTAGACCATGTAAAAGACGGTTTCAAAAGTCATGGAGATAAATGTGCTGGATGTAAAAAAATAAGCTTAATCGCATTAGGTCCAGATTTTAAAAGCGGAATGGAAATTAATCAACACCACGATTTATTAGATTTAAATGCAACTGCAGCTGAGTTATTACACATCAATATGCCGACTGCAAAAGGAAATGTGATTTGGGAATTATTGGGTAAAGATTGCAATGGAATGGATCAAAAATGATCTAAAAAAGCTTTGATTTCGGCCTTGGTATTATGAGAATGAATACACACCCTAATTCTTTCTTTTCCTGCAGGAACTGTTGGTGGGGCAATTCCTCTAACCGCAAAACCTGCTGCAATTATTTCGGTTATCTTTTCTATTAATAAATTCATATCTGGAATAATAATGGCTTGAATAGAAGTGGAGCTATTGGTAATTTGTAAGTTTTTTCCTTGTGCCAATGACCTGAAATAATTGATGTTTTCTCTCAATGTCTTTCTTTCTTCATCCATGCCTTTTACCAATTCGAAAACCTGTCTAATTCTCCCTGCACTAAAGTCAGAAATGGCAGTAGTATAAATAAATGGTCGTGAAAAATTTATCAAAAATTCACGCATTTTATTCGAACATAAAACGACTGCGCCAAATGCGCCATAAGCTTTGCTAAAAGTGATCAATTTTATAAAAATATCATCATCTAAATCAAACTCATGAGAAAGTCCGCGACCTTCATTTCCAATCACACCTCCTGAATGCGCTTCGTCTACAATAACATATGCTCCATACGCTTTTGCCATTCTCACAATTTCAGCCAAAGGGGAAATGTCCCCATCCATTGAATAAATTGATTCGACCACCACATAGGTATTGCCCTGGGCCAATTTCAATTTTGACTCTAAGCTTTTTATGCTATTGTGATTAAAATGGTAAGATTTTGCAAAACTCATTCTTACCCCATCTCTTATTGAAGCATGAATTAAACTGTCTAAAATCACCGTATCTCCTCTTTCCAGAATAGATGAAAAAATACCATAATTAGCATCCAGACCTGAATTAAAAAGTAACCCACTTTCATAATTAAAAAATGTAGCCAAGTCTTTTTCTAAATCTTCTACATAATTTGAATTCCCTGATATTAAACGTGATCCAGTTGAACCATGGGATAAGTCACTTTGATATTTTATCTTCGCTACACCAAAATAATCGTTCGAGTAAAAGTCGACTAAATGATCTAGGTCAATCATTGTTCGATAACTGCCATCTTGGCGTCTTTTATCTAGTTTGGCTTGTAGATTTACGGGGAATTTCATGCTATGAAAATAGAAGTTTTTTCAAATGTACTGCGATTATTGATTGGGTATTCATAATGTTGATACATTGTTGAAAAAGCATGGAAGGTAAATTTATTTTAACCAAAATCTTGTGCTTAAAAGAATTTAATAAATTAAGTCATAATAATATTGAAGGACTCTTTTTTTATAATTGGGAAGCAGTAACTTTGCCTTATGACTGGAATTGAATATATTCAACAAAAAACTAACCTGGGTAACAACCAAATTAATTCAGTAATTAACTTAACTGAAAATGGTGGAACCATTCCATTTATTGCAAGGTACAGAAAAGAACAAACAGGAAATTTAGATGAGGTTCAAATTGACACCATTTTAAAGTTGAATAGTACTTTTCAAAACATTGAAAAAAGAAAAGAACACATTTTAAAATTGATGTCTGAATCCAATGATTTGACGCCTGAATTGAATAAGAAAATAAAAGACTGCTACGAATTAACAACCCTAGAAGACATTTATTTACCTTTTAAAAAGAAGAAAGAAAATGCCGCTACTAAAGCAATAAAGGCAGGTTTAATTGGATTGGCCAAATTAATCATGACCCAAGGGAATGGTGACCCTCAACAATGGGCAAATCAATTCTTGAATAAAGATTATCATACACCAGCACTTGCCATTTCTGGAGCTGAAGCCATCATTGTTTCTTGGATCGTAGAAAACGAAATTGTAAGAGATAAAATGCGCGCTTCATTTATGAAATTCAGTATCATAACGAGTAAAAAAAACAAAACAGCAGAAGATAAAGAAGGGAAGTTTAAAGTGTATTATGATTTTACTCAAGCAATTAATCACTGTCCTTCTTATCGTTTATTGGCCATTTTTAGAGGAGAAAATGAAAAAATATTGAGGGTAAAAGTGCGTCCAAATGATGATTATAACTTACAATGGTTAAATCGTTTTTTTATTAAACAAAATAACTTAAGCACCCCTTTGATTGAAAAAGCGATTAAAACAGCGTATAAAAAAAGTTTAGAACCTAGTCTTGAAACAGAAGTAAGACAATATTTTAAAGCTTTAGCAGATGATAAATCGATTGAAAATTTCAGCAAAAATTTAAAACAAATACTCTTGGCACCTCCAATCGGATCGAAACGAATTTTGGCGATTGACCCTGGTTTTAGAACCGGGTGCAAAATTGTTTGTTTAGATGAAAATGGAGATTTACTGCACAATACAACTGTGTTCCCTCATCCTCCAAAAAATGAGCGTACCAAGGCTTCCGCAAAAATCGCTCAATTGGTAGAAATGTATAAAATTGAAGCCATTGCTATCGGTGATGGCACGGCAGGCAGAGAATCTGAAAATTGGATTAAACATATACAGTTTAAAAGTGATGTAAAAGTATATGTAGTCAGAGAAGATGGGGCTTCTATTTATTCGGCATCAAAAATTGCAAGGGAAGAATTTCCCGATTATGATGTCACAGTTAGGGGAGCGGTTTCAATCGGACGAAGATTGAGTGATCCTTTAGCAGAGTTGGTGAAAATTGAACCTAAATCATTAGGGGTAGGGCAATATCAACATGACGTCAATCAGAATAAATTGAAAGAAGCATTGGATTTTATGGTTTTTCATGCGGTAAACCAAGTAGGCGTGAATTTGAATACAGCCTCTAAACATCTATTGGCTTATGTGTCTGGTTTAGGACCTAAATTAGCGGAATCAATTGTTGAATTTAGATCAGAAAAGGGCAGTTTTACTTCAAGAGAAGAGTTGAAGAAAGTCCCTAGACTTGGAGCAAAAGCGTTTGAACAAGCAGCTGGTTTTTTAAGGATAAAAAATGCAAAAAACCCTTTGGATAATTCTGCTATTCATCCTGAGCAATATGCGATAGTGAATAAACTAAGTAAAAAATATAAAGTAAAATCAGCCGATTTAATTGGGAATGATTCAGTATTAACAGCGATATTAAATGATGATCATTTAAAAAATGAAATTGGAGAATATACCATTAAAGATATTGTTACTGAACTAAAAAAACCTGGAGTCGATCCAAGAGCTTCTGTGAAAATGTTTGAATTTACACCGGGTATCAAATCAATAGAAGACCTTAAAGTTGGGATGATGGTCAACGGAATAGTAACTAATGTAACAGATTTTGGTGCTTTTGTCAATATTGGAATTAAGCAAAATGGACTGATACACAAAACACAATTGGCGAATCACTTTGTGGAAACCCCAATTGACGTAATTCAAATTGATGCACATATTCAAGCCAAGATAATTGAAGTAGACGCGGAAAGAAATCGGATTGGCTTGACATTGAAAATTTAAATATTTATTATCTTTCACAAATGAAGCAAGTTTTATTGTTTTATTTGTCAGTTATGAGTGTCTTGTCGGTTCATGCACAAGTATCCAATCAAATGGGGGCTCGGCAAGCCGGGTTAGGGAATGTCGGTGCCACAACAAATGACGTGGTAGCAATGAAAAACAATCCAGGTGCTTTTGGTTTCTTTCAAGGGACTGGAGTAAATTTGCAATACAGTAACCGTTTCATGTTAAGTGAATTGGCGACTCAAAACTTAAGTGTTGGTCATCAAACTAATTCAGGTAATGTTGGATTGTTTATCCAACAATCTGGTTTTCAATTATTTCGACAAGTTCAATTGGGAGGGACTTATGCGATTCAGCTTTCAGACCGAATTGGGATGGGTGTCAATTTGAATTATCATTCTACCCGATTTGGTGATATCTATGGTAAGAAACAAAATGTATCTGCAGGTGTTGGGGTCAATTATAAATTGAATAAAAAAGTACAGTTTGGTGCTGCGGTTATCAATATTAATCGTGCAAAAATTTCCGATTTTCAAGATGAAAGATTACCCACACTTTTTATTTTGGGTGGACAATTTCTTTTAAGTGATCAAATTATTTGGTTGATTGACCTTGAAAAAGATTTGGCTCAAAAATTAAATATTAAGTCGGGTTTAGAGATCCATGCAAATGAAGTGTTTGATGTCCGTTTTGGAGTCAATACTTATCCTTTTCAGTCAGCTTTTGGTGTCGGGATTCATTTAAATAAATTCACCATTGACCTAGCCAGTATCTGGCATGCACAAATTGGACTTACGCCAACTTTGGGGTTAACTTATGATTTTAAATGAAAAAAATACTCGCCATTTTCATTTTTTTTATTGCCAGTAGCAGCTTTGGTCAAATAAGTGATTTG
>CBDUKB010000222.1:0-5079 GCA_965367695.1 uncultured Putridiphycobacter sp.
AAAGTATTTTATACTTAGTTTTAGTAGGCCGATAAAAAGACACCATCAAAAGGTGCAAATTGGTAGTTAAACTATGGGTAACCACTACTTCAATTGGTAAAGCTCCAACAATTTTAGCCGTTTTTTCAGTTAAAAACTCATGGTACTTGAACCAAGGTTTTTCAGCTAAAAAATGACCTTCAACACCCCAATCTTTCCATGCATCTAATTCATTTTGAATATATGATTGTGTTGATTTAGGTTGTAAGCCTAATGAATTCCCTGTAAAATAAACTGTTTCAATTCCATTAATTACAGGAATATAAAACCTATCTCTATAGGTATTTAGTTTATCTTTTTGGTCTAAACTTTTTGCAAAATCAATTGAACGTGAATATGAAGTCATAAAAAAATCGTTATTTTCTTCAAAAATAACGATTCTTAATTATAATCAATAGGATATTTTAAAAATCCCTTATTTTCCCATTGGAATTAAAAAGGAAGCTTTTTCCCATTCAAACAAAATCCCATTTTCTTTTACAGAGTATTTAAGTGATTCATTCATGTTTTCAGTAAATTCTGGGGTTACTTCAATTTTTAATACATCACGATTTTCATCATAACCATTTGATCCCCAAACACCATGCATATCATAATCCCAAGCTTCATTGATAATAACTGTCCAATCACTATTTTCCTTTGGAATCACCAATAATCCGTATGAACCAGCTGGTACTTCTTGTCCGTTGATATTCAAAGGAGCATCCAAGGTTAATTTAGTAGTTTCATTTGCTCCCGCTCTCCACAATTTATCAAATGGTACTAAATCGCCCCAAATAACCCTTCCTTTTACTGAAGGTGAACCATAATCGATTGTAACTTTTACATCATTAATAGCTGCACTCGCTACTTCTCTTGGACTTTTAACTTTCTTTGATTCAGCATCATCTTCTTCAACCACTTCTTCTGTTGTTTCAACAGTATCAGCTACTACCTCATCACTTTTCTCATTTGAACAAGCAGTCATTCCCAATAAAAAAATCAAGGCTACTGTGTAATATTTAATCATCATAAAGTTTGTGTTTTTAAAAATTTAAAGTTAAAAAAAACGCCCAATAAAAGCCGCTTTTTTCTTAGATATTTCAACTATCACTCAAATTTAGAAGAAAATTACTTCTTGAAGTTTTATAACAGGTTTTAATTTAAATTGATCATTTCCTGTTTCAACAATTGATTTGGCCGCATCAAAATCTATGGTAATTTCAACTGAATCTTGAGGTTGTATTTCTGTGTTCAAGTTTATTTTTAAACCTGTTTTATCTTGACTAGAAAGGTCCAATGGATAAATAACACTATCGATAACTACATAATTATTGTCACCTAATAATAACCGCATTTGTTGAATTTTACCTACTGGAATCATTCCTCCATCCGTGATGGCAGCAGTAACACCGTTTTGTAAATCCAACAGGTTGTACATTCCGACATTTGTGGCTAAATCTGTCCAACCACTCGCAGCTGAAGAATCGGACCCGCTATAATGTACAGAAACATTAATGATTTCAACATTTACAGAATCAAAGTCAATTGGTTGATCAACCATTTTAACTTTAAGGTAAGCTGTTTCATTCACATTTTTTTTACAAGCCGAAATAATAAATATTAAACTGCTTAAAAATAAAGTTGCCTTAATTAGTTTTATCACTTTCATGTTTTCTGTTTTCTATTATACAAAGGTATGTCAATATTTCTTTATGAAATTATATATACACACTTAATTAATCACTCTCGTGTTAATACTATGTAATCTTGAAGGATAGTTTTTAAAAAAGCCATCTTTTTTTGCGGTACTTCTTTTATTTGAAGAAGCGCACACATTTTTCCTGTTAATTTTAAAATAGCCGCTTTATGTGCCGAATTGGGGTACTTTTTATAACGAGTAATTGTGTTTTTTAAAATAAGCATGTCTTCATCTGTAAATTGCACTACTCCAAGATAAGTTGGTGGATGATTGCTTTTTGATTTGATATTTAAAATATCATGAATACTGTACAACTGGGTTGATTTATTTTTAATGACGATTGTTTGAGCCAAAATATCTCCTACTCTTTGGCTATTTTGTGAAGTATAAATTAGCATGGCTCCAATACCTCCTAGACTAAACCAGAAATCTACAATCCTAAACAACCAACGCATGATATAATCATTTATTTTTGCGTTTTCGCCAGTAATACTTACCACACGTATTCCCATTATTAACTTGCCGACCGTTTGGCCTTTTAATAAATATTCAAGTATGAGAGAATAAAATGTAATTGGGATCCATATTAAAACAAACTGAATGAGATAAGACAGTGTTTGATCTCCAAATAAATTAATTCCCGTGAAGAGCATTCCTATTATAAAAGAAATAATCAATATGTAAATTATCTTTACAATAAAATCAAGCAAAAGCGCAACGCCTCTATTGAGCATACTCGCAGCTTCGTATTGAATTGGAATTGTATTTGCAGTTAATATTTCTACTTTTTTCAAAGGCTTTTTAAAGTAAACTTAATAAAATTGATTCAAAGTTGAAATTAAATGGACGAATTCTTAAAAGTTTATTTATTTTTGGCGTTTAAATAATTTTAGTATGAAATCGGTAGAAGCTAATCAAAAAATTGACGCCTTAATTGTTGCAGTTGAAAAAGAATTTAAACCAGCACAAATAATTGAGTCGTTAAAAGAAATAAGGGAATATGCACTTAAAGAAACTGATCCTTTGTTGGCGAAGGTTAATCGTTTGGCTTATGAGTATATCGAAGAAAACGAATGTTTCGATCATACAGTAGAAAAAGGTGAAGATGAAGAAGGTGAAGATTATTTATTAGAGCCAGGCTCTGATCAAGAAAACTTAGTATACTTATTACAACTAATTCGTCAATCTGAAAACTCTTTTAATAGAGAGGAAATTAAAGAAATGAGAACTTGGTTAAAAAAGAAACTTTATTAAAGTTCAGTTTCAAAATAAAAATTCAAAACCTGTACTGAAAAGTATGGGTTTTTTTTATCCCTAATTTACCGCTTTAGCTGTTTTTATTGAACTGACCATGTCTTGGGCGACCGACTTGTGTTTGCTGCCTATTTTCTCAGTTCTTAAAATATAATTGTACCCATCTATTTTGATTTCTCTTAAACAATGGAATGTTTTTTCTCCTCCATTTTCACCGATTAATTGACGGCTATAAAAAATTAAATCTGGTTCATCAATCAAATAATTGAAATTAAAAATATTTGATTGAGATTGATTAAGCTTTTTAGCACCGACAACTTTTCCAAATTCGTTGGCATAATCTTCAATAACAATTCTAAAATATTCACCGATATTGATAAACCATAGATAATCTCCATCATCATGTAAAATGACTGGTTCAATTATTTCACCATTTGAATTCGCAACTATGGGAATTTGAATTGCTAGGTTTAAATCTTGTTTGATTAATGAAATTAATTGCATGTCGGCTGAGTCCAATGGAACAAATCCATCTGCTATATTTTGATGTGTTTTTACCTCATCTACAGCTGCTTTATTATCACAGGCAACCAAGACAACACTGATTAAACATAGTGCAATTAATATATATTTCATTCTATTTCCTTACTGCAAAAAACTTAATGCAAAAACTAAGCCTTAATACAAAGAAACTAATTTTTTTCTTACAATCAAGGTGGTTATTGGATATAAAAGGTGCAATTTATTTTAATTTAGAATTATTATTGGCAATTTAATAACTTATAAAAATTAACTCCATTGCGTATAATAAACACATTAAAGCCTTATTTTTGCAATAAACAGCAAAAGAATGAAAGTAAGTATTTGTAGGATTGCACACTTTAATGCTGCACACCGACTTTTTAATAAAAATTGGAGTTTTGAAAAAAATCAAAAGGTTTTTGGAAAGTGTAATAATCCAAATTACCATGGGCATAACTATAAGCTGGAAGTATGGCTAACCGGACCAATAGATGCTGAAACTGGCTATGTTTATGATTTAGGAAATCTAAAAACCTTAGTGAAGGAGGAAATAGAAGATAGATTTGATCACAAAAATTTAAACTTGGACACGATAGAATTCAAAGAATTAAATCCAACAGCTGAAAATATTGTTGTTGTTATTTGGAACATTCTACGTGCAAAATTAGCTGCAGAACTCGACCTAAGGGTAAAACTTTTTGAAACAGAAAGAAATATAGTAGAATACACTGGAGAATAAATGATGTCAACCTCAATAATAGGTGTATTCTGAAAACTTCAAAATCGTAATAATATTGGTTTCAATATCTCTGGATAATAATGCGTTTAACAACAAAGTTTCGCTGTTGTATACTATTTGAAATTCCGTTTTATACACCCCATTCCTATAATAATGTTGCGCCATAATGTTTTCATGCTTATCATACTCAATTCTAATTCTTGATGTAGATTTCGTATTTAAAACTGTTTCAGTTTTGCATTCTCTTAATAAGCCCAATTCATTGTATTGGTAATCAGTTTTTGCCGAGCCTACCCCTGTTAAAGATCTAGACTCCTGCTTATACAAATACCCATGCTCATCAGTGTAAAATATTTCGGTTTGATACACTTTACCCAATGAATTATAATAGCTTTTTTTTAAACCAATTTTTAAGTTCTCATAACTAAATGTATGCTTTGAAATAATATAAGATTCATCTAAATAAAAATCAACTTTACTTTTTTTCTGATTAATATCTCTTCTGTACTCCTTTGCAATCATTCTGTTCAAAGAATCATAAGTAAAATGATAGGATTGAAAACCATATTGATCAGATTGGCGAATAACGGTTAAGTTATGATTCTTATCGTATTCATAAGCTCTTACAATCGTGTCTTTTCGTACAGTTTTATAATCTTGAATCAAATAACCTTCTTCATTAAATTCATATACATATACGTTATTTGTGGGCCTAATTCTATCGTAATCTGCTTTGGTTGAATAATGACCTTTAATCGATTTAATCTTATTATTTTTTATAAAATTGACATTAAATCTAGGGTCTTCAGTAAAAAGTTCACCATTGGAGTGATTCAGTATTTGT
>CBDUKB010000223.1:0-5059 GCA_965367695.1 uncultured Putridiphycobacter sp.
CAATAAATACAACTTGTAGTAATATTAAACGTCCTTTTTGCATTCGTTCAATCATGATATTACTTTTTAATTTTCAATTTACATTTTTTTTGAAATGAATTGTTCAATTACAGCATTTTCAGCTTTGCTTTGAACGTGTTTTGAATCTTTTAGTAATGTGGTGTACTTTAATGATGGAAATATTTTCTCCGCTCGTTTTATCATTTTATTTCCAGGAAAAATAATATCATTTTCTGCAGCAAAAATGGTGATTGGGGTTTTAATTAATCGCGCTTTGTGTGATTTTATAACTGGAACTGGACTGAAATCCATTTCAAAAAATTCAAATACTTTAGAAAGGTATTTTATGGCAAATTCATCCCTTTCAGTGAACACATCAAACAGGAACTTCTCCACATATTTCACCTTTTTTGATTTCATAAATTTTTTCATTGGCATAAAAATTTTAACCATTGCTTTCAGCGGATTACCATTTACAATGTAAGCTGGTGCCGCTAAAAATACTTCCTTGATTTTATTTTCATTAAATTCAAGTGTTTTTAATATAACCAATCCACCAAAAGAGAATCCAGCCATGGTCACACTATCCAAATTTAAGCTGTCGATAACCTCATTCATCCACTTACCATAAGAAGTGTTTTTCATGTTCAGCCTTGTTTCTGCACTTTTATTAGGTTGTGCAAGCACATCCACTGCATAAACCCTAAATGACTTGTTTAAATTTGGATAGGATTCGAATGCAATTGGTGCGCAGCCATTTGATCCATGCACTAGTATTAATGGAGGATTAGACGGTTCACCACTAACAATAATATTGGTTAAACCAAAGCTGGTATTCACTTTTTCATAGTGGTATTGTATATTCAATTCATTTAATTTTTCATCATACAGTTCAAGAATCTCTTGTTTCCCTTTTTCTGATTTGAACAATGAATTTTCATTGTTTTGTGCAAAAGCATTATTTGTCGACATGATTAATAAGATTAATAATAGTTTTATGTATTTCATTTTTTTTTATTTAATTCAGAAAGTTATCTTTCCATAATTATTGATGCCACAAAGTTATTGGTGTTATGTTGAATAAAAGTTCTGATTCTCACAAGAAGGTTCGGAATTACACAATTAGTACATTTTTTTGATTCGTAAAAATTATGGAAGTAGGCTCATACCTCTCTTCACCTAAATCCTACCGCATTCACTTGGATTTATTTTAATAAACTTCTATTTTTGTTTTAAGAACTGATCAATTGAACAATAGTCTTTCCATAGCCGTTTTGCCATTTAAGAACATGAGTTCTAATGATGAAAATGAGTATTTCTGTGACGGTATTACAGAGGAAATCATCAATGCCCTGTCAAAAATTGCTTCCTTAAAAGTTACTTCAAGAACCTCATCTTTTCATTTTAAAGAGAAGGAATTACCAATTTCTACCATTGCCAATACGTTGGGTGTATCTATTATATTGGAAGGCAGTGCTCGCTTGGCAGGCAATATCATTCGAATTACCGCGCAATTAATTCAAGCCGAAGATGATTTTCATTTTTGGTCGGAAACATGGGATAGAGAGTTAAATAATATTTTTGAGATACAAGACGAAATTAGTTTACTAATTGCGGATAAAATTAGAGAGCAGTTTGGTCATTTTGAAATGGCTGATCATTTATTTACCAGAGGAACAGATAATATTAATGCTTATGAATACGTATTAATGGCAAGGTTTCATAAAAACAAATGGAATCCAGATGATATTGTGCTCGCTGAAACATTTTATAAAAAGGCCTTGGCATTAGATTCGAATCATGTAGATGCCTTAATTGGATTGGCGGATGTGTACAGTTTTATGGTGATGACTGGTTTGATACCTTATTTGGAAGGATGGGAAAAGTCGAATAAATTGGTAGCACAAACCTTGCAGTTAAACCCAAATAATCCGGAAGCCTATTATCAAAAAGCAAATAGTTCATTTTTTACAGAATCGAATTTTGGAGAGGCATTGGCCCATGCCAAAAAATCCATACAATTGAAACCCAACTATGTGGAATCTCAACAATTTTTGTCATTTCTATATGTTTTAAAAGGAGATAAAGAAAAAGCAAAAGAACACTTAGATATCGCACTTGGAATTGACCCACTTTCCCAAGAAACATTATTTTTCAGTGCTTATTTTGACTATATGACTGATAATTTTACTGCAGCTTTAAAGCAACTGGATAGCTGTTTAGAAGTCAACCCAAAAAATATTCCTGCCCATGCTGTTAAGTGTTTAAGTTTAATAAAACTTGAGCGATATGAAGCAGTAATAACCTATTTAGAAGATGACCAAGTTGTATTGCCAGAAGGAGAGAAGGTTGGAGGGATGGCACTAGGCTATGCCGGTTTAAAAGACCGGGAAAATATTTTAAAATACAAAAAGATATTGCAAGAAATGGCAAATGGACCTGATGGTTTTACAGCAGATTCTTTCTTATTTATGCTGCACGCTTTTATGGGAGATATCGATTCGGCTTTTGCTTGGGTGGAGGAAGGCATAAAAACAAAATCTACCTTGTTAATGTTGCGTTATGCCGACCCCGTAGTTGCGCCGCTTCGATCAGAAAATCGGTATCAGGAATTTCATGACATCATTTTTTCTGTACAAGATACCTATACAGAAAAAAAGCAAAAGAAAGCCTTGCTTGATGAGTCAGCAACACAAGCATTTAAGCATAAACTCTTATTGCATATTAGTGAAACTGCCCCCTTTTTAGATCCAGGCTTATCACTTCGCTCATTGGCAGATCAAATAGGCATACATCCAAATCAGTTGTCTTGGCTCCTTAACGAACATTTGGGTAAAAGTTTTAATGAATTCATCAATGCTTACCGTATTCAAAAATTTAAAGCCTTGGCCAAAGACCCAAAAAATGCCCACTTAACTCTAATAGGGATGGCCTACGACAGTGGTTTTAATTCAAAAACGGTTTTTAATACCTATTTCAAAAAGGAAACGGGCTTAACCCCAAAGCAATTCTTGAAAAGCCAATCATAATAACCGATTAACGCCTTTTTCACTTCATCTTTTAATTGCAATTAGCAACTAATTAGTTCTGATTTATAATTCCGCACATCTGTTTGTAATCTAGTACTTCCAGGCCATGGCATGTCATTACTTTTGTCCTGCAATTGAGCGGTAACGCCTACCAATTGAATACATATTAACGAACTAAAATAAAAACCATGAAATCAATTATTGTAAATGCTTACGGAGGACCAGAAGTTTTAAAAGTGGAGAACATTGAAAAGCCTTCTCCTAAATCAAATGAGGTACTCATTAAAATTCTGGCGACTTCGGTTACAAGAGCAAGTGGTATGATGCGAACAGGTACTCCTTATTTTGGAAGAATATTTACAGGTATTAAAAAACCGAAAGTAAAAACCCCTGGTACGGACTTAGCTGGGATTGTTGAAGGAGTTGGAAAAGATGTAAAAATATTTAAGATAGGAGACAAAGTAATTGCCGAAACGGGGTTAAATTGTGGAGCATATGCGGAATACATTTGTTTACCACAGAATGGATTGATTGTTCACCAACCTGAAAATAGTAGTCCTGCAGAAGCTACTGGAATTATTGATGGAGCTTGTACCGCACTTGCATTTTTTACCGATCAAGCAAATATTAATCCTGGAGATAAAGTTTTGATTAATGGTGCTTCAGGCAGCATTGGTACTGCGGCGATTCAACTCGCTAAAGAATTTGGAGCAGAGGTAACTGCTATTTGTAGTGGAAAAAACAAATCGCTGGTGCAAGAACTTGGTGCTGACAGGGTGTATGATTACACAAAAAATGAGTTCGAAAACAACACAACCTTATTTGATGTAGTTTTCGATACAGTTGGTAAATTGTCTTATGCTAAAACAAAGCCACACATGTCTTCAAATGGTGTTTTTCTGACGCCTGTAATGACTATGAAAACATTACTCACCATGCTTTTTGTGACACCTTTTAGTAAAAAGAAACTAAAGTTTGCCGCCACAGGTTTGCGCAAGCATGATGCCCAAATGAGAGATCTTAAAAAAATTACTGATTTGTTAGCTGCCAATAAATTAAAGACAATCATAGACAGAGTTTATAGTCTTGATGAAATTCAAAAAGCCCACTCCTATGTGGATTCTGGTCGGAAAAGAGGGAATGTTATTATCAGCATGAATCCATCTAAGCTATAAGCTATAAAACAAACCTTAACAACAATGGAGAAATTACAAAGATGCGCTTTATCAATAGGCGTTCTAATTGGTACAATCATAGGTGTATTCACTGATGATATAGCGCTTTGGATATCATTAGGACTTGCATTGGGAGCAGCTTACAAATACAAACTTATAAAACAAGAAAATGAACCCAACTAAAAAATTAGCAAGACAGGCAGGATTTCTGTACTTATTATTAGTGCCCTTTGGCGTATTTGGAATCCTATTTATTCCCATGCACTTTGTTGAGCCAGGCAATATTGAATTGACCATGCGTAATATAGCTGCTGACACCTTCACTTTCAGACTTAACATTATAACTGCCTTCGTGACGCAATTAATCCAAATCCTGACTGTTTTAACTTTATATCAATTGTTTAAATCAGTACACAAAAATGCAGCACTATTTATGGTGATTTCTATCTTGGTAGCTGTACCAATTGCTATGTTGAATGAGGTGAACCATTTTGCAGTATTAGAATCTTTAGGAAATACAGATCAGGTTTCATTATTTCTAAATCTACATGAATATGGTGTAAATATCGCTCAATTTTTCTGGGGAATTTGGTTGTTCCCAATGGGATATTTGGTGTACAAATCAGGATTTATCCCAAAGATAATTGGTGTGCTATTAATCATAGCTTGTATTGGATACCTGAGCGATAGTACCGTCTTCTTTTTAGAATTAAATCTTGGTTTTGTTTTCAGCGAATTCACATTTGTTGGTGAGATAGCGATAATTCTTTGGTTACTGATAAAAGGGATAAAAACAAACTAAGTTGAGGTAGTAAATTCTATAAAAATATTTGGAATCTAGCTATTTGATTTAAT
>CBDUKB010000224.1:0-5021 GCA_965367695.1 uncultured Putridiphycobacter sp.
CAAGCCATTGCAGATGAAATTAAAAAATCAAAATAAATAGCCCAAAAGGACCTGATTGGATACTTTCTGTTGCTAACCAAATCCTTTTATTAAATAAAAACAATATGAAAATTGAAATTGACCAAAAAACCTACGAGACAATCGCTTCATTGATCCATAGTGAGGAAAGTCCAGTAGGAATTGATGCAAAAAAAACACACATTTTAATTCTGCATCAGCTTCAAATTTTGAACGAGCGCATGGAGAGAATGGAGAAGAAATTAATGGAAAAATAGGCCTAGCAATTCCCTATTTATGAAGAAACTGAACGCTTGTTTAAACCATGGAGATGCACCAAAAGTTTCTCTGAATAAATCTTATACAAGCTAAATCGTAAAGCAGAGATGAAGTTGTATAAATACTTATTGAATTGTTTCTTGCTCTTGATTCCAGTGTTGATATGGAATGTAATATTCCATGACCATTTACCAAAATCTTATCGCCCTGAAATTTTTGATCAGGATATTCCAAAACTAATTAACTATAGCGAGATTATTACAAGACTTGTTGTATTTACACTTCCATTAATGATGGTTTTTTCTTTAAAGTCTAAATTGCAAAAAACTGGTTTTTTTATTTATTTACTTGGAATCATTTTCTATTTTTCTTCTTGGATGATTATGATTATTAGCCCCGAATCAGCATGGTGTCAAAGTCTTTTTGGATTTATGGCTCCAGCATATACAACAATTATCTTTTTTATTGGAATTGGAATGATTGGTAATCAAGCGTTTTTTAAAATTCCCTATCTTACCTTCATTTACATTTTTACATCATGCCTATTTGTTGGAATTCATACTGCACATACTTATATTGTCTTTATGCGTTTATAACTTTCCTTTGATTTAATCAACCTTTCTTTTGAAGGAGCAATATTCATCATCCATCATTATTTTAAATACATAAAACCCGGAAGGTAAATCACTGGCGTTACGAATCTTTATTGCTTGACCGTTTAAATTGAAAACTTGGATATACTGTTCATAATCAGCCATTATTTTATCAATGGACAAGTTTTTAATATTGTCACAGATATTGGTCACTGCTACTTCCTGATCAATCGACAACTGATCATTCACAACAAAAGTTTCAGCCACTATTTCTGTTCCATCATATAATAGTTTTACAGTCCATGCACCATTTTCGAGGTTTTGATGGTCAATAAAACTCCAATAATAGTAATACCAGTAATCATAATTTAATAAAAATGAATATTCATACCAAACCACATTATTAGGCGTATACCATTGTATTTTTAGTTCTTTGTCTTTTCTTACCCCATATAAATGGGTCCAAAAATTCAAGTCTGCATCAGAACTAGCAGCAATGACATAAGGAGTTGAAATCGTAATGATTCTTTCTCTGAGCTCGTTAATTGTCAGGTTATTTTTTAGGTGTAAGCCACTTTCCCAAACCGTTAAACTGCTATCATATGCTGGAGGTGAAATAAAACTAGTATTTGAATTTCCACAAATACCTGAGAATGGATCAACTACAAAAGTACTATCAAACCATAACTCGAAATGTAAATGCGGGTCAGTACTATTTCCACTACTCCCTACATAACCGATCACATCTCCCATTTGAACATTGGTCCCAACCGCAACCTGTGCACTATTTTTCATTAAATGGGCATAATAAGTCTGATAATCATTTGCATGACTTAAAGCAATATAGTTTCCCAGGTGTTTAGCAGTATCTCCTCCAGTTTCTCGGTCGAACAAACTATCAACCACAAAGGTAACTATTCCGTCAGCGGCTGCATAAACCGCAACACTGTCATCCATTGCTTTAAAGCTGCGAATAACAAAATCGGTACCTTGGTGTCCATCATAGCTTTTTGAACCACATTGATGGTCCTTAAACCCATTCAGTTCCCAATCAACATAATTCACAATTACCCATTCATTCCCTTGTGTTCCTTGAATAGGCACTTGTAAAAAACCTTGTGCATGGCTCAAAAGTGGTTGGATGAATGGGATGAATAGAATGAAAATAGATTTTATACTAAAAGACATATTTTGTATTTGATGCAAGCACAATAGTAAAGATACTATTTTTTAGACGGTATGCGGAATTAAAAATGGGCATTGGTGGAAGGGTTGCTAAGCCTTTTAAGAAATCATTAATTCATCTTGATAATTCGTTCCAAGAAAAAAACACTTTCAATGAATTGTAAAAAAAAAGAGACAGTATAAAAATATAATGCCTCTTTTCCGATTAAATAAATATTTATCTTTTTTTCATAGTGATAATACTAATGGGGTTGGCGGTTTTGCATCTATTTGCCATTTTAAGAGACTTGAATTTAAAAACTACTTTTAGGTTATGTTTTTTAAATTGAGTTTCTAAATTAATTGGATCATAAAACACCGTATCATCATTATCGTTCACCACCTTAATGGTAAAGTCACAAGCTTCTGATTCTTCAGAATGAACAATTGTACCTATGATTGAACCATCAGATACATCTGATTTTACCGAACCACATGAGATCAGTAAACCAACAAATAAAATATAAATAGTATTTTTCATAGTCCTTAGTTAACGCTTATTTTTTTACTCAACTTTGTTTTTGCATTTCCAATTTCTACAATATAGATTCCGGCACTTACAGCTGACAAGTCAAAAGTAGTTTTATACGCTTCACCATTTACTTTTCCGACTTGACTTTGGTACACTCTTTTTCCTGTCATATCATAAACAGCAAGTCTTAATATATCACTCGTTGAAGGTGCATTCAATTGTAAATTGAAAACGTTATTGTAATTAGACGTTATTATTAAGTCTCCTGCTTCCACTTTTAACTCATCTACTGAAAGTGATTCTGATATTTTAAAAGAAGCAATTCTTGTTTTTCTAGGCTCTCCAGAATATTCTCCGGTAAACCAAAAAGTTAAATCATCAGAAGGATCTCTAACTAATTGTGAATAATCTCCGTATCTAGCATTTGATGTAACCGAACTCGTACCTGCCACAATCAAAGTTTCAGATATGGTCATTTGGCCCAAAGCGTCACCGTCAAATCTGCCTGTATAATAAAGTGAAGGGTATGTATTGGGACCAGTTTTGGTATAAGCCAATCCAATATTGCCTTCTTGGTCCATGCCAATAGCAGACAAAAATACACTTTCACCACCCGCATCTTGGAAAGTTCCTTCTTGATAAACTGTCCATGGAGCAGTCACCGAACTTCTTCTTAACTCTACCCAACGAATACCACACACTTGGCTACCATCCGTTATTTCTACAGGAAAATTAAATAATAAGGATTCGTATGCTCCAAAATTATATCTGTGTGCTTGAAAATACATAGCAAATACAATCGGATCAATTCGTTGTGTAGTACCTGGTTGTTCTAGCACTGCAAAACTGTTTCCGCCTGTTCCATCTAAAAAGGAATCAAATGCCGCCAACGGTACTTCAAGTGGTGCTGAAACTGTTGCACCAGCAGCATTTGACCAATCAATATCAAGGTCCCAAATCTTCACATGGTCACTTGTAATTCCTGGCCATGCATCATCTTGAAACCAAAGAATTGGTGCTGGTCCAGCTGCAATCCCAGCCCCTTCTGAATGAGCTGGTTGTGGTGCTTGAAAACCACCTGTCCCTACATAATTAGGTAAGGTTAAAGTTGCTATTTCAGCAGTTGGATCTCCATCCAACATTTTTTGTCTATTAAAAGCATAAAATCTTCCTGATTCAAAAGGCTCAAAGTTCCCCGTTACTACATAACTATTTCCCCAAATTGCATAATGTGGATAATCGTTTTCAGGCACATCATAACTGTATACAGCATAAGTTCCAGTTGGGTCGGAGGTAGTTGAAACTGCAATTTTAAATTGATTATCGTCCGGTAATTGGAATTGGGAGATAAACCATCTATCTGCCTCTCTATCATACAATACAACAGGATCTCCAGAAACAACACCACCTAAAGGATCATTTAAATTTTTTGGAAACCCAGTAGCTTCAACACCATTTTTGTCAAATACTGTCCATACCCCATTGGTCATCTGAACTATGTGATTTGGTCCTACAGCAACTGTTGGGTCTGGTGGACTAATATCAATATTAATTCCATCAAAATCAATAATTGGATCTCTTGTTACTTTGGTTCCTGCGTATTCTTGTGCTAATGGATCTACTGATGAACTACTCTTAGAAATTTTACTGGCAAAAGCTGCTTTTTGAATTCCTTTGTTGCTCATTCCTCCTCTAGGAATCTCTCTTTTTTCAAATGACTGTGGATCAACTTTTGGATAACTGGTCATTGGTGCTGTCACAAAAAAGTTGTCTGGTGCTTTAACTTCTTGTATACTTGCTTCGTTTTTTTCTTGCGCAATTGCAGTAAACGTACCACAAAAAACAAGACATAAAAGGTAGTTTTTAATTTTCATTTTAAATTCAATTGATTAGTGTTTTAATATTGAGTCAAATATCCAAATTGCATCAAACTTTTCGCTTATTTACTACTACTCAATCACTACTCACTTTACAATTAACAATGAATATAGTCAATTTAGGCTATTTTATTTTTAATAATTTCTTTTTAAGAAGTCCTTGAGATTTTCTTGTTTTTGATCAATTTCCATTTTTTTTACTATTCTATAACGCTTGCTTTCAATTGCCCTAATGGAACGTTCTGTATATACAGCAATTTCTTTATTCTTAAATCCCATGTATAAATAATAACAAATTTGGACTTCAAGATTATCCAATTGGGGAAAATCGGTGACTAATTCAATAAAAAAAGCTTCGTTAACAGCATTTAATTCGACAGATTGACCTTCACTACTTAAAAAACTAGATTGATTTAAAAAAATATTTTTATACAATTCATTAATCCGCTCTTTTTGGACTGACAAGGAGCTGGTGTTTGTAATTGTTTTTAATTCTTTTCTCAAGGATGTTAAAAATTCCTCAAATTTTAAATTCTTAATGGTTAATTTTTCTTGCCTGGCCTTTAAAGTAGAATATTT
>CBDUKB010000225.1:0-4993 GCA_965367695.1 uncultured Putridiphycobacter sp.
ATAAAATTGAATTAATAAAAAGAATATTTTTGTCAAAAATAACATTTAAATTGAAAGTACTTCTTGTTGATAATTACGATTCCTTTACCTTTAATATAGTACACTATATAGAAGGAGTAATACCCAATGTGGAAGTTTCCGTTTTTTACAATGATCAAATTCCTTTTGATCGCTTAGATGATTTTGACAAAATTGTACTTTCACCTGGTCCTGGCATTCCCAAAGACGCGGGTGATTTAATGAAATTAATTGCTTTAACAGCAGAAAATAAACCAATTTTAGGCATTTGCCTAGGTTTTCAAGCCTTGGTTGAATTTTATGGTGGTCAGATTTTTAATCAAAAGGAAGTGAAGCATGGTGTGAAAGAAATGTGCTATTTTAATACTGATAGTTTATTATTTAATAACACCGCAAATAAATTTAATGTTGGTCTTTATCATTCATGGGCAGCTGAAAAAACATCTTTTCCAAAAAAATTAAAAATAACTGCCACTTCCAAAAATGATGTTATCATGGGCTTTGAGCATGTCAATCAAGCAGTTTACGGTATTCAATTTCATCCTGAATCCATCTTGACAGAAAATGGTCATCAAATATTTAAAAATTATTTGGTGGGATAAGAGAAAATTTGTATTTTTATAGTACAAGTTTAAATCATTAGAATATGAAAATTAACTTTAGCTTTAATTAGCGCCCATGTAGTACAATTTTGGTTCTTAACGTTTTTTATTTTAGAGTCAACTCAACAAACCTGAAGACAGGCCAAAACTACGAAAGTAGTCACAATAAGTGTTAACATTGGAAGTCTGACCTTTTTGGTAGCTCTATACCTTGTTATTTTGAAGGATCTCTTAATTCTACACTACATGGGTTTTTTTATGCCCAATTTTTCCATCTATTTTAAGTTCAATTTAATAACTTGTTAAGTAATTTATACTTCAACAAGGTTTTTGTTGAAAAATTCACAAATAATAGCTGTTTTTTTATAATGCTTAACTATTTCATAAAAATCACAACATTTATTCTTTAAATTAGCAACCCTAAATAAAAAACTACGTTTACAAAAAAACGATAAACTATGAAGTCTTTAAAATTCGCAATTTTTAGCATGCTATTTCTATTTTTAGGAGGTAGCTATTCATTTGCCTCACACGTATCGGGTGGTGATATCACTTATGTTTATACTGGCATACCAAACACTTATACATTTACATTATCTTTATATAGAGATTGTTCAGGTATTGATGCACCAGTTACTCCTACTTTAAATTTTCAAAGTGATTGTGGAGGTTTCATGACAGTGAATTTTCCTAACTTTTTAGTTGAAGAAATTTCGGCAGTAGATACAGCTCATTGCCCTGGGACAACTGTATGTAATGGTGGTAATATACCAGGTATGGAGTTGTACCAATACCAAGCGACAGTAACCTTAGATCCACCATGTGACTCATGGACGGTTTCTTATAGTTTAAGTGCGAGAAATGGTTCTGTAAATACAAATGGTGGAACTTTTTATACGCAAACAGTACTGAATACCGTAACAAACCCAACAAACTCATCTCCTTCTTTACAATGGACACCTAACAATGGATTCGATCCAATTCCTTATGGATGTGTGAATAGTCCTAAGTTTTACGCTTTAAATGTGGTAGAGATTGACGGAGATTCTTTGGTGTTTTCATTGGTAAGTGCACAAACAGGAGCAGGACAAAATGTAACTTATACCGGTGGTTATTCAGCTGGAACGCCAATTCCAAACATGACCATTAATCCAAATACTGGTTTAATGTCTTTTACAGCCGCAGTTCCAGGAAACTACGTAGTGGCTATTTTAATCGAAGAATTTGATGTCAATGGAAACTTAATTGGTTCTATGATACACGACTTCCAATTTGTAGTTGAAGTCTGTACCAATAATGCACCAGTGGCTCCAAATAATGTAATTAATTATACGAATATTAATACCAATGCAAATTTAGATACGGTCAATAATGTGATTTCAATGTGTGCAGGTGATGCTTTTTGTTTCGACCTGACCTTTACGGATCCAGATGGTGATGAAATTCAACTATTCTCAAACGTGCAAGATATTTTACCTAATTCAACCTTTAGTTATACTTCCTCCACAAATGGCGATACCGTCGTAGGGACAGTTTGTTGGAATTACCAACCTGGTTATTCTGGTTCTATTATAAACGTAACGGCCAATGAATTAATTTGTATTCCAGGTTCAGCAACTTTCTCGGTAGAATTAGATATTCCACCAGCATTGAACTTAAGTCCAGATGATTCAATTTGTGGTATTCAAACTGCCCAGATTTTGGCTTCTGGGCAAGGCCCATTAACATGGAGTGTCATATCCGGTGAACCCATGGTGATTGGTACCAATTTTTCTTGTCAAAACTGTGTAAACCCCGTGGCTACACCAACCATTACTACAACTTATTTATTAGAAGATGCTTCCAGTTGTTTCTTAAAAGACACGATAACTATTACAGTTGCTGACAATTATGGAGACATTCATGCATCCATTTTCACCCCTGACACTTCAATTTGCTTATGGGAATGTGTAGATGTTGATGGCTTTGCTGAAGAAGATTATACAGGAACTTACACTTACCCTTGGAATGTAAATTGCAATACTTTTTACTTAGCAAATCAACAAAATGCAAGATGTAGTTTATTTGTTGTTGCACAAGGTGCTTTAACAACAATTTCACCTGGTTCAATTCAGGAAGTTTGTCTAGATATTACACAAGCCAATGTCACACATATTAATGTCTACTTAAACGCACCAAATGGCCAACAGTATTTACTTTCTCAAAGTAACGGTGGAACAGGAGCGAATTACTCGGGAACCTGCTTTCAAGTAGGAGCAACGACACCAATTAATGGACCATCCGGTTTTGCACCATTCTTAACACCTCCAGGTGGATGGATTCCAGAAGCAGGACCATTAGAAAATGCATTTATTGGTGCACCTGTACAAGGTTTTTGGTCTATTGAAGTTGACCATAACAACCCAATAGGATCTGCGGGAACCATTAATTCATGGTCGATTAAATTTGTTGAACCATTTAGTTTTCCAATTGCTGCCTCATTCTTTGCTTGGAGTAATCCAGATGGCATGCCAGCCAATTCAACCATTGACCCAACAGTTTGTCCACAAATTGGTGGTGAATATATACTTACTGCTTATAATATTGATTACTGTTTTACATCAGATACAATTGATATAAACTTACATCCTTTACCAGATGCTGGTAATGATACTACGGTTCAAGTTTGTTTAGAAACAGGTACCATTGATTTATTTAATTACTTAGGTGGAACACCTTTAAACGTTGGAACTTGGCAAGATGCGAATGGTAACCCAGTGAATCCAGTAATGAATTCAGCGAATGTGTTAGATTCACTCCCATATTTATATGTGGCTGAATCGGTAAACGGTTGTTTAGATTCGGCATACTTAATAGTCGATATCATTGAAGTAATTATTGATAATACCATACCAGTAGATGCTTCTTGCTTCACATTCTGTGATGGTGAAATATCAACAATATCACCAAATGCAACACATTATTCAATTGACAACGGACCATTAGTGGCTGTGAATGTATTTGATAACTTATGCAGTGGCTTATACGATATGCAAGCTTATTATGAATTACCTGATGGTGCTTATTGTATGGCAAATGCGCCTGCAGTAACCATTAACGAACCAAATGAGTTATTGATTTCAAGTTTTACTGCTTTAGGAAGTAATGGAAAAAGTATCAATCCTGCAACCAACTCAATTACTTTATGTAAAGAGAATAAATTGACCAATACAGCTATTGGACAAGGTGGTAACCCAGCTGGAACTTATGTGTTCGATTGGTTTATGGATAATAATTTTGCTGGTAGTGGAACGCCTTTTGTTGCACAATCTAATCAAGATGGACCAGCATTCGTGATATTAAATGATGGATTTTGTCCGGCTGATACAGCCTTCTATTCAATTGTACATCCAACTGATTTAGTACCAGTATTACAAACTGTAGTTTCACCTATTTGTGTTCCTTCGAATATTAATTTTACAGATGCGACGAATCAAGTAGCAAATGTTAATTATTCAATTACTTGGGAAATTTCAAATGGTCACTCACTTTATATTGGTCAAAATGTAAATGGTGGACAATCTTTAGATTATACTTTGTATGATGCAGGTACTTATGATGTAACAATGACCTTAAATTCTTCTGATGGATGTGTTTACACTAAACCTTACTTTGGCGTAATTCAAACTTATGGACCACCAAAAGTTGCCTTCACACCTAACCCATCACAAATTACATCTTACGAACCAAGTTCAACAATGATTAACTTGACCAGTTCAGATGCTGTATCTTATGTTTGGGATTTTGGTCCATTGGCTGAAGATAGAAACCCAACTGATGAGGAACCAACAGTGACTTACCCTGATGGAACACCTGGAAAATATCCTGTTTCATTAACAGCAACAAATGCTAAAGGATGTACTGCTACTGCTTTCGGAGAAGTTCAAATCATCAATGAAGTAAACATTTTTGCTCCAAACGCATTTACGCCAGATGGCAATAACTTTAACGAAAAATGGAGAGTTTACATTTCTGGAATTGACATCTATGACTTTAAATTAACAATTTACAATAGATATGGTGAAACTGTTTGGCAGTCATTCGATTCAGAAGCTGGATGGGATGGAACCTATGGCAACAATGGAAAACCAGTTTTAGATGGAACTTATCCTTGGATAATTACAGCTAAAGATGCTATTGACGATACAGTTTATGAATTTAAAGGAGCTGTTAATATTCTAAAATAACAAGCGTAAACTATTAGAAAACAAAAAAGGCAGTGTTTTAAACACTGCCTTTTTTAGTAATAAATAATAAATTAGAACTGATGAAATTCTTAATCGTATTGCAAGTTAATATAATTTAATTAATGTCAAATCAATTATATTTAAACT
>CBDUKB010000226.1:0-4988 GCA_965367695.1 uncultured Putridiphycobacter sp.
ACGTTACTGGACAAACACTTCACGTTTGTGGTGGTATGTTGATGTAAGGACAAATTAACGTTTATAAATATAAAAAACCAGACAATTAATGTCTGGTTTTTGTGTTTTTACAATGCCCACATTCAATTAGGCTTTTTCTTCAACATAGGGTATTTTTTCTAAAATATAATCTAACGCTTTTATTCTTGCATGCGTCTTTTTATTGGCTTCAATACGTTTCCATGGTGCACGTGCTACATTAGTATGTCTAAACATGGCCTTTTTGTATTTAGTGTATTCATCCCACAATTCAACTGCTCGTTCATCTACCGAAGAAATTTTCCAACGCTTTAAATCACTTTTCTTAATGTCTTCAAATCGTCTAATTTGTTCTTCTTTGTTAATTGAAAAATAAATTTTCACTAAGTAAGTATCTGAATCCAAGACCATCTTTTCAAACTCATTAATTTGAGACATAAAAATATCATATTCTTTTTTCGTACAAAAATTATTGACAGGCTCTACAATCGCTCTATTATACCAACTTCTATCAAAAAAAACAATTTCTCCAGGTTTTGGCAGCTTATTTACATAGCGTTGAAAGTACCATTGTCCTTTTTCATCCACTGTTGGTTTATTTAAGGCTACAATTCTAAAATGTCTTGGATTGATATGAGCAGTTATCCTTCTAATGGCTCCACCTTTACCTGCAGCATCTCTACCTTCAAAAATGACAACCACTTTTTTTCGTTCTTTTATCACCCAACTTTGTAGTTTAACCATTTCAACTTGGCGATCAATTAAATCATTTTCGTAATTAGTATACCTTAAAGCCTTTTGAACGTCAGTTTTCTTCGAAGAAAAAAGATTTCTAAGACCTAGTTTAGAATTAATTAATACTAATTCTTCGTCTGTTAATGCTATTTTACTTTCCAATTCCATCTTTTTTAAATGTCTATTTGCTTTGCATTTCTATAATACCTAATAATGATATTAGGGTCTGGTGAAATTAATCCATCAATCGATTCAGATTTATTTTTGTAATTAAAGCGAGACAACACATACCTCATACTCTCTAATCTGGCCGTTTTTTTATCGTTTGTCTTCACAATTATCCATGGAGAAAAATTAGTATGCGTTTGGCCTTCCAAGTCAACAGGACTGAATTTCCATTGCTTAAGTGGATTTCCTAATCTATCATCAAATCTTTTCTTTTGTTCCTCTTTCGAAATAGAGAACCAAAACTTAATGACTACTACCCCATCCTCGTGCAATAGATGTTCAAATTCAGGAACTTGCACCATAAATTTTTCATATTGCTCATCAGTACAAAAACCCATTACAGGTTCTACTACTGCACGGTTATACCAACTTCTATCAAAAAACACGATTTCACCTGGATTCGGTAATTCCTTAATGTATCTTCGGAAATACCATTGTCCTTGCTCCACTTCTGTAGGTCGCGATAATGCAACAACGCGAGATGTTCGCGGATTTAAATGCTCCTTAAATCGTTTTATAGCTCCACCTTTACCTGCTGCATCTCTACCTTCAAAAATTACAGCAACTCTTTTTCCTTCATCCATAATCCACTTTTGAAGTGCAACCATTTCAGATTGCAAAGCTTCTAATTCAATCAAATACTTTAAATTTTTAGTAACTTTCTTAATGTCTATGTCATTTTCTTTCGCGATTTTTATTAAATCTTTACGTGTTTTAGCCGTCGATAAGTGTTCTTTTGTAAAATTCATCATCCCTTTCTTATTGATATAAAATTATTGAAAAATAAGCTTTTAAAACCTGACGATTATCAATTTAGCACCTGAAGAATTACGGGTTTTAGAAAATAATAGTTGATTTCATTCTTAGTTTCAATTCGATTCAGCCTCGTAAGCTAAAATATCTCCCGGTTGACAGTCCAAGGCTTCGCAAATAGCTTCGAGGGTCGTAAAACGCATGGCCTTACCCTTTCCTTGCTTTAATATCGACAAGTTTACAACTGATATGCCCACAATTTCAGACAATTCGTTTAAACGCATTTTTCGCTTGGCCATCATCACATCTAAGTTTACTACAATTGCCATAATTAGATGGTTAAAGATGATTCAAAAGTATGGACTAACTTTTCTAAATTAGCTTGATTTTTTCCCCAAGTATAAATCTGTCCTACTGCAACTGAAGTAAAAATTACCTTGCCATTTTCCCCTATCTCAATATAAATATTCTCACCCCATGATCGCCATGTTGTTGAAGAATAAGCAAATAACACCCCTTCACTTTCTTCATAACCTCCAATTTTAAAGTCAGCAGTTTCAAGTACTTCTTTAAATTTATCAACTAAAATTTCTTTCGAAAGCTCAAAAGATTTGACGATTTGAGTTTGAGCAGAAAATATGTTCAAAGGACTTAAAAAATAAGGCTTAAATTTTGGGTTTTTCCTTACTAAAAAATTAAACAGGATAATGAGAATAGGAATTAAAGCTATCAAAAAAGAAATCCTATTGTTCTCCACTTTATTAATGACAATTATAATAAATACGAGAAATAAGACGGCAATGACACTTTTTATTGTTGAATTTTTCATTTTTTTCTGTAAACATAAGTAAAAATATTTAATTAACGATAAACGATAATTAATTTATCTTTTACATAATAATATTTTTCTTATCTTCATGTCTTCATATGTCCAAAATTACAGATAGATATACCAAGCTATTTTCGGCCCTACTCCCAAGTCCGTTGACTATTGCTTTGTGTTTAACATTAGTCACATTTCTAATGGCATATTTTTTTACGAACGACTCAAATAGTTTGGCTTATATTCAAGAACTTGCAATCTATTGGGAGCATGGTTTATGGGGAAAGGATTATGTGAATGGAATTTGGGTAAGAAGTTGGCAACTCCCTTTTATGGTCCAAATGATGTTGATTTTAGTGTTAGGATACACTTTAGCTTTGAGTCAACCTTTTGATAGATTCATCCGTTATTTCACCCGTTTTTGTACAAACAATGCCAAAGCCGCTTTTATTATTACTTTTTCAACCATTCTTGTCAGTTTTTTCAATTGGGGATTGGGACTTATTTTCGGTGCAGTATTTGCCCGAAAAGTAGCGGAGCACGCCAGTGAAAGAGGCATTAAAATGAATTATGGATTTTTGGGTGCTGCGGGTTATGTTGGCTTAATGGTATGGCATGGTGGTTTGTCTGGCTCAGCTCCATTAAAAGCTGCCGAACCTGGAGCTATTTCTAAAATGTTACCTGACTTAAATCATCAAATCAATGAAATTCCCTTATCAGCAACTGTGTTTTCGAATATGAATCTTGTTATTTCATTGGCTTTATTGATTATTTTACCCTTGGCCATGTATTGGCTTGGGAAGAAAATAAAAATAAAAAAATTGCATGTTAAAAGCCCTCAAAATTTTAAAATGAAGTCAGACAAAATAATCGGTGTTGAAAAGCTAGATTATACATCCTTATTTTCAAAGCTAATTGGTTTATTGATTTTAGTGTATGCCTTTAATAAAGCATTTATATTTCCTGACATTATTGATTTAAAGTTTATCACCCCTGACTTTATTAACCTTACTTTATTTGGGTTAGCCTTTACTTTCCATAAGCATATTCAGGCTTTTTTAGAAGCTTTAAGTCATGCTATTACAAGCGCTAGTGGTATCCTCATACAATTCCCTTTTTATTTTGGTATATTAGGTATTATGAAGTATAGCGGACTGCTAGAAAGCATGTCCTTATTTTTTGTTGACATTTCCACAAGTACGAGTTTTCCTTTGTACACTTTTTTTTCAGCAGGACTTGTCAATATATTTGTTCCAAGTGGTGGTGGGCAATGGGCAGTTCAAGGACCAGTCATCATTTCTGCTGCGGAGCAATTAAACTGTGCCATACCCAAAAGCATCATGGCCATGGCTTATGGTGATCAACTCACAAATATGCTACAACCATTCTGGGCACTTCCTTTACTGGGTATCACAGGCTTAAAACCTAAAGAAATACTTCCTTTTAGTTTATTTTTATTGTTAATTGGTTCAATTATCTTTATTTTGGGTCTTTTATCATTTTAAATATGACTAATATAAACGAAGGCCAAACAAATAATTATTTGGTACATGGTGTTTTCACACTCATAGGCGGTGCACTTTTAATCTTTATCCACTTTACCCTATTCATTCCTTTTATTTTAATTGCCATTGCTTTGTTCATGAGTTCGAATGGCATCATTTTAGACGGTAAAAAAAAAGCAACCATGTTATACAGCGACTTTTTTGGATATAAATATGGAAAATGGAATAAATATGAAAACATTATTCATGCAAAACTAATTTTATCTATTGAACGGGCAATTACAAATCAAGCAATGATAATGGGTGATAGAGGAACAAGTAAATCAATGACCTATGACATTATATTAACCAATGAATTTGGAGAAGATATATTACTGTACGAATTTTTAAAATACAGTAAAGCCCAAAAAGCATTGATAGCGATACAACATGAATTTGGCACCACTACTTCAGATAAAGTTGCAGAAAAATTGATGCAAAACAGACAAAATACTAGAAGGTAAAATGGGAAAAATAATTTTTCAAAAATTTCAAAGATTCTTATTTGATTTTGGTCTACTATTTTTATACACAGTCCTCATATTTATACTAATTAGAATTGGAGAATACCTCTACGTAATCAATCATGCGACCCAACATTTAACCTTTCATTTATTCATTACAAAAAGTGTAAAATACGACACTTTATTTGTACTCATATCGGGTGCAATATTGCTACTACCTGCATTTTTAATTGCTTTGATAAATTTTAAAACATACAAATTACTTATTCGAATCACACTCTTACTAATCATTTTTATTCAACTTGTATTTACCCAGTTTTTTTTAACCAACAATGCTGTTTTAACGGCTGTTTTGTCAGAATTTACTTTCAATGAATTATACCAAATTGCCAGTAAAGAAGTGAGTGGTAACCGTTCCTATTT
>CBDUKB010000227.1:0-4973 GCA_965367695.1 uncultured Putridiphycobacter sp.
ATTAGCAGCCAAGGTAATATCGAATTTAGCACTCAAATAATTAGCAATAATAATATGGTCGGCTGTATCTAAAAAGGTATTAAATATCATGATCTCACTAAACTCACCAGTATGTGCTTGAGACAGATCATAACTGGCATTTACGGCATCCTGTTCTGCGGCAATTGCTAAAGAACCTCCTGCAGTAATTGGGCTACCAGAACTTAACCCCGTACTGTTATGAACTTTATTACCATCTTTCCAACATTCTACCCTACCATTTGTTCTTGCCCAACTAGCTTGAACTATATGCCAATTATTATCGTTCACAGCAACGGACATGTTTCGATTTCCATTGCGATACATACTTAAACTATTGGAACTGAATAATAAAAAATTATTGTTATGGGTAATTGAAGCATATGAAAGTACCCCATCTGACGATTCTCCATTATTTTTATTGACATAAATAGCAGTAATATTATTGGTTGGGAAATTAATCATGGGATTGCGAACCAATCGACTATTTGAAACATTAAAATCAATAATTGGAAATCCATTCAATGAACCTGTGACATATTCCGGTTTCAAAGCAACTGTAGGTTGGGTCATATGGTTTCCATTTCCAGAGACATCATCCCAAGAAGTTACAGTGTCGCCATTTATCAATCCAACTATGGCGTCTGACCTTAGCCACAAAATGTTTGAACTTGAATTGCCAATACCTCCTGGTCCAGTTTGTGAAAACAAATTAATTGAAAGGAATAATACTGTTAAAAATAAAAAGCCAACTTTCATAAAATCTATGATTATAATTTTCAAAAATAAGTATAAATTATAGCATTCATTAAAAGTAATTAGCAAAAGCAATAAAGTCAATTTGTTAAAAACAATTAACAAGTGACTGTCATTGATGATTATGAGAAATTTGAAGCAGACTATTTATCCAATCGTTCTTCAGATACCATTTATGTATTTAATTTTTGGGCCACCTGGTGCAAACCATGTGTGCAAGAGTTGCCTTATTTTGATTCTTTAAATTTATATCAAGGAGAGCAAGCTATTGAACTTGTATTAGTGAGTTTAGATTTTAAAAATCAGCTAGAAAAAACATTAATTCCATTTTTAAAGAAAGAAAATATTCAAAATGAAGTGGTTTTATTGGCAGACGGAAGGGTAAATCATTGGATAGATCAAGTAGATGAAAGCTGGTCAGGTTCAATTCCAGCTACCCTGGTTATTTATGGGGATAAAAAATTGTTTTATGAGCAATCTTTCCATTCTTATGATGAATTATTAAACACAATTTTAAAAATAAAAAAATAAAGATATGAAAAAGTTAATGATGATTTTGTTAGTAGGTGCCTTAGGATATGGTACTTCGGTAATGTTAAATGAAAAAGATGAGACCAGTGGTTATAACATTGGTGATGTTGCAACCGATTTTTCATTAAAAGGAATAGATGGTAAAAAACACTCCTTGTCATCAATCAAGGATGCCAAGGGTTACATTGTTGTTTTTACTTGTAATCATTGTCCTTTTGCTAAAATGTACGAAGACCGAATCATTGCATTACAAGCTGAATTTGGACCAAAAGGGTATCCAGTTGTGGCCATCAATCCAAATGACCCTAAATTAGTTGAAGAAGATTCTTTCGAAAAAATGCAAGAAAGAGCCAAAGAAAAAGGATTCAACTTTTTATATTTAATTGATGAAGGCCAAAAAATCTACCCACAATACGGCGCAACTAAAACACCACATGTGTTTTTATTAAACAATGAGCGAGTAGTACAATACATTGGAGCGATTGATGACAATGCAAGAGACGAATCTGCAGTAAAAGAAAAGTTTTTAGCAAACGCGATCAATGCTTTAGAAAAAGGAGAGAAAATTAGTCCAGCAGTTACAAAGGCAATTGGTTGCAGTATAAAAGCAAAATAATTTTGCTTTTATTAAATCTTACTTATTAATAAATCATATCCAAAATTAATAGCTATTTTTCCTTTGTGAAAACTAAAATGACTATGCAGCTATTTTTCCTGTGTTTGACTTTATTGCTATTCAACTTAAATTTATACAGTCAAGATACTAATGCGCATTATAATCAAGGGATTGCCTTGATGGAGAAAGGACGGATTGTAAAGGCAATTCGGAGTATGGAGGCAGCTTTAAATGAAGCACAAAAATCGCAAGATATTCCCTTGGAAATGGATTGCCATTTAGCCCTGGCAGAGTTAAAAAACAATTTAATTTATTATAAAGAATCCTTGGCACATTATGCTGCTTTTGCTAAACTGTACAAAGACCAAGCCCATAAAAAAACCGTAGCCCTACTCGATTCAATTGATGACCTAGAAACGACAGTCATTAAATCTGAAAGTGAAATTATAGCACAAAATAAGTCAATTGATTCGCTGAGTGCAATACAATTAAAAAACGCTTTAATTAATTCAGAACTAGCACTTGATAATCAAAAAAAAGAAAATGAATTAAAACAATTAGAAATAAGGAGGAATTTAATTTTATTCCTCACGGTAATTTTTGCACTACTCATTTTGTTTATCTTAATCATTTATAGAAGAAAAGTCAAAACCAACAAGACCCTTTTGTTAAAAAACGAAGTCATTGCAACAAGTCAAGCAGAATCTGAAAAATTACTATTAAATATTTTACCAAAATCAATTGCCAAGGAATTGAAAAAATATGGCAAAACTACCTCAAGACTTCATAAAGAAGCAACCGTGTTGTTTACTGATTTTAAAGGATTTACTCAATTCTCTGAGGAGCATTCCCCAGCTGAAATTGTTGCTGTCTTAGATTTTTATTTTGGTAAATTTGACGAAATCATTGAAAAATATGAGATTGAAAAAATTAAAACTATTGGAGATGCCTATTTGTGTGTAAGCGGCATTCCTTCAAAAAATCCCGATCACATCAATGTGATGTTACAGGCAGCAATTGAAATTAAAGCCTTGATGAAACTAGCTGTTCCCGTTGCTAGTTTAAATAAACCTATAAATTTAGGTATAAGAATAGGCATTCATACTGGTCCAGTAATAGCAGGTGTGGTAGGGACTAAAAAATTTGCATACGACGTTTGGGGAGATACCGTTAATATAGCGGCTAGAATGGAAGCTTCGGGTGCAGTTGACCATATAAATGTGTCGGAATCGGTTTATAAAAAAGCAGGGTCTCAATTTAAATTTGAGTATAGAGGTGAAATTCCCGCAAAAAATAAAGGGAACTTAAAAATGTACTTTTTAAAGTAATTATAAGTTCAATGTTTTGACGCTTAAGTGATTTAAAAAAAGCATTGAACATGGAATGCTTTTTGATTCAATTTCTTCTGAAATTATTCATGTTACTTAGTTGTTTTAATGTGTTAAACTTTGTAGTATTGAATTATAAAACGCCTCTATTTTGAAAAGAAAATCCCCCTTAAAACCCCTGTTTTTACTCTTGTGTTTACTTTTTTTTATCACAAGCAATTCATTTGCAGGTACATCTGAAGAAAAAGTAAAATTAAAAGTTGATTTTATTGTTGAAACCATTTACAGTACCTCCCTTTTGGCGAATTCTTCCCCGACATATTTTCAAATTGGAGTTGTTGGAAGAGGAAGTGAAATTAGGAAAATTACAAAGCAATTAGAAGCTGCTTTTGAAGGCGTAAAAATTCAAAATAAAAAAGTCAAAGTGGTGAGTTTTGGACGATTAAAATCCATTGAAAATGTCGATTTTATTATTCTGTCGGGTGAAACAAAAATTAAACCCAATGAATTAAAAGAAATCATAGGTAATACTGATTATATTTTGTTGACAGAAAATCTACCATTTGGTACTTCTCCTTTAAACTACACCATAAACACGAAAGAAGAAGTGATTTATGAAGTGAATGAAAAAAGATTAAATGAGAAAGGAATAACAGTTGATTCTAAGTATTTAAAAGGTAAAAAAAGAATTTTCAATCAAAAGGATTGGCTCATTGAGTTAAGCGAAGCACAAAGAATAATTAAAAGTCAAGTAAAAACAATCACCCAGAAAAAAGACATCATAAAATCTACTACAGAAACCATTGGTGAAAACAAAAAAGTAATTAAAGAACAAGGAAAAGATATAGAACTCAAAGATTCTACCATCAATACCCAAAGAAACTTACTCATTCTGGCAATCACATCAATAGTTATTATTAGTGGTTTGTTTTTATTGTTATTGCGTTCCAATCAATTGAGAAAAATTGCAATTATTGAAGTACAAAGAAAGAACAGTGAAATATTAGCCAGTTTGAATTATGCAAAAAATATCCAAAAGGCAATTTTACCAAACGCCAAGGAGTTAGGTTATGTTTTTGAGCAACACTTTATACTGTTCGAGCCAAAAGACATTGTGTCGGGTGATTTTTATTGGCAAGAAGAAAATAAAGGATTGACATTTTTTGCAGTAGCAGATTGTACCGGTCATGGAGTCCCTGGTGCATTAATGAGTGTGATTTGCAGCCGATTATTAACGAAGATTGTAAAGGAGTATCAATTGTCGGCACCAGCTAAAATACTGGACCGTGCGGTGGAGGAATTGGCGATTCATTTTTCAAAAAGTGAAGTGATTGTAAACGACGGTATGGATTGCTCCTTAATCTGCATTGATAAAAAAGAAAACAAACTATATTTCTCAGGGGCCAATAATTTAGCTTATTATTTTAGCAATGGAGTGTTACAAACTTTAGCTGCAGACAAACAACCCATTGGCACCTACGATAAAAGAAAACCTTTTACCCAGTCGGAAGTTGACTTATCAAGTTTAGAAAGTATTTATTTATTTTCAGATGGGTACCACGATCAGTTTGGTGGAGAGAAAAACAAAAAGTTCTCTAGAAAGCGTTTTCGTATGCTTTTACAGGAAGTTCAAAATCAACCTGCACAAATTCAGCACAGCACCATTAAAAGCAGACTAGAAGCATGGAAAATGAAAGAAGAACAAGTTGATGATATTTTCGAGG
>CBDUKB010000228.1:0-4950 GCA_965367695.1 uncultured Putridiphycobacter sp.
TATCTTTTATAAAATGGGTAAATCAAAAGGAAGAGGACAACTGGATATCGCTGATGATGAGTAATATTATCGTAGATTAAAAATTTTAAAAGATGTTTACTTGTTAAACATCTTTTTTTTTGTACTAATTTTGCACCCGATATGTCAGTTAAAATCAGAAATATAAATCTTGGTGATTTTCCATTGTTACTTGCACCCATGGAGGATGTAAGCGATCCACCATTTAGAGCGCTTTGTAAAGAAAATGGTGCTGATTTAATGTACACTGAATTTATTTCTTCTGAAGGATTGATTCGAGATGCAGCAAAGTCTGTTCAAAAATTAGACATTTATGAATATGAGCGCCCAATAGGGATTCAAATATTTGGCTCCGAAATTGAGAGTATGCGTAAGACTACTGAAATAGTTGAACGAACTAATCCTGATATAATTGACATCAATTACGGTTGCCCCGTTAAAAAAGTAGCATGTAAAGGAGCTGGAGCTGGAATTCTACAAGATATCCCAAAAATGGTGGAAATGACCAAAGAGATTGTAAACGCGACCAAGTTACCTGTAACGGTTAAAACACGATTGGGCTGGGATGATAATACTAAATTCATTACTGAAGTCGCAGAACGCTTGCAAGATGTCGGTATTGAAGCTTTGTCGGTGCATGGCCGAACCAGAAAACAAATGTACAAAGGAGAGGCTGATTGGCGGTTAATTGCAGAAATTAAAAATAATCCTCGCATCCACATACCTATTTTTGGAAATGGTGACATTGATTCCCCAGAAAAGGCAGTTGAATACAAAAAAAAATATAATGTAGATGGTATTATGATTGGCCGTGCCAGTATTGGATACCCATGGATTTTTAACGAGATTAAACATTTTGTGAAAACAGGTGAACATTTGCCACCTCCAACTATTGCCGATAGAGTAGCAGTTGCAAAAAGACATTTGGAAATGTCAGTAAAGTGGAAGGGAGAAGTATTGGCAGTAAATGAAATGAAAAGACATTATTCAAATTATTTTAAAGGTATTCCACACTTTAAAGATTACAGAATAAAATTAGTTACTTCGTTTGAATTAAGTGAAGTGAGAGACACATTGGACGAAATTATCATGAATGCAGAAAAAGGATTGATCAATTATTAAGTAGTGTCAAATCCCGATATATATTGTAGGGAACTTTTAATTTTACTTTTTAAATTTTCTGGTACCTGATTAAACTTCATCAATAAATCCACTGCTTGGTCTGCCTTTATTTTTTGCAATAAACCTGGTTTACACGCTTGAATTTGCTTGTTTAATTTATGGTCCTTCTCATCTGTCCACAACATAATTGAATGACATTGTTGAATCGCCAAAACACCTTCTAAAAGTTTTTTGACTTTGTCTTCCTGATTCGGTACCCAAAATAAACCTTCTGTCGCTAAAAAGCTAAATTTTTTCGGATTCATTAATCGATTAATAAAAGGAAGGTAAGGTAGTATTTTAACGAGCTTTTTACCATGCTTTCCAGGTAAAGCATGAATTTTCCAAACAACAGGATTGGCTTGAATACCCGCGACTATTTTACCATTTTCTCGGTAAACAAAATAATTGTCCGATTCAAATAAATGCACTTTGGACAAACCACTGTGGTGTTGATAAAATTCCCTCAAATGATTCCAAACTGTTTCCTTTTCTTCAGCTTTGATTGGAGTAACATTTTCATCTCTTTTTAAGTTGACACGACTAAATGCCCAAGTTTTAATTTTTGCAATAGATTCAAATTGGTACCGTTCAGCCATTTGCAATGAACGGTTATTTTCAGGGTCAATAATTGCCCAATAGATTGCCGAATTGAATAATGGTGCTTCAACATTGAGGTTACTTGTGGCTAATAGTTGGGTGAAGTATTGTTGAAATAAAGATGGTTTTCCTTTTTTATTTGCTTTGCCTCGTGTTTGAAAACGCTTATCGAAGGCAAAATACCGGATGTAAAAAGTGTCAATTAATTGTTCCTGTACCATAATTGGTCGCTCGCAAATGGTAATATTTGAAATCGCTTTTTCCTTCCTGTAAATGGTAAAAAAATGAGGTTTGTGTAAAAAGCCAATTTTTACTGGGGTGTGTAAATGCGTATATTGAGCCCCATTGGTTCCAATGGTAGTATTGACCAATAAATCGAGAATAGCAGGGTTGTGACTGTGTGCATGTTTAAATATATTACTTAAACGAGCCTCAGCCATTTGCTTGTTTATTTATACATAGTTGATTTCACCGCTGCAATAATTCTTGCAACATTTGGTAAAGCCTCAGCCATTAAAGGTGGACTAAAAGGAAAAGGGGTATCACTTTGCATCACACGTTTTACTGGAGCATCTAAATAATCAAAGGCATAATTCTGAACATGGTATGCAATTTCAGAAGCAATAGAGGCAAGTGGCCAAGATTCTTCCACAACCACACATCTATTCGTTTTTTTAACTGAATTTACAACGGTTCCATAATCGATAGGACGAACAGAACGCAAATCGACAATTTCTACTGAAATTCCCTCTTTTTCTAGTTCTTCGGCAGCCTTGTGTGCTTCCTTGATAATTTTACCAAAAGAAACTATGGTCACATCAGTACCTTTTCTTTTAATATCAGCAACACCAATAGGAATAATGTATTCACCTTCTGGAATTTCTCCTTTATCACCATACATTTTTTCAGATTCCAACACAAGTACAGGGTCATTATCTTTAATGGCAGCTTTTAATAATCCTTTAGCGTCGTATGGTGTAGATGGGGTGACCACTTTTAAGCCAGGAACATGTGCATAAAACGCTTCAAAACTTTGAGAATGTGTTGCGCCTAACTGTCCTGCGGTACCATTCCCACCTCTAAATACAATCGGGCAACCAATTTGTCCACCTGACATTTGTAACATTTTGGCTGCTGAATTAATGATTTGATCGGCAGCTAAAATGGCAAAATTCCAAGTCATAAATTCAACAATTGGACGTAAACCATTCATGGCAGCACCAACAGCAATTCCAGTAAAACCTAGTTCCGCAATAGGGGTGTCAATCACTCTTTTTGAACCGAATTCGTCAAGCATTCCTTGAGAAACTTTATAAGCTCCGTTATATTCGGCAACTTCCTCACCTAATAAAAATACACTTTTATCTGCTCTCATTTCTTCAGACATTGCTTCTCTTAGTGCTTCTCTAAATTGAACTGTTTTCATCCTATTTACCTATTTACGTATATCGCTCCAAATCTAAGAACTATTTATTTAAAAAGAAAATTCTTTATGTCCCCGTTTTAGGTTATAAACAAATTAATTTGAATTAATTCATTCAGAAGTAAAATGAAGCGCTATTCATTTCATTAATTTAGCGACTAATTATATGACTATGTTTAAATTTTTTACTTGTTTATTTCTTTTATTCACCTTTTATGGTTTTGGAACTGACAAAGAAAATATAACTATTTTAATTGACCCTGGACATGGAGGTAAAGACCCTGGTCATTTATCAGTAGGGTTGGGACATTTGCCTGAAAAAGACTTGAATTTATTAATTGCGCAAAAAATAGGGCATTATTTAGAGCATAATTTATCGAATGTGACTGTTTTGTACACAAGAACAACAGATGTTTACCCAAGTTTAGATGATCGTGTAAAAATGGCCAACTCAAAAGGGGTTGACTATATGATGAGTATTCATTGTAATGGAAGTGAAAATACCGAAATTAGCGGTACGGAAACCCATATTCATAATTTTGAAGCCAAAGAAAGTTATAAATGGGCTTTGCAAATAGAAAAACAGTTTAAAACCAGGGCTGGAAGAAAAAGTAGGGGGATTAAAACTGGTGCTGATATTGGGCATTCCTTGCAAATATTAAAGTTTACAAAAATGCCAACTGTTTTAATTGAGTGTGGATTTTTAACCAATCCTGCTGAAGCAAACTATTTGAATAGTAAATATGGACAGGAAATTATTGCCTCGGCTATATTTAGAGCTACGCGTGCTTATTTGAAAGTAACTTATCCAAAAATTAATTTTACACCTGTTGAAGCAACAGGTCCTTCTTTTAAAGTACAAATTATGTCCTCAATAGATCCATTGGAGATAGACATTCCTGAATTCAAAAGATTAGCATACCCGGTTGAAAGGGTGAAAATAAATTCTACTAGCATGTATAAGTATAAATATTTTATTGGACCATTTGAAACCAAGAAGTTAGCTAGAAAAGCACAGAAGGAGGTTCAAGAAAAAGGATATAAAGATGCTTTTATTGTTCATTTTGAATGAATCACTCGTTTATTCAATCACTATTTTTATCATGTTTTAAAATAATGACTAATTTAGTACAAACAAATTTAATGAATTATACCAAACTATGGCAACTGTATTTGAAACACGTTTGATTGGAAATATTGGAAAAGATGCGGTAGTTCGAAATATGGACAATGGCGTCGTAGCGATTAATTTTCCCGTGGCACACAATAAAAATTGGAAAGACAAAAGAACCGGTGAACAACGAACAAAAACTACTTGGATTAATTGTACTATTTGGAAAAGAGAAGGCGCTAATTTGAGAATTTTAGAATACCTCAAAACAGGTACACTTGTTGAAGTAATTGGTACACCTTTTCCAAAAGGATACCTGCAAGATGACCAATCTATCAAAACGGAAATTAGACTAAATGTTTCAAAAACAAATATACTCAGACCAGGAAATGGCGTCAAAAATGAGGATGATGATTCAAATGATGAAGTAAATTATGATGATGATTCAGAATTGGATGATGATTTGTTCTGATAATCAACAGTTAATCGCATAAATTTATTTTTTTTTAAAAAAACAGTATTTTTTTTTTGCGAGAAAATTTCTTTTACATATATTTGCACTCGCTTAAGGAAACATCAGAAACCTTAAACTCCTCCTTAGCTCAGCTGGTTAGAGCATCTGACTGTTAATCAGAGG
>CBDUKB010000229.1:0-4937 GCA_965367695.1 uncultured Putridiphycobacter sp.
CATTTTAATCATTTTTCCATTTTCAAAAACTAAGAAATATTGCATACCAAAAATAAGGTATTTATTTCCAATTCTCGATACGCTAAACCCCTTTTCAGCACTAAAGACACTGCTACCAAAACTGAAAAATGGCTGGTCATATCCGATTAATTGTAATACAGAAGGTAAAATGTCTATTTGGGAAACTATTTTTTCAGATGTGCCTGTTAAGGCTTTGTAAGTCGGGTGGTAAAAAATTAAAGGGATGTGCATATTCCCCATTTCTTTAAAATAAATAGGAGTGCCGGAAGCTGGTGTATGGTCGGCAGTAACAATAAATAGTGTGTTATCAAACCAAGTTTGCTTTTTCATTTTTTCAAATAATAATCGCAAACTATAGTCTGCGTAACGAACGGCATCATGCATTTTGTTAGGACCTTTATTAAACTGACTTTTTAAGGAGTCGGGAATGGTAAAAGGAGGGTGAGAGGAAATGGTGAATATGGTACTAAAAAATGGATTTGAAAATTCATTCATTTTGTCGATTGTCCAAGGCAAAAATAAATGATCAAAAATTCCCCAAGTACCATCAAAACCAGTTTCATCATTGTATTCGGTTCTGCCAAAATACTGACCGAATTGTGCTTTTGCTGCAAACTGGTTAAAATTCATAGAACCATTTGTAGCACCATGGAAAAAAGCAGATTGGTACCCTAATTTATTCAGTAATTTCGGCAATGATTCAATTTTATTAGTCGAATATTTAGAGGTAATAAACTCTTCTGACATTAATTTGGGGATACTGGATATTACTGAAGGTACGGCATCAATTGATTTTTTTCCATTGGCATAACAATTCGTAAATAACATGCCTTCTTTTGCCAATTCGTCAATAAATGGTGTATATGAAACGGAATCTCCATTTATACTACCTATATATTCAACAGAAAAGCTTTCTAGCAGTATTAAAACAATATTAGGTTTGACCAATTTTGCTTGTTTATCAAATTGTTTTATCGGATTTACCCACCTATTAATTTGTAAAGAATCGAAATAATGCTTTTCGTCCAAATTCTCATTACCAATTGATTTAATGATAGTAAAGGCTGAGTTTAACACCAAGGGAACATTTTGATCTATGGTGTATTTAGAAGCGTTAATGGGTGCTATGGGTCTCAAACCCCAACCTCGACCTAGACTAACTAAAAGTCCGGCTGAAATGATAAAAATAAATAGCTGTTTTATAAGGGGAACTTTCTCGGGTTTTGGTTTGCAATACTTGTGATAAAAAACAATGCTTAGCCAAACTAAAGCGATTAATAATATTAACAGGTACCAAAAATCTCGAAAAAAAGAGGGGAGTTGGTTCCATAAATCGTTTCCATAACTTAACATTGTTAATGTGGAGCCAGTACTTCTTGTTGATGTATGTTTAAAATATTCTATGTCAGCAATATTCATGATGATTCCACCAGTAAATACAATAATGTAAAACGTTTTTAAAACGATATTAAACCATGTCGTATGCCGGTATGGGTTTGGGAAAAGCTCAATAATTAATAAAGGTAAAAACAAAATAGCAGTGGTGATTAAATCAAACCAAAACCCAACTAAAAAGTCAGTAAAATAAACAGTAGGAAATGAATTATTATTGAAAAGAAGAAAGCAAATTCTGAGTACAGAAAAAACAAAGGCAAAGAAGATAATTTTCTTTAAGAAATTTAAAAAGTAATTTGGTATAGATTTCACTTAAAATACGTTAAGACTTGGTTTGGTGTTGTTTTTGTTTACTTATTAATTAACAACTTACTCTTTATAATAAATTTAATTTGTCAATTAAAATTGAGGTAAAAGTATTAATAATTATTTACATTTGTTCTGAAAGATATAAACCTTCATTTATGAAAAGATTAAGTTTAATTTGTGCATCAATTATAGTTGTTTTGGGTATGAGTGCTTGCAAAGATACGAATACAGATTCCAACATTGGTTTAAGTGCTGAAGAATTGGCTTTATTGCAATCGGAAAATAGGGTGTTAAAAGATCAATTGGCTGAAAAGGATTCTGTATTGAATGAGTCAATTTTATTATTTAACGAAATTGAAGAAAATCTTTCAATGATTAATTTAAAAGAAGATGAAATTCGATTAAAATCTAAAGATGTTGAATTGGCAGAGGATGGCAAGCAATGGATATTACAAGAAATTCAAAATATAAATTACTTAAGAGAAGCAAATGCTAAAAAAGTTTCTTCCTTAAATAAGCAATTGAAAAATAGCAATGGCAAAATTGGTGAATTAGAAAAACTGATTAACAATTTATTGGCTAAAATAGAGACGCAAGACCAAGAAATTGAAATGTTACGTACTGAATTGTCTGATTTAGACAGAGAGTATGTTGAGTTATTAGAAGCCTATCAAGAACAATCTACTTTAGCAGCTGAAACTATTATGGAATTAAACACAGCTTATTACGCTTATGGTACTTATGATGAATTAGAGGAGAATGGCGTATTAGTAAAAGAAGGTGGGTTTATTGGAATTGGTAAAAAAATGGAATTGAATGATGAAGTAAACATGGAGTATTTTACAAAAATAGATATTAGTAAAATCACTAAAATTGAAATGGATGGAGGTAAAAAAATTAAGTTCATTTCAGATCATCCTTCTTCATCTTATCAACTTGAATCAAAAGATAATAAACACACATTAACCATAATTGACCCCGCTAAATTTTGGAAAGTTTCTAAGGTTTTAGTCGCTACAATCGACTAGGAATTTAGGAGCTATTTTGAAAATATTTAGCTATGATGACAAAAATTGTATTAATGCTTTTTCTTATAATTGGGACGAATGCATATGCACAGTACGACACTTTACATTACCTTCCTCCAGTTTTTGTAAGTAACCAAATTAAGACAAGTAATAACGGTTGTAAGGACCATTATTTAATACTATCTACTAATAGAGCTACAGCTTTTAATGTAAAGATTACCCGTGGTGATGGTGCTTTGTTTGCAGATTATAACGACATCAATTCTTCAGAAGTAAGTACTGGAGTATTTAGTTTATCCCGTTCTACCCCGGTTAAATTGAAATTTAACAATACTGGTTATAATACTGAAAACATTTTTTCTAGAAATTCCTTAAATACGGTACTTGATACTGGTGGTTATAAATTAGTAGCTGATTACCCATTTTTCGCTAACATTCGTCACTTAGCTGGAGCACAAGGCGCCTCGCTAACTTGTAAGGGCACAACTGCTTTAGGAACTAATTTCTTCGCTGGTTTTCAAGCTGCTGGTACTGGAACCAGTTCAGCAGATAAGGAGCATTGTCACTTTATTGCCGTGATGGCAACAAAAAACAATACCAATGTTACCATCAGTGGTTTTAATCCAGGGGTCACTTTTTATGGGCAACCCAATAGCGGGGTACCAAAAACTGCCGACCCAATAACCTTTACTTTAAATGCAGGGCAGTCTTATATTGTTGCCCAAACGAAAGATTCCATGACCATCATTGGAATTAACATGGATGAATACAATGGTATTCGTATTGTATCAGATAAAGAAATAGCAGTCAATACTGGTTCTTGGACAGGACCTGCTAATTCTGGTGGGTCTAGAGATATTGGCATTGATCAATTAATTCCAGCAAAATTTGCAGGAACTAAATATGTTTTGGTTCGCGGTAAAAATACATCTACTGGTAATAACTCAGTTGAAAAATTTATTGCCATTGCCACCCAGCCAGATACTACTTTTATTACCTCAGGAGCAGGTGATTTAGATACCATTGTCGGACAAGGAAGTTATAAAACCTTGACCGGTACAGGATACTGGAATGCAGCTTCTTCAACCCCATCTGGTACAATTGGTCATGATAATATGTCTTTTACAACCAATCAACCCGTATTGATATATCAAACTTTATTTGGAAATTCTAACAATACCACTAGTAGTATGAATCTAATTCCACCTTTAGCTGATTGTGTAGGGTCTGATTCAATCTATATTCATGATGCGGAGCAGTTTGGGAACAATTCGGTAATCACTGTAACTAGTCCTGTATCATCCACAGTAGTCTTAAAGGATGAAGCGGGCACCACTTTAGTAACTGTTGGGCCTTCAACAGAAAACTTACCGGGTACCGTTATTACGGATTTTAGAACTTTTGTTTATGACATAGGAAATAGTGTAACAGACGTTTTTATAACTGCGGATGAAAAAGTAACGGTGGGATTTTTAGGAGCTAGTAACAATATTGGAGGTGCTGGATACATGTCAGCGTTTTCTGATCGAGATGTGGAATATAGTACATCAGATCCTTTATTTATTGGTAATGGAAAAGCGAGGCTTGACTTATGTGAAGGGAATCCAGCATATATATCAATTGAGGACCCTGAAATTTATTCGGGTTTCCAATGGTATAAGGACAACAATCCAATTGGCGGTGAGACAAATGATAGTTTACAAGTAACGAGTGTTGGAGATTACAAAGCAATCGCCACTTATTGTGCATTGCCCCTAGAATCTACTTTAATTTCAGTAGATGAATTTGGTTCTCCTGGAGAACAAGGTTTTTCAAGAATTTCAGCTTTATACGAATCTGAAACATTTGATGGCTTCTTAAATAATAGTAATGTTTCAGAATGGGATGAACAGAGCAAGGACTTTAATAATGCTTCTTTAGTAAGCAATGGCCCTAAGGTAAAAACTAGTTTGTATAATAAACCGGGCTTTCACCCTGTCCCTTTTTTTAACGCAAGTAATAGTGAATACTTGAAGTCTTTTAATCCATTGAGTAATTTAAATGGTTCTAATGATTTCACCTTCTTTCTGGTTTTGAAAGATTCAAACTCCTCGGTAAGTGATGCGGTTTTGTCATTTGAAAATTCTTCTACTGGCGCAAAAATCATGAAGAACGCAACAGGATATTCATTTAGTCAAGCAGTGC
>CBDUKB010000230.1:0-4930 GCA_965367695.1 uncultured Putridiphycobacter sp.
TGATTTATTGTTGCAATTAGGGAAGTCTGTTACCATTGCTGGTACTGGAATAGGAACACCAGTATGGACGCCCGCAACAGGTATTAGTGCAGATAATATTTTTAATCCCATAGCATCTCCAACAGTTTCGACCACTTATTTTTTACTGGTAACTAATGGTAATTGTACCAAAACCGACGAAATGAATATTACGATAAAAAGCGGTTTGGATATTCCGAATGCATTTACACCAAACGGAGATTTTAACAATGATGTATGGCAGGTCGGGTTCATTGATCAATATTTGAATAATCAAGTAATTATTTACGACCGTTCCGGTCAAGTTGTTTTTCGGACAGTTGGGTATAATAATGGTAACAATGTTTGGGATGGCACTTATAAAGGTAATCCTGTTCCTGCATCTACATATTTTTATGTAATAGACTTAAGAGATAAAGATACTTCAGATGCCGAAAATGTTTATAGGGGATCCATAACTGTATTAAGATAATGTTTAAAACGATACTTACTTTATTTTTTATTTCAGTTTTAACTAGTTTTTGTTGGAGTCAACAACAAGCACATTATACACAATACCAGTATAATCAGTTTAGCTTAAATCCTGCTTTGGCAGGAGATAAAAAGTGCATTGATGTAAAGGCAGGGTATAGGATGCAATGGCTTGGAATAGAGGGTGCCCCAAATTCAGGTTTCTTCAGTTTTAGTGCGCCAATTAAAATTAATAAAAAATCAAGATCAATCAATGCGCCAAAACACGGAGTTGGACTTCAATTTCGGAAAGACGATATTGGTCCTTGGTCCCGTTCTGAAGCGCATGCAACTTATGCAGTAAAAGTTACTTTGATTAGAAACAATACCCTTTCCTACGGATTGTCTTTTGGAATGAAACAAGTTGGTTTTGATGCTTTTACTTTGACAACCATTAATCCAGATGCCACAGTATCTAATGCACAAAGATCATTGGTTTTTCCAGATGCTAGATTCGGTATATGGTGGAATAGAAAAAGAGGTTATGTAGGGTTAAGTATTCACAATTTGTTTAATAATAAGCTTAAATATATTGGAGAAGATAATACTTTTCAAAGACATTTATACATTACAACTGGAAGAAGATACAAGGTTTCAAAAGAATGGAATTTTATTCCTTCATTATTGTTTGTTAAAACGAAAGCAATGCCATTTGATTTGCAATTGTCCGCCATATTTGATTATAAAAACGTCATTTCTTTTGGTTTAGGTTACAGGAGAACTGATGCATTAACAGCCCAATTTAGAGTTAAAGTTGGTGATTTTATTTCCTTGGGGTACTCCTTTGAATTCATGACTTCTAAATTGCAAAATTATGGAGGTCAATCCCATGAACTACTTTTTGGCTATAATGCATGTGCAACTCCTCGTTCTTTTGGAGTGAATACTTGTGCCATATATGAGTAGCTTAAAGAATTCAAAATTGTCTTTAACAATCAATCTGTTAAACTTATTTAACAAAACGTTCTCAAATTAATCCTTTTTTCGATATATTTAGACTCTTGAATCGAAAATTGCTTATGTCAATAAAAAGTTTACTGCCTTTTCTTTTTATATTTTTATGTAATACGCTAAATGCCAAAGATGTATATTGGGTTGGTCAATCAGGTGATTGGAATAATCCAAATAATTGGTCTTTAAGTTCTGGAGGTGAACCTGCTAGTGTTTTGCCTGGAAAAGAGGATCGAGTGATTTTTGATGAAAATTCTTTTTCAGCTATTAATCAAATTGTATACTTTTCAAAGGTAAATATTCAGTCAATTTATATTAATTCCAGTTTATATCCTTATTTTAAAGGAAGTCAAATTGCCATAAGTTCAGAAATCTCCATTTTGACAGCATGTAATATTGTTGCAAATATTGTTGCAGATGGCACTCTAGGTGTCATTGATGTTCAAAATAATATAATTCTTGGTAATTTTTCTATTCTTGATGGAGATTGGGTAATAAACTCAAATCTTCAAGTCTCAATTGATCATACAATTTATATTGGTTGTAAAAGCATTCATTTCGAAAATAAGTTACTTGCAGGAGGTAGGTTAGATTTTGGTAAGACTAAAGTTTATGGTACTGGTAGTACTTTAAGGCCCATCACGTTTTGTGATTTAAGAAAAGTTAGTAAAAAAGAAGGAGACATTTATTTGACTGCCAACCAAGATATTGATAGTTTATATCCAGGTCAATATGCAGGGCCTTTAGTGACAAAAGCAACCTCTGTTTGTGGCTCGCTTACGCTAAATGCTAATGTGACAAGTGATTATAACGGTTCTGATATTTCTTGCTTTGGTGTATGTGATGCTGAAATCACAGCATCTGCATCAGGTACTAGTGGGCCTTATGGATTCGGTTTAAATATTAATGGTCCATTTTCGTCAAGTCCACTTTTAACCGGGATTTGTGCCGGTAATCCAACTGTATGGGTAATTGACTCCTCTCAATCATTGGGTGGTGGTGCATACGCCAAATGCTTTGTAAATGTTTCTGTTTCAGGAGTATCTGAGCCTGCAGCAATATTGCAAGGTTCACCTGTTTCTCCCTCTTGTTTTGGTGTTTGTGATGGCTCTGCTTCTTTACTTGCTGGTGGAGGTACCGGTGCTTTAACAATTAATTGGGATAATGGTGAAACAGGTACTAATCCAGTGATGCTTTGTGTTGGTGTAAATCAATATACAGTTACAGATGCAAATGGCTGTCAGGTTATAGACACAGTCAATGTGAGTGCTCCACCAAAAATTTTATTTGATGTCAGTATTATTCCACCTTCTTGTAATGGTGATACGGACGCTGAAATAATGATTTCCAATGAAACAGGCGGGAATGGTGGTCCTTACACTTATAGTTACGCACCTGCACCTGTTTCGGGTCAAAACACCAATCATGCCATAGGCTACGCTGCAGGTAGTGTAACAATTACCGTTTCTGACGTTGACGGTTGTCCGCAAGATTCCATTGTGCAGATAGTTGACCCGCCAGTTTTAATAGCTGACTTCACTAATGCAATAAATCCTTCTTGTTTTGGAGTATGTGATGGTAGTATTGCAGCTCTACCAAGTGGTGGTGTACCAGGATATACATATAATTGGTTTGACAATGTAAGTGGTTTGGCAATTGGCAATACCGATTCGATTGCGACAGGCTTGTGCGCAGGTGATTATTTTGTTGTTATTATAGATATTAATGGCTGTATTGCGACTAGTGGTGTAGCAAATTTAGTTGAGCCTACTGAAATTACTTATGTGCTTTCAAAAGTAGATGTTGCTTGTTTGGATTCTTGTACTGGAAGGGTGAATGTTATTGTGAGTGGTGGAACACCTAACTATTCTTATAATTGGCAAAATATTACCAATAGTACAAATGCTGGCACTAGTGCCAACTTGATAGATTTATGTGCTGGGGAATATGAAATTACAGTCACTGATGCCAGTGGTTGTGTGAGCGAACCAGATACTTTAGAAATATTAAATGGTCTTCCAATCAATAATGTATTTAGCAATATTAATCCATCCTGCTATGATATTTGTGATGGGGAAATTACCGTAACTCCTACAAATGGTGCAGGTTTTACATATTTATGGAATAATGGAGAGATTACACCAACAATCAATAACTTGTGTTTAGGAGGAGATTATATCGTTGAAGTAACAACTGATTCTGGATGTGTTGAAATAGACACTTTTAATTTTGCAGCACCAGCAATATTTGATATATCAATAAATCAGGGAGACATCAATTGTTTCGACGATAATGATGGATTTATTTCCGTGAATGTAAACTTGGGTGGTAATGGGCCAGTTTATACTTATGATTGGACATTAGTTGCTAATCCTCCAACGGCCATTGATGGAGATTTTACAGATAGTATTTATAATTTAGTTGGGGGGGCTTATCAATTGTTAATAGCAGATGGGCCTGGTGGTTGCGACACGACTTTAAGTTTTACCATCATGAGTTCACCTGAGTTATTCGCCAATACCACAGATGTTATGCCTATGAGTTGTATAGGCGTTTGTGATGGACAAATTTCAGCTTTACCCAGCGGTGGAGTAGCGCCTTATACCTTCGAATGGTTTGATAATGTTACGGGTCTTTCTTTAGGGATAACAGATTCAATTTTAACCGGACTTTGTGCAGGAACTTATCACCTTGTGGTAACAGATGCAAGCAATTGTTTTATTCAAAGTGCCCCAATAGTTATTACAGAACCTGATCCCATTGCTTTAACTTTAAGTAAAGTAGATTTAATTTGCTTTGATCAATGCACTGGGGAAGTCTCAGTTTCTATTACAGGTGGGACACCGAATTATACTGCAACCTGGGTTAACATTACTACAAATACATCTGCTGGTACAGGCTTGAATATTACTAACCTTTGTCCAGGAGAATATGAAGTAACGGTGGTAGATGCAAATAATTGTACTGCAGTGAAAGATACAATTGAAGTTTTAAACGCACTGCCAATTGATGTCAGTTTAACAGGAGTTGATCCTAGCTGTTACGACTTATGTGATGGTTCTATTTCAGTTAGCACTGTAAATAGTTCAGGTTTTACGTATGCTTGGACACCTACACCAATAGTTGGACAAGGTACAAATATGGTGAGTGATTTATGTGCAAATATAAATTATGTTGTCACAGTAACTGATGTGAATGCTTGTGTTGAAAAAGATTCCATTACATTAAATAGTATTCCATTATACGATATTACGGTCAATCAAACTGACTTAAATTGTTTTGGAGCAGGAGATGGAAGTATCGCTGTAACAGTAAACAATGGAGGAACTGGTGGTCCTTATACTTATACATGGTCTGCCAACCCAGTGGTGCCATTTACCGGTCAAGGGTCATCAGCAATAACAGATTTAGTAGCTGGAGATTATTCAGTAATCATTGCAGATGGATTGAA
>CBDUKB010000231.1:0-4883 GCA_965367695.1 uncultured Putridiphycobacter sp.
TACTAATGATGGCAGTGCCAATGAAATAATAAATGGTGCAACCGATTGGGTATATGAAGAAGAATTTGCAATAACAAAAGGATTTTATTGGTCCGAAAACTCGAAACAAATTGCTTTTTATCGCTTTGACGAAAGTAATGTAAAAGAGTTTATAATGGATTATTATTTGGGGAATGCTTACCCATTTATATACGATTTTAAATACCCAAAAGCAGGGGAGGACAATTCAAAATTAAGTGTTTGGGTTTATGATGTTGATAAAAAGAAGTCAATGATGTACCTGAAGAATGATCAGCAATACGAATATTTCCCTCGGATGAAATGGACCAACGAAAATGCATTGTGTGTTTTAGCCATGAACCGTCATCAAAATAAATTGGATTATTTATTGGTTGAAGATTATTTGACGGCCAAATACAAAGGACATACAAGTACCCAAAAAATAATTTATACTGACCAATCGGATACTTATGTTGAAGTGGATGATAATTTGATTTTTTTAGAAAAGGAGAACGCTTTTTTAAGGACTTCTGAAAAGGATGGTTTCATGCATATTTACAAGGTCAGTTTTGACGGTACAGTAAAAGCAATTACGCAAGGCGACTGGGATGTGGTTGAATTAAAAGGAGTTGATGAAGAAAAAGGTTTGGTGTACTATGTTTCAGCCGAAGAAGGTGCTATGTATAAAACATTGTATGTAATTGGACTCAATGGAAAGAAAAAAACCAAATTATCGGTCCTAACAGGATGTAATGACGCGGACTTTAGTACAGGGATGAAATATTATATCAATACATACTCAAACGCAAATCAGCCAACGCTGATCACCTTGCACAATGCAAAGGGAAAGCAACTACAGGTGTTAGAAGATAATAAAGCCTTGACTGAAAAATTAGCAAAAATGCAATTGCCTCAGCAAGCATTTATTAAAATAATGGGTGCAACAGATTCATTGAATGCTTATATAATTAAACCTAAAAACTTTAACAGTAATAATAAATACCCTGTTTATTTTCATATTTATAACGGTCCAGGTAGTAATATGGTCAAAGATATGTGGACAGGAAGTACCTATATGTATCACCAATTATTGGCGAGTAAGGGATATATCGTAATTTCAGTTGACACCAGGGGTACTATGTATCGGGGAGCAAAATTTAAAAAGTCGACCTATTTACAACTAGGTAAATACGAGACGGAAGACATGATAGCTGCTGCTAAATCGGTTGGGAAATGGGCATATGTTGATGCCAAAAGAATTGGTGTAATGGGTTGGAGTTATGGTGGATATATGACCGCTTTGTGTATGACAAAAGGAGCCGCACAGTTCAAAATGGGGATTTCAGTGGCACCAGTTACTAATTGGCGTTGGTATGATAATATTTATACAGAAAGGTTCATGCGTACACCACAAGAAAATGCGAATGGATATGATAGTAATTCACCCATCAACCACATTGAAAAATTAAAAGGTAAATTTTTACTAATTCATGGAGGTGCTGATGACAATGTGCATGTGCAAAACTCAATGGAATTGATTAATAAAATGGTTGCAGCCAATATCGCATTCGACATGGCTATTTACCCTAATAAAAACCATGGTATTTACGGTGGAAAAACCCGTTTACACTTGTTTGATAAAATATTAGACTATACATTAAAAAACTTATAAGATGAAAAAATATATGATTGCTGCTTTATTATTTGGACTTGCAGCTTGTGGAACTTCAAAGTCAAGTAATTCATTAGTTGAATCTGGTAAAAAAACAGATGAAGTTACGCAAACTACTATCACTCAAGCAAAAGTGCATGAAGGTATAGAATGGTTAGATTTTGAAACGGCCATTGAAAGAAATAAAAAAAATCCCAAATTCATTTTTGTTGATGTTTATACTGAGTGGTGCGGGTGGTGTAAAAAAATGGATGCTTCTACCTTTTTAAATCCAGAAGTAATGGCTTATATGAACGAGCATTTTTATGCCGTAAAAATGGATGCGGAATCAAAAGAACCAATTGCTTATAATGGCAATTTATACGAGTACAAACAATACAATGCAAGGGCAGGTTATAATACACTTTCCGTTAGTTTATTGAGCAATCAAATGAGTTTTCCTTCTTTTGTAATTTTAGATAAAAAAGAAGCCAAAAAAGGAAAAATAATGGGTTATAAAGAACCCGTTGCTTTTTTAAAAGAACTAAAAGTTTTTGTAAACTAGTTTCAAATGGAAAAGATTAGGTGTGCTTGGTCAGTAAAATCTCAAAATGAAATAGATTACCACGATTTAGAGTGGGGTGTTCCAATACATGATGATCAAAAACTGTTTGAAATGTTGATTCTTGAAGGGGCTCAAGCTGGCTTGTCTTGGTCGACTATTTTAAACAAGCGAGCTGGTTATCGAAAAGCTTTTCACAATTTTGATATCGATAAAATAATTGCTTATCCGCACTCTTATCTTGAGGAATTAGCAACTAATCCAGCGATTGTTAGAAATAAATTAAAAATAAAGTCCACCCAAACTACTGCAATTGCATTTAAAAAAGTACAAGCTGAATTTGGTTCATTTGATGAATATATTTGGGGATTTGTAAACCATACTGTCGTACAAAAGAGACTAGATTCTTTTAAAGATGTGTTAGTTACGTCTCCCGCTTCAGATGCTATGAGTAAAGACCTAAAAAAACGTGGTTTTAAATTCGTTGGAAGTACTATTATGTATGCATATATGCAAGCTGTAGGAATGGTTAACGATCATGAAAAAACTTGTTTTCGTTTTAAAGCATTAAGCTAATTAAAAATTTAAACATTATTTGGTTAATTAAATTGGTCTTTTTTCAAAAGGATAATTAGTCAACTTCGCTATTTTTGGCAATGCAATATGGAAGATTCTTACAAACATAAAGGAATGCGAAAGCAATTAGTTGAAACCTTACAAAATAAAGGGATTCAAAATAAAGATGTACTGGAGGCTTTTATGGCGGTACCAAGACATTTTTTCTTGGATAAAGCTTTCACAGAGCAAGCTTATACTAACATGGCTTTTCAAATTGGTGCAGATCAAACCATCTCACATCCTTATACTGTTGCATTTCAGTCTGAAATGCTTGAACTTACAAAGGGAGACAAAGTATTAGAGATTGGAACAGGTTCCGGATTTCAAACAGCAATCTTATGTGAATTAGGCGCAAAGGTTTTTTCTATTGAAAGACAAAAGGAGTTGTTTTTAAAAACGAGACATATTTTACCAAAGTTAGGATACAGTCCACGTTTAAAATATGGTGATGGTTATGAAGGTTGGGATAGTTTTGCCCCTTTTGATAAGGTAATTGTCACTTGTGGTGCTCCTTTTATCCCTCAAAAGCTTGTAGAACAATTAAAACCCAATGGAAGGTTGATTATACCAGTTGGAGAAGGGAGTCAACAAGAAATGATATTAATTACCAAATCAGCAAGTGGAGAAGTAAGTGAAGAAAGAAAAGGGGTTTTCAGTTTTGTACCCATGCTAAAAAATACTGCTAAATAAATGTTTCAACATGTAGAATTGGCTTGGAGTAATCAAATCATAGGGCTTGATAGTGCTGCTGAAGAGTTTAATATAATTAGTGATTTTAATCCAGCTGATTTATTGATTCATCAACTACTAAAACAATTAAAAATTAATGTTGTTCAAACAGGTTTTACCTTTCAAGATGAAAAGCTAATTTTATTGCAAAATATTCCTGAAACTGTTGAATGGGTAGATGAAACTCCAAGGTTTTTATTTCCAAAACAAGAGGTTTTAAATTTAAAAGAATTGTTTTTATTTCAGAAAATGAAAGACTGTATCACTGCTAATTCGCAATTTAATTTGGGACTTAAATGGGGCAAAAAACAAACTTTCATTTTTGAATTAAGGCTTATCGATCAAGATGAAAAAAATGTAAATTCTTTTGAAAGGACTTATATTAATAAGTTAATTGATACTTTAAGTAATGGTGATAAAGAGGTTTTAAATGAGCGTTTTAAGATTTTAATGAATGCGTCTTTTTTAAATAAATTAAAAACTTACTACTTATTTTGGATAAAAAAATACCAATTGAATACAAGTGTGCCCAATTGGTTTGAAAAATTATACTTACTATAAATTAATGAATCCCATGTCTCATTTTTTTTCAATTATTTATATTAAAACAAACCGTTTATCCAGTGAACAAATTGCAATTGGTATTTTGATGAATGCTGATGGTATTCCTTCCTTTGATTTCTCAGTCTCAAAATTAAATTTTGCATTAAAGCAATTGAAACCACAAGCTAGAAATGCCATTAAAAGAAGTTTAAGCTTATTACAAAATGATGTCAATAAAATCATTAATGGTGAAGCCACTATTGATTTATTTGATCCTCCATATGCAAAAAGAATCCTAGATAAATTAGTCCTTAAAAAAAGAGGGTTATTGTTTTATGGTGACATAATGGAATTAAATATTCCTGTTGATAGGGCTGTGTTATACCAAAAGTATATTGGCGGTGAATTGGAAGGCAAAAAAACGGGATTTCAAAAGGTCAATACCTTTAAAAAGGAATTTCAATTATTTGCAAAACACAAACGATTGAATGGATTTAGTCACAAAACAGTGTTGACAGCCGAAGACTTCCCTAGCATTATTACCAATATCCGACTCGATTTATTTAGAGCAGGCAATAGTTATACTGTTTTCAATGCTATTGATCTTTCTTCGAGTAACAGCCTGATTCAAAAAACATTAAATAATTTTAATCTGGCCATTGATTGTTTAAATGGAGAAGCTATAAAAAATGGTTTAAGTAAAGGGCGATATTATTTAGTGTATAAAACTCCAACGACACCTGATAAAATAGCATTGTTAAAAAGAATAAAAGCGAATTC
>CBDUKB010000232.1:0-4877 GCA_965367695.1 uncultured Putridiphycobacter sp.
TAATTTTTATAAATATTACTCAACTATAAGACAAATAAATACCAGTAAAAGTTACAACCCATTCACAGATAATTAACTATTTATCACATTTGATTTGATTAAATTGTTATATTTAGGTAATCTCAAAATCTAAACTTATTAAGTATGAAAACATTTTTCAATTTAAAAAAAGGTATTATTTTATTAATGGGTATTTCTTTAATCACGCTAGGGTCTTGTAAGAAGGAAGGATGTACTGATGCAAAAGCTGAAAATTATGATGTAAAAGCTAAAGAAGATAATGGTACTTGTACCTATGCAAGAGATAAATTCTTAGCAACTTATGATGTAACGGAGTCTTGTAGTTCAGGAAATTATAGCTATTCTATTACTATTGGAAAGTCAAGTAACGGGGTAGAATTAATCATTATTAATAATTTTGGTGATTTTGGAGTAGATGTAGTGGCAACAGTAAATGGAGATAAATTTAGTTTCAATGAAACGATTCAAGGTACTAACTTTACTGGGAATGGAACCTTAAATGGTTCTTCTCTTATTATTAATTATACCGCTTCAGAGTCAGGATTTACAGATACTTGTACTAAAAATTGTATTAAAAAATAAGGTGTTTTAATTTTTCTTATTAAAGAAGTTGATCTTGCTAAAAGGGTCAACTTTTTTTGTGGCATAAATTTTGAGATTTTATCATTGAATAAAACCTTTTTTTTGTTTAAAACGTATAGTGAAGAAAGGAAACTTTTGAAAAATGTATAAAATATTTATTTGCATATTATCAATTATATATACATCTAGTGCTTTTGGCCAAATTATCAGCCAGTTCGATTGGGATTCAAATCCGGTTACAACCGCGACTGTAGGACCAGATGCCGTTTCAGTCAGTAGCTCTGCCGTTTCAGCTTCAGGAGGTGTAGGTGGAACGAATGGGTTAAACGCAAACCTGTCAGGCACGCCTAAATTGGATATCAACTTTACTTTGGCTGATTCTTCAATATTTGATGTTCCAGGAATAGATTTTTCAATTGATTATCATAGAGAAGAAAGTCAAGCAGAATTTTTTACACGTGGTTCTAGTCTAAATATTGGTGCTGGCAATCAATTTGATGTTACTTATCGGGTGGATGATGGCGCAGGAGGATTTAATACAGTGTCTTCAGGAAATGCTTATAACATTCCAAACGACAACACTTTCAGGAGATATCGATTTTATTACTTACCAAGTACTGGAGAGGGATTTTTAACTGTAGACGGGGCTGTTGTATGGACAAATGACGGGCCTGATAATAGAAATTTATACTGGGTTGGGGCAGGAGACATTGTAATCGGAAGCCAAATGGATGGAAGTGGAAATAATGCTACTTTTTTGGACAACATGGTCATTGGGTCAATTACTAATTCAGCTTTACCTGTTACTTTGACTAAATTTAAGGCTTCTCTTATAGCAAATGAGGTGGTTCTAAATTGGCAAACTAAGTCAGAGATTAATAATGAAAGATTTGAAATTGAACGTGCTGTAGATGCCACAAATTGGATGACAATTGCAACCGTAAAAGGTAGCGGAAACTCAAGTGAAACAATTGATTATTCAATCAAGGATAATCACCCATTGATCGGTCAATCTTATTATCGATTGGTTCAATATGATTTTGATGGTACAAAGTCTGTTTTTCAAGTAAAGTCAATTTTAAATCAACCTAAATTAAATCATTTAACAGTTTACCCTAATCCTGCTAATGAATTCATTCAATTATCATTATCCAATATTGAAATTCAAACTTATGCTATATTTAGCTTAAATGGCATAAAAGTATTGGAAGGAATGCTTACTTCGAATAGAAAAATAGATGTGTCTGATTTAAAAAATGGCGTTTATATACTAGCTGTAAATGGAGAACAAAGTAAAATTATGGTGAACCATTAAATTAAGTATCACTTTGCTAATGCTATTTTACTTCACTATTAATTTTTTTACTTCATTACCAATTTGTAAAAAATAAAGACCGGGAGCGAGTTCACTCAAATCAATATCAGTTTGCTTTTCAAGCAGTGTTTTCGACCTGATTTTTTTTCCATTACTCGTATAAATTGTTAATATAGCATCTGGGTAAGTATCGGCTAAAGAAATCCTTACCTGATCGGAGGCAGGGTTTGGATAAAACTCAAAGGATTTTGTAATTGATTCCTGAAGATGAAGAAAAACTTCTTTTTCATTTACCGCGTTAAAGGTAGGCGCTAAAAATGTGAAATTCCCTATGCCATTTAATAAACGGCCAAAGCTCACATTGCTTTGTTGGTTGGCAAAAGTAATACTGTCGATAATCGTGGCGTTGGCATTACTGAGTAACAAAGTTTCACCATTTGCTGAAAGTTTAAAATTACTGTGCAAACCTTGTTGCAAGGTATCTTTATCAGCCCAAATGATAAGAAAGCTGTTAGCTGCAATGGCAGTACCATCAGGAAATTGCCATTTTTGAGTGTTGTTGATATTGTCGGATAGAAAATAGTTCGTTAAATCAATGCTGGCGGTACTGTTGTTGTATAATTCAATCCAATCGTCATACTCATTGTCTTGGTCTGGCTGTACATTGGTATTGTCAGCCATTAGTTCGTTTATCACAATGCCTTTCAATGGTACGACTGTGTAGTATTCATAAGCAGCTCTGGCTGGCGAAAACTTTCCCGCATCAGCATTTTGGGCATAAATATAATACTCCATTTCTGAATCTAATATTTGGATATTTACTCCGAAAATGCCATCATTGGCTGCCATATCGCCATTTAATCCATCATCATGCATTATCATTTTTGAAAATGCGTCAAAATGATGGTGTCGGTAGTACAGGTAACAATTACTCGCGTTAGTTGTATTTGCAGTAATACTGATTGTGTTGAATGGTAAGGGTTGTGTGTTGGAAACAAGGACATTGCTAATATTGGGGGCAGTAACCTGGAATTCACTAAATCCATTTAAATAGGTAGTTCTTGCAATCATTAAATTCGACAAGCCCGGTCTTAAATCAAACCATGTCCCAACATCTGTCGTTAAATTCGATTGAAAATCACTATAGGTGTATGAATTATAAGGTTCTAACTGTACGTCAGCATCAATCAAGTTATGCATAAATTGAGCACGTTGAAAATAGTAATTGTTAGCTAAGTTTTCTTCAATGATTGTTTTGTAATGCGCTATGTATTTTTTCTTCAATTCAGGTTGTGCGAGTAATCTTGCAATTAAAGGTCGAAAATTGAATGCACTTTCATGTAAAAAGGGAGACTGGTTTTGAAGGGCTTGAAGATTCAATGGAAAAAGATTTGTTCCATTCCATAGCAAGCCTCCAAATGACATGTTAACATCCCATAAAACAATGCTCCACAACCCATTGTCCATTTTGTAGATATAATAATTATGGGCAAATGCGGTATAGCCATCATTATGAACAAAAGCATTACTCAAGGCTAAAAACCATAAAGCCCTATCTACATCCAAGTATTGTTCAATATTGCTCGCATTGAACTCTAAATTCCAACATAATTGCTGTAATTCAGCAAGTCCAAAGTCAGATTTCATATCATACAAAGTGTCATAAGCCATGCTATCTGCATGAAAAGCTAGATTCGAATTATCACCATAGATTTCAAAGGAAATAGGGTCGCATTTAAAAAAGGAATTATTACTTGATCCATAGAATTCATTTAAAAATTCATTATCGATTGACTCTGTATTTGTATATATTCCTCGGTATCCACCGTTAATATACAATTTTACAAAACTTGCTTGTGGGCAATCCATATATTGATTCGATAATTCGTACATCAATGTCTCACGAATCATACTTGGATCAGTAAAGCAATTTGCCAATTTTATTTTGTCTTTTCCCAAATAAGATTGTCCAGCAATCACATAATTTAAATCAATGTTAAAGGGGTTTTTTAAACTCGCCGTATCCATAGAACTATTGCCTTTGTAACGAACACCACAACTATCAAATTGAATTCCGTCAATAATTACGTTGGCCAATATTCTACTTGTACCGCTTCCTGTACCAGTATTATCTAATGCTAATGAGTCTAAAATGTAATCCCAATTACTGTCATAAAACTGAATATCAATGTTGCGAATTGTATTAATGTCGAATAGGTTTTGTGCATTACTATTCATCAATAAACTAAAAGTAAGAATGGTAAAAATAGATTTAAACATTTCAACATTATTTTAAATCAAATATAGGGATATCTTTAATAGCAAGAATAATTTATATTGTATGCAGGTGAAGAGAGACTAAATTATAGGCAATGAATTTTGTTTTACGTCTGATTTTTGGTAATTTAAAACCATGTTTTTTAAACCCACTAAGTATTAAGATTTAAATTATGAGAATAACATCTTTAGTATTATTCGTTTTTGCCTATGTCATGGCTGTTTCGCAAGTAAATGATTCACCGTTATCAGCTTATGAATGGAAAGGTAAGAAAACAACACTGAGTCCTGGCTATGTGATACTCAATTCAGGCAAGAAATTGGAAGGTGAAATTTCATTGTCAGGAAAAAATGGGAATGTTACTGGAATTTACTTTGAAGGAGACGGAAAAGAGATTAACTTTCCATTAAGTGCCATTAAATCATACGGCCTTGACGTCGCAAATAATGCAGGTGGAACCCAAGCAGATGGCTATTATAGTGGTCCAATAATTTGTGATAACAATGAAGATTTATTTACTTGGAGAGACATGGGGGTTCAGATGGGTAAACAAATCAATAATACCAAGCCTAGAAATGGGTATGTGATTAAAAGGGATGGAACAGAAATTGAGGGGCAATTGCAAATAAAAAAAGTCAATGGACAATTTGATGAATTTGAAGTCAAAGCAGAAAGTGGAAA
>CBDUKB010000233.1:0-4874 GCA_965367695.1 uncultured Putridiphycobacter sp.
AGATTTAAAAGTAGTACCTAAAATAGAAGAAATCGCAAAACTTCTAAACATTAGTGAGAAAAAATTGAAACAAGAATTCAAAGAAATGTATGGATTGCCTATCTATGCTTTTTTCTTGAATTACAAATTAAATGTGGCCAAAGATTTGTTGGCTGAAGATAAACTCAGCATTCAAGAAATTGGAGAGAAAATTGGATACAGTAACTCCAGTCATTTTATTGCCGCCTTCAAAAAGAAATTTAATCAAACACCTAAAAAATACAAACCGCAATGAAAGCAGTTTTGATGGTCAACCTTGGCTCTCCCGACAGTACAAAAACATCTGATGTTAAAAAATATCTTAGCGAATTTTTAATGGACGAAAAAGTAATTGACATTCCTTATATATCTAGATTTTTATTAGTCAAGGGAATTATATTGAACACGAGACCTAAAAGATCGGCTGAGGCTTATAAAAAAATATGGTGGAAAGAAGGATCGCCCTTGGTGGTGATTTCACATCAGTTAAGAGAGAAAGTCAGCACACATACTGATACACCTGTATATTTGGCAATGCGTTATGGAAATCCATCCATTCACACTGTGCTAAAAAAAATGAATGAAGATGGCGTAAAGGAAATCCTATTAATGCCTATGTATCCTCATTATGCCATGGCAAGTACTGAAACAGTTGAAGCATTGGTTGACAAACTACAGCAAAAACATTTTTCGCATTTTAAAATTGATAAATTCAAACCATTTTACAATGAACCAGAATACATTGAACTTCTATCTGAAAAAATAAAAAGCACTTTGAATTCAAATTTGAAGGAAACCAAAATTGTTTTTTCATATCATGGTCTTCCTGAGCGACAAATATTCAAAACAGACCCCACCAAAAGCCATTGTAAAATTGATAAATCGTGTTGTACAACACCTAGCATTGCACACCAAACCTGTTACCGCCACCAATGTTTTGAAACTACCAGGCTAATCGCAGAAAACTTGGACTTAAAAAAAGACAAGTATGTCATTAGTTTTCAATCTCGACTGGGAAGAACACCTTGGTTATTACCGGCAACAGATCAACTAATTGAAGAATTGGGCAATGAAAAGACAGAAAAATTAGCGGTTATTTCTCCCGCTTTTGTGAGCGATTGTTTAGAAACCTTAGAAGAAATAAACATTGAAGCAAGACATGAATTTCAAGAAGCCGGTGGCGGGGAGTTCACCTATATTCCTTGTTTAAATGTTCAACCTGAATGGGCTGCACTAATTGGAAAATGGATTAACAATTGGAATTAATATGTTCTTATACTTAAAAGCGCTTCACATTATTTTTGTTGTCACTTGGTTCGCGGGTTTATTCTACGTGGTACGCCTTTTTATTTATCATGTTGAAGCTGAAAATCAACCGGAAGATGTTAAAAATATTTTACAACATCAATATAAAATTATGACGAAAAGGTTGTGGCTGATTATTACCTGGCCATCTGCAATCATTGTATTGATAACGGCCTGCCTATTACTCATAAATAACCCAAGCTGGTTAACATTTAGCTGGATGCATATAAAATTATGTTTTGTCTTATTGCTTTACTTATACCATTTAAGGTGTCATCAAATTTATAAGCAGTTACAAAATAATATTATACGAACAACCTCTTCAAAACTAAGAATTTGGAATGAGGGGGCAACCCTACTTTTATTCGCAATTGTATTTGTGGTGGTCTTAAAAAATACCTTAAGCTGGATTTTTGGCGTAGTAGGCATTATTTCATTAGGCATCATTCTTATGATTCTCATTAAATGGTATAAAAAATATCGTGCAAAAAAAAATGAAAACCGGCTTTAAAAAAAGTCAACTTTATGATTAAAATCTTAAAAATTGGCAATCATAGAATTATTCCTGCGTGATATAATCTATTAACTTTGTGATAACAACTTTAGTCAAAAAATGAAAATACTCAGCCATATTCTCACACCCCTATTTATTCTTGCATTCTTTATCATCTTACTCATTTTTCACCCCATCCAGTGGGTCGCGCTAAAAATTGGTTATCAAGCACATAAAAACGTAGTTGATGTCATGAATTGGTTTTTAGTAAAATCATTATTGATATTAGGAACCCGGGTAAAAGTAAGCATGCCTAAAAATTTACCTCAAGATAAAACGATTATTTTTGTATCGAACCACCAAAGCCTGTTTGACATACCACCAATGATATGGAGTTTTAGAAAACACCATCCAAAATTTGTTTCAAAAAAAGAACTTGAGAAAGGAATTCCGAGTGTATCTTTTAACCTAAAACATGGTGGTGCTGCTTTAATTGATCGAAAAGACCCAAAACAAGCCTTAACTGCACTGATGGCCTTTGCTAAAAACATCCATCAAAAAACATGGTCTACAGTTATTTTTCCTGAAGGAACAAGAAGTCGAAACGGGGTACCTAAATCTTTTTCCCCAAACGGATTAAAAATGTTAACCAAATACAATCCGAATGGGTACATTGTGCCCGTAAGTATAAACAATTCATGGAAAGTATTTAAATATGGGAAATATCCATTAGGACTGGGTGTGACCATAAAAATAGTTGCACATGAAGCAATTCCAGTGAACTCAATGCCTTTTGAGGAAATATTTAATTTAACAGAAGATACAGTAAAAAGACACATCATCATTAATACTAAAGCAAACTAACATGTCAATACAAAACATACGAAAAGAAGTAATGAAAACCTTAGAACAAAACATTGATAGTTTTGTCGAAAAGTTTTTGATTACACCAGAAACAATTTGGCAGCCAACTGATTTTTTACCAGATTCTCAAAGTGATAATTTTTTGGAAGAAATTAAAGAAATACAAGAACTTTCTAAAGATTTAGATGATGATTTTTGGGTGGTGCTTGTTGGAGATATCATTACAGAAGAAGCGCTTCCGACTTATGAATCCTGGTTATTTGGTCTTGATGGTGTTGAGCAAGACAGTAATAACGGCTGGGCCAAATGGATCAGAGCTTGGACATCAGAAGAAAACAGACATGGAGATGTTTTAAACAAATACTTATACCTTTCAGGTAGAGTGAACATGAAAGAAGTGGAAATTTCAACCCAGCACCTTATTGCTGATGGATTTGATATTGGTACTGCTCACGATCCTTACAAAAACTTTGTCTATACCAGTTTTCAAGAATTGGCGACTTACATCTCTCACAATAATGTAGCAAAAATAGCCAAGCAAAAAGGACAACATGCACTTGCAAAAATGTCGAAAGTAATTGCTGGTGATGAAATGAGACACCATATTGCTTATGCTCATTTTGTCAAAGAAATTTTTAAAATTGATGCCAGTGAAATGATTTTGGCTTACCGGGATATGATGAAGTTTAAAATTGTAATGCCTGCCATGCACTTAAGAGAGTCATTCGGTCAGAAAGGGCAATTGTTCGATCAGTTTTCTGATGTGGCTCAAAGACTAGGTGTTTATACAGGATTCGACTATGTAGATATCATCCGTAAATTAAATAATACTTGGGAAATTGGGAAATTATCGAACTTGACTGATGAAGCTGAAAAAGCAAGAAATTGGCTAATGAAACTACCAGATAGAATGTATGCAATTACAGAAAGAATTGTCATTCCCAATACAAAACCCCAATTTAAATGGTTAAAAGCACGTTAAAATAAAAATAGGGGTTTAAATCGCCCCTATTTTTTTTGTCAATTTTTTTAATTTTAAATCAGTATCCACTATTTGATCTTCAATGTACCTGCAGTATTTCTTTTTACTTTTATTGTCCGCAGCATTCAAATATTCTTTCTCTAAATATGCTCTATAGGCAATCAATCCTTTTTTTTGAAGTTTGAACAACTTCTTTGATAATTTTTCTTTGTCTTTCTTTTCTACTTTAGCCATCATATAATATTTATAATTCCTTCAAATTTAAGTAAAAGTAAGTTGATTTTGCATTATTTATTGACCTCATTCTAATTATCCTATGCTTGACATGTTTCCTTTAAGCTCATTCCAACTAATTTTATTATTTTTGCACCTTCAATTCACATGAACAAAATGAGTCAAAAATATCCTACCTACAACGGTTTAAACTTACCTAATGTCGCTAACGAAGTATTAACACGTTGGAAAAAAGAACAAATTTTCCAAAAAAGTGTCAGCACAAGAGAAGGTAACAAACCATTTATTTTTACTGAAGGACCGCCTTCGGCAAATGGAATGCCAGGTATACACCATGTAATGTCTCGTTCAATCAAAGATATTTTTTGTAGGTATAAAACACTGAAAGGTTTTCAAGTAAAACGTAAAGCGGGTTGGGATACGCATGGTTTACCTGTAGAATTGAAAGTTGAAAAAGAATTAGGAATATCTAAAGAAGACATTGGCACAAAAATCTCCATTGAAGATTATAATAATGCTTGTAAAAAAACAGTGATGGAATTCACTGATGTTTGGAACAACTTAACCGAAAGAATTGGCTATTGGGTTGATATGGAAAATCCATATGTAACTTACGAAAGTAAATACATGGAATCGGTTTGGTGGATTTTAGGTCAAATGTGGGAAAAAGACTTATTGTATAAAGGGTATACAATTCAACCATACTCTCCCAAGGCTGGAACAGGTTTAAGTTCACACGAAATTAATCAACCGGGTGCCTACCAAGATGTAAAAGACACCACATGTGTTGCTCAATTTAAATTGGCCCCTGGGCAAAACCTCCCTTTTGAAAACGCAAATATTGATATCTCATACTTTTTAGCTTGGACAACTACGCCATGGACTTTGCCTTCGAACACAGCATTAACTGTTGGACCCAAAATTGAATATGCCTTGGTTCAAACTTATAACCAATATACTAAAAAAGAAACACAGGTC
>CBDUKB010000234.1:0-4864 GCA_965367695.1 uncultured Putridiphycobacter sp.
ATAGGAAGAAAACCCTCTATGTATAGCGGCAATGCTTTCAATACCTGCTCCTTGAATTCTTTCAATCGCTCCAACCCATAAATCCAGATCGGGTGTAATTGGATTCTTAATCATTACAGGAATATTCGTGCCTTTTAAAGCATTCGCAATTTCTTGAACAGAAAATGGATTGACCGTTGTTCTTGCGCCAATCCATAAAACGTCCACCCCGGCATGCAAAGCTTTTTCAACGTGTTTTGCGTTTGCCACCTCAGTAGCGGTTGGTAATTTTGCATTTTTACCCGCAGCAACTAGCCAGGCTAACCCTTCTGTGCCGACTCCTTCAAAAGAATTCGGTCTCGTTCTTGGCTTCCAAATCCCTCCTCTTAACAAATTTGTTTTTCCACCTGCTGCCAATGCCATTGCAATGTCGTGAATTTGATTTTCATTTTCCACACTGCAAGGGCCAGCAATGATATAAGGTTTGTCTGTTTTTTTAAACATAAACTTTTGGGATTTTTTTTATAGTAGTAACAATCCGTTTTCATTTAAATATTCAAAATTTTTTGTGTTTAAAAATTCACTGAATTGAATATCGGGTGTAAATATAGTTTCAAGGTCTTTTATTTTTACAATATTTTTATTTGAAATGTGGCATTGATTTACTAAGGTTACTATTAATGTTAATTCTTCTTGACTTCCTTTTAATTCAAACTGATTATTCTTTGTGTTAATCTTTATATAGCAGTTGTTTTTTTTGGATAAAACCAATCTATCAAAGCTTAATTTAGGACCAAGCCAGACGATTTTTGTAGTCGGTTTAATAGAAAGAGCAGGACTGTTTTCTAAAGCGATTTCTATAAAGTTTTTCGACAATGTGACAGGTTTAATATTGAAATCAAACCATGTTTGAAGTGGTAAATCAAAACCTGTTCCGCGCATGTAATTGTATAGTGAGGTTTTTAAACCTTGACTGTATTTTTGGTGGTCAATCCCAGTTTCATCTTGGTGTGGGATGTCGTTATTAGCAAAAGCGCCAAGGGTTTTATTTAAGTTAACAACTTTATATTTATCGGGATTGATTCCAATTGGACTATGGGCGGTCATTGCAAATTGATGCCAAAAACCAGATTGTACCAAATTGGCTTCAAATAATTGACGAACGACCTCTAAACTGTTAATGGTTTCGGAATCAGTTTGAGTTGGAAAGCCATACATTAAATAACCATGGACTAGTATTCCCGCTTCTGTAAAATGTTGAGTTACGGTTGCTAGTTGTTGTAAATCAACACCTTTGTCTATTAGTTTTAACAATCGGTCTGAAGCAACTTCAATTCCACCAGAAACAGCAATACAACCAGAAGCTTTTAATAGTTGACATAAATCTGCTGTAAAACTCTTTTCAAATCGAATATTTGTCCACCAAGAAATGCTTATTTTCCTTCTAATAATAGTCAAAGCCAACTCTCGCATCAAAGAGGGTGGTGCCGCTTCATCTACAAAATGGAAGCCTGTTTCTCCAGTACTGCTGATTAATTCTTCAATTCTATCAACCAATATTTCAGCTGAATTCGGTTCATAATCCTTGATATAGGAAAGACTAATATCACAAAAAGTACATTTTCTCCAATAACATCCATGTGCTAAAGTCAATTTATTCCACCTTCCATCACTCCACAAACTGTGCATTGGATTGGTTACTTCTATTACTGATATGTAGGATTTTATTTTTAAATCACTATAATCGGGCGTTCCAACACTTAATTGATTAAAATCTTGTACAACAGGATTGTCGAAATAAGTTACTTTTCCATCTACTAAAGTCAGGGTACGCTTTAATGTTTTTAAATTGTTATGTTCTGTTAGGTGCTTTATGAGTTGTAAAATTGGGGCCTCACCGTCATCTAAAGTGATGAAATCAACCCATTCGAATATTCTTGGGTCAGATATACTTCGCAATTCAGTATTGGGATAACCACCACCCATTACTATTTTTGTTTTTGGGGCTATTTTTTTTATGTACTGGGCACATTTGATTCCAGCGACTAAATTACCAGGAAAAGGAATTGAAATGGCAACTAATCTTGGTTGCGTTTTTCTTATTTCATCCTTCAATATTTTAAGCATGATTTGATGTACATAACTTTCCTCATTGATAATAAAGTCATATATTTCATCAAAATTATTGGCGCTTTGACTCATTCTTTCAGCATAACGACTGAAACCAAAATGAGGATCAATATTTTCAACAATAAAATCAGAAATATCTTCTAAATACAAGGTAGCAATGTGTTTCGCTTTGTCTTGTTGTCCCATTTGTCCAAAGGCCCAATCAAGGTCTTCTAAGTCATTAAAACGAGGCCCCTCTGGTAAAAATCCATCCTGTACAATGGCATTTGCTAATGTTTGATTTTGTCCTTGCAAAAATTTAATAGTCGCATCAATACTGCCTATGTAATCATCTTTTAAGTCAAGCATTCTTTGACTTGACTCACTTGTTTTCTTTGAATTTACACTTTCAAAAAGTTCAGTTAGCGCTTTAGAAGAAAAAATTTTTAAAATGACGTCAATACCGAGATCAATTTGGGCTGAAGATACATGTTGCGTATTCAAAAATCCTTTTAAATATGCCGTAGCAGGATAAGGTGTATTTAACTGCGTAAATGGAGGGGTGATTAATAAAATATCTTTCGTCAAAATTAACTTAATTAAATTCAAATTTACTGTAAAATACTTAATCATGAATAATTATAAGCCTAGAATCATAAATCATTTTTAATCTTGGAATGTTTTCTAGTAAATTCATTATTTTAGCAGAAAATAACATGATATGAGTAGTATTTCTTTTCAAATAATAAACAATGTAGGTTATATAAAATTAAACCGTCCTGCAGTTTTCAATAGTTTTAATCAAGAAATGGCATTCAACCTGCATAAAGTATTAGATGAATGCAATGAAAATGATGAAGTAAGGGCTATATACTTAACAGGCGAAGGTAAAGCATTTTGTGCTGGACAAGATTTACAAGAAGTGACAGATCCTGATGGACCTGAGTTGAGTTCCATTGTGCGTGACCATTATAATCCGATTGTTGCAAGGTTAAGAAGTATTGAAAAACCAATTGTTGCAGCTGTGAATGGGGTTGCCGCAGGTGCAGGTGCAAACATTGCTTTGGCTTGTGATATTTGTGTGGCACATGAGGGAGCTAGCTTCATTCAAGCTTTTAGTAAAATTGGATTAATTCCGGATTCAGCGGGGACTTATTTTTTACCTAGATTAATCGGTTTGCAAAGGGCAACTGCCTTGATGATGTTGGGAGATAAAGTGTCGGCAAATGATGCTGTTTCAATGGGTATGATCTATCAATCATTTTCAGCTACTGAATTTGAGGAAGGATCAAAAAAAATTGTGCAAAAATTAGCCATGATGCCTACCAAAGGGTTAGGCTTAACAAAAAGAGCATTGAATGAATCGTTTCATAATGATTTAACAGCACAGCTAGCCTTAGAAGGGGAGTTGCAAACCATAGCGGGACAAACACATGATTATAATGAAGGAGTGGCTGCATTTTTGGAAAAAAGAAAACCGAACTTCAAAGGAAAATAATAAAGGCTCAAAAAAATAATTAAAAAAACGAAATTATAAATGATTGAAATAGGAGTAATAGGGGCAGGTTCAATGGGGGCAGGCATAGCGCAAGTAGCTTCCCAAGCTGGTCATCAAGTAGTATTATGTGATTTAAATGAGTCACAACTAGAGAAAGCCAAAGCTAATTTAGGAAAAGTAATGTTAAGATTAGTTGAAAAGGATAGGTTGACCGAATTAGAAGCCAATGATATTCAGAGAAGAATAACTTATTCAACTTCCATGGACGATTTTAATAATTGTGGTTTGGTAATAGAAGCCATAGTAGAAAATATAAAAGTTAAAAAGGAAGTGTTTGCTAAGCTTGAATCAATTGTAAATTCTGATTGTGTATTGGCTTCCAATACTTCTTCCTTATCAATTGCTTCAATCGCAGCGGCATGTTCACAGCCTCAAAGAGTGATGGGAATACACTTTTTTAACCCAGCACCATTGATGCCATTGGTAGAAATTATTCCTGCAGTTCAAACAGATGAAAAAGTACTCATGTCAACTAAGCATTTGATTGATTCATGGAAAAAATTAACAGTGGTTACGAAAGATACCCCAGGCTTTATTGTGAATAGAGTAGCCAGACCATTTTATGGAGAGGCATTAAAAATTTATGAAGAAGGTGTTGCTGATTTTGCAACAATCGATTGGGCCATGACTCATCTTGGTGGATTTAGAATGGGGCCTTTTACTTTGATGGATTATATTGGGAATGATATTAATTACACCGTTACTGAAACTGTATTTAAAGCATTTTATTACGATCCACGCTATAGACCCTCATTTACTCAAAAAAGACACGCTGAAGCAGGTTGGTTTGGGAGAAAGTCAGGTAGGGGGTATTATAACTATGCTGAAAATTCGGTTCAAGCATTGCCAAAGGAAGATGAAGTATTGGGATTGATGATTTTAAATAGAATTTTAGTCATGTTAATCAATGAAGCCATAGATGCAGTTTTCTTAAACATTGCTTCTCCAAAGGATGTAGATTTGGCCATGACTAAAGGCGTAAATTATCCAAAAGGGCTATTGGCTTGGGCGAATGAACTTGGGTTAGAAAATGTTTTGAATCAACTCGAAGCATTGCATCTTGAATACGGAGATGATCGTTACCGTCCTTCAGTTTTATTAAGAAGAATGGTGAAGGATAATAAAAAGTTTATTTTTTAGACCAAGTAAGCCGATTCTTTCTTACCAAAATCTACTTTAATTTTGTCTTGTAGGGTGGTCGAAATGGCCATTCCTGCA
>CBDUKB010000235.1:0-4856 GCA_965367695.1 uncultured Putridiphycobacter sp.
CGATTTATAACATAGGGGAAAACGATGGATATAATGCAAATGGGTGTACAGCTGGACCTTATTCTTTTAATATGACAGTCACAGACCCTTTAAGCAGCAGTATTTCAACAAATTTAACACATATTTGTCCTGGTGGATCTGCTATCATTACAGCACAAGGAGTAGACGGACAATTAATTGATTTTGGTGATACACTAGATTATGCTTACAGTTGGAATACAGGAAATCCTAATGACACCCTAAATTCGCTAACAGTAGCACCTAATGATACGACAACTTATACGGTGACTGTTACTGACTATTGCAATTCAAGCGTTACAGCAAGTATCACCATCAATGTTTATCCTGACCCTACTCCTGTTATAGTTGGAGGAGATACGGTTTGCGCAGGTGAATATTTAAATTTGACCAATGCAAACTATTTGAGTGGCTCATCTTGTAAATGGAAATTTAGCAATGGTTTTCAGTCAAATGATTGTACACCTGCAATTAATTTTACCGAGCCGGGTTGCTATGACGTAACCTTAGAAGTAACAAACCCTAATATAAATGGACCTACATGTTATGCTTCTATCACACAGCAGGATATTATTTGTATTAATCCATTACCTATTGCAAAGTTTACTTTCGAACCAAAAAAACCAGTTGTAAGTGATGGGAAAATCACCTTTATGAATCAATCTATTGGAGCTGATGGTTATGATTGGAATTTTGGCGGGTACCAAACTTCTCAAGATTCAAGTCCAATATTCCAATATAGTTTTAATGAACAAACCATTGTAAACACCTGTTTAGAAGTTGCAACAAAATTTGGGTGTACAGACCTTCATTGTGAAACCATATTAATTCAAGATGATTTACTTTTTTATGTACCCAATACTTTTACACCCGACTATGAAAGTCGTGATAACAATACCTTCAAGCCAGTATTCACTGCTGGATTTGACCCTTATGAATTTGAATTAATAATATTCAATAGGTGGGGCGAAATTGTTTTTCAATCAAGAGATGTTGAAGTCGGTTGGGATGGTAATTATGGACCAAATCGAGCCCAACAAGCTGTTTATGTTTGGAGAATAAATTACCTAGACACTTATGAAGGCACTAGTAAAACTGCCTCCGGACATGTTACATTATTAAGATAAAGGTGATTAACCAAACACTTAAATTCTTACAACTGATTTCACACCTTCTATTTGCTCAAATTTTGTAATCAATTTATCTAAGTGCTCCGTATCGAAAACGTATAGCATGATATTTCCTTCAAAAATTCCATCATCTGATTCAAATGAAATAGATTTCATGTTTACATTTAACTCAAGGGAAATTAAATTGGTGATACGATTGACAATTCCCATATCGTCTATACCCGTGATTTTTATACTGGTCAACTCTGCTTTTAATTTCTGACTTTGCCATTTTGCTTTTAAGACACGATAGGCATAATTAGACATTAACGCAGTGGCATTGGGACAATTTACACGGTGTATTTTAATTCCTTCTGTTGCGGTAATAAAACCAAAAACATCATCTCCAGGAATAGGGCTACAACAGTTCGCTAACCTATATTCAACATTTTTAAAATCCTCCCCTATCACAATCGTATCTTTTTTATTATCGACACAAGTGATGATATTTTTTAAAGAAGAAGTAGTCATTTTTGGAGGAGGAGTTTTTTTCAAAACAAAATGTTTATTGTCTACCTCTATACTTCTTAACTTAGTTAAATCAATTTTTCCTTTTGCAATTTGATAATACAATTCGGTAGCGCCATGGATTTGATAATACTTTTCCAGGGCACTTACATTTTCACTATTAAACAATACATCAATTTGCTTGAATTTTCTTTGCAAAGTTTCTTTTCCATCACCAGCAATTCTCTTTTCTTCTTCCTTTAAAGAAACCTTAATGCGTTGTTTTGCACGTGCAGTAACAACGAACTTCAACCAATCTTCTTTTGGTTTTTGTTTTGAACTTGTGATAATTTCAACTTGGTCGCCACTTTTTAAGGAATGGCTCAAAGGCATTAACTTACCATTTACCTTAGCGCCAATACAACGCATACCAATATCAGTATGGATATCAAACGCAAAATCTAATGTTGTTCCTCCAACAGGTAATACGCGCAAGTCTCCGGTCGGAGTAAATACATAAATTTCTTCATTAAATAAGTTCAATTTAAACTCATCAATAAAATCGACTGCATTTTCGTCTGGATTCTCTAATAAATCTCTGATCTCACCCAGCCATTTGTCAAAATGAGACTTTTTACTATTATTTTCTTTATACTTCCAATGCGCTGCATAGCCTTTTTCAGCCACCTCATCCATTCTTAGACTTCTAATCTGTACTTCTACCCATTTTCCAGTAGGACTCATTACAGTGGTATGTAAAGACTCGTAACCATTTGCTTTTGGAATAGATATCCAATCCCTCAATCGGTCTGGATTAGGTTGATAAAAATCGGTCACAATTGAATATACCCGCCAACATCTCGATTTCTCTAGTTCAAGTGGGGCATCTACAATAATTCGAATGGCGAAAATATCATAAATCTCATCAAAGGTTAAATTTTTGTTTTTTAGCTTTTTATAGATGGATGAAATACTCTTATACCTGGCTTTTACTTTGTATTTAAATCCGGTTTTATTTAACTCACTTTTAATTGGGTCAGTAAAACTTCGAATAAAAGCATTCCTAACTTCTTTAGATTTTTCAATTTTTTGTTCAATTTCTTTATATGCTTCAGGATATTTGACCTCAAAAATCATGTCCTCAAACTCTTGTTTAATTGTATTGAATCCTAAACGGTGTGCTAAGGGTGCATACAAATATTCTGTTTCTGAACAAATCTTCAATTTTTTATCTAATCGAACAGATCCTAAAGTTCGCATATTGTGAAGACGATCAGCAATTTTAATAAAGGCAACTCTTAAATCATCCGAAATCGTTAAAATTAATTTTCTGAAATTCTCAGCTTGCAAAGATACATTGTCATCAAAAACTTCTGGAATTTTCGTCAATCCATCAATAATCATTCTCACTTTTAGTCCAAATTTGTCTTCAATATCCTGCAAAGTGATATAAGTATCCTCCACGGTATCGTGCAACAAAGCAGCGACAATTGCAGTTGTGCCTAAGCCCATTTCTTCAGCACATATTCTTGCAACAGCAATGGGATGATAAATATATGGCTCACCCGATTTTCTACGCACACCTTTATGAGCTTCCAAAGCCATGTTAAATGCCTCTCGAATCATTTTCGTGTCTTCTTTCGTTCTTCTAAATCTTTTGCTAGCACGTAATAATCCTTTATAGGCATTTAAAATGTCTAATCTTTCTCTTTCTTCATCTATTTGAACTTCAATAGCCATGCGTTTCTTTTATTTCTAATACAAATTTAAACTTAAAAGTTATAACATAAAAAAAGCGCTATAAAAATATAACGCTTTTTTTGCTTTAATTGCTATAAATTAACTGAAGAATCCGCCAATTTTACTTTTAAAACTATTTACTAAATCATTATCTCCAAACATATCCAATACACTTCCTCCATCTTTGTCACCACTTTCTGCCAAAGCATTGCTAGTTCCACCCATAAATTTTTCCATCACAACTGTTTTAATTTGATTGATAACATTTTCATCTAAACCTAATTTATTTTTTAAGTTAAAAGCTAAATCTCCTTCTAATTTACTTGCCATGCCATTTGCTGCTTCAGTATTATCATTTTGAGAAAACAAATTTTTAATAGTATCAGTATTTCCTCTGGCATTTTCTTTATTCACTCTATATTTTACTGCATCCGCAGCTTGATTCGTTACAGCAGCTTTATCTTGTTCTGACAATCCTACTTTTTCAAGAATATCACCCAAATCCACCTTTTTCATTAAATCATCTAATCCAAACATTTATTTATTTTTTAAGTTATTAATTACACATGCAATTTACCAATTATTATACCATGATTCAACTTGACAGTATATTTTTTTATACTTTTATCCCTTTCAATTCAATCTTTACAATTCTATGCTAAAAAACGTACTCATTCTAATTGTGTTATTTTGTTCAACAATTGGATTTACTCAAGAAAAATGGGAAGATTTTACAGGAAAACAAAAGGCTTTTTTTTACCAGTTAACGAGAAAAATTGAAAACTTAAAACCCACCATTCATCCATTATTTGAATTCACAGATTCAATTCCTTATATCAATGACACTTTACCCGATTATCCATATGTTGAATCACTCATTGAAAATGACGCTACTAAATTAATTTGTCACCACACAGAATTCGCAAGAAAAAACAGGGGTTTATTGGGTGATATTGGCATGCATTATGCCGCTTGGGAATTAGATTTATTATTGCAGTTTAGAAATTCTACCAAACCACAATACGCATACTTAAAACCAAAATTTGAACATTTTGTGAAATTGGTCCTCGAAGATGCCCCAAGTAATTTGGCGAGGATAAATTCAAATGGAAAATATGAGTTATCCCCAGCCATTCTTAATTATTTATCCCCTAACCTGTCCATTGGTGAAAAAATGGCTGCAATCAAAAATAGTGGCTTTACTGATGATGAAAAATTTGCCATTATTCAAGCTATTTACGCTGCACAAGAAAAATACATGAACATCCGTGCAAATGAAATCGTTCAAATACTTACCCAGAATAATCAAAATGCCACCCACTTTATGTTGGCTGCTGGTGATGGAGAAGACTGGAATGAATTGGAAGCTATCATTAGAACAAAATATAATCGCCCACTCCCCGACCCTAAATCATTATTCAATTATCAACTTAAAACCAAACGCAGTGATGATGAATCGAAAAAATTTATTTTAGTAAATGA
>CBDUKB010000236.1:0-4852 GCA_965367695.1 uncultured Putridiphycobacter sp.
GAGGTTTATTGCACAATTGTAACACTTTCATTTTGATCTAAATTTTTTAAAAAACTGTTTATAAACATCAATATCGAACAAGGCAGACTCATTGGCAGATTGTATGGATAAAAATAACCCAATAGGCACCAAGAAAAAGGCGCTCAACCATATCCCAATAAAGGGAGTCAACACATTGGACTCTACTAAATTTTCCCCAGTTATGGTAATAATATAATAGAACAGGAATAAGATTGTTGCTAAAATTAAAGGCAAACCAAGCCCACCTTTTTTAACTATGGCACCCAAAGGAGCGCCAACAAAAAACAAAACAATTACTGCAAAAGACAAGGAAAACTTTTGATGCCATGCGACTTTATAATCGTTAATCATTTGCTCCCTTCCTTGGGATCTCAATAAAAAATTGTAAGCAAAATCTTTTCTTGCTCTGATGTTAACTTGGGCAAGTTTTAAGGATTGCGCATAATTTAAATCACTCATCTCATTAATGGTAAATACAGAATCAATTATTTTTTTTGAAACCATAACTTGTTTCGCTAAACTGCTGTCTACCTTAAATTTTTTTTGAACTTCTGGTTGATCATTTAAAACAAAAACCTCGTTTTTTACGCGATTGCTAAATTCATACTTGATGGAATCATAATCAACTAAAATAGTATCTAATTTACGATCAAGCTGCAAAAAATTCATCATTTCGAAATCTCGCTTGTAAAGATTTTCATCTGTTTTCTGGAGATTGAAATTTGAAAAATCAAACTTTAAAATGGTTTCTTTAAAAAAAGTTTTTGAGAAGGGGTAAGGATCGTTTTTTTGAGCCATGAAAGAACTTTCTTCGTAAATGGCTCCATTGGATAATTTCAAGAATAAATAGTCGTTATTGGCACTAAAAATCATCTCTCCTCTTTCAGCTCGTATTGTTCTTTGAGGATTGTTGGTGTAAATTAAAACCCCATTGAGCACCCCAGTTTCTTTATCTTTACTATCCACTTTGAGTGACAAACCATCAATATCATTATAAAAAACGCCTTCGGGAATATAAAAGGTAGTTTTCTTTTGTTGTAAGTCATAAATTAACGCCCTTTGCTTGAGGTTTGCTATGGGTAATATATAATTAGAAAAATAAAATGTCCCCAAAGCGATAAGTACTACGAATACTACCATGGGCCGCATCATTCTGAACAAAGAAATACCAGAGGATTTCATGGCAGTTAGCTCATTTGATTCAGCTAAATTTCCCATGGTCATGATAGAGGAAAAAAGAATGGCAATGGGCAAAGCCATTGGGATGATATTTGCAGAGGTATAAAACAGTAATTTAAGGATGACCAACATGCCAACATCCTTTCCCATAATGTCATCTATGTACTTCCACAAAAATTGCATGATTAAAAAAACCATGGATATTGTAAAAGTGACCACGAATGGCCCAATAAAAGACTTTAAAATAAAATAATAGATTTTTTTCAAAGGGCTGTTATTTTGTCAATAACAAAGGTATAAATTATGAGCCTATCACCATCTTTAATTCCGAAATTTGATTTGTCCACAATAATTTGGCTTCTTCAATCTCATCTTCTTCGGCGTAATCGGTTATAATTAAAGCGACATCATTAGTGAGTTCATCAATTTTTATTCTGATTTGAAAAAATGATTTAATATCATCTTCTATGTCTTCCATCCATTGAAACTTCACCAATTCCCCTTTTTTCTTTGCTAACATTTTAGCACTTTCTTCACTTCCATCCCAAATAAATGTGAATACATCTTTTTTAATGTTCACGTTATCAGCAAACCACTCACTTAAACCACTCGGGGTACTTATCATGTTATACAACACGTTAATGGAGGATTTTACTTCAAATTCCATTTGGTACTCAACCTTATCTGACATTGTTTTTTGTTTCTATTTTTAAAGCGCGTAAGATAGTAAAATAATTATTGATTTATCGGTCAAGTACTTTTTTTTTATAACCTTTTTAAAAACATCCCGTAACAGTTAAAACGAACTTTAGAAATTTAAATTATTGAAGATGAAAAAATGTTTTAAAACACTCGCGAAAGAAAAATTGACAATCCACCAATCTAATGGAACCGATTCTCATTTAAGTGTATTTGAAGTAGCTCAATTATTTGATGTGATCACGGGCAAAACTGACAGTCGATATTTTCAAGCAAATGCACTTATTTCAAATGAGATTTGCTTAAACTAGACAATAGAAAAAGTAAAAATTATTCAATTTATTATAAATACATCAACTTATCGTTGGTGTATTTTTTTGTGCAAAATCTTTAAAATAGACCTGTGAGGCTGCAATCGTTAACATATGTGGCACTAAAGTAATAGTAAATAAAAACAAAATAATAAAGCCAGTTTCTTCTGGAATATAAATTGCGGTACTAAATATTAACCCTGCGAACAAGCAAATCCATTTGTGCTGGGTGCCAAATTGCCAACTTGTTTTGGCATTTTTAGCATCCAATTCCAATGCAAAGTCGAAAAAAGAAAAGCCGATAAAAAAGGAGGTCACTATAAAAGATAAAACTTTGTAAAAAGCATCCCCTAATAAAAAGGAAAGTATCCATAGCAGAATCAATAAGAATATTTCAAAGAAAAATGCTATGGCGAAGATCTTGATACTTCTAAATATACTTTTAATGAATTGAGCGATTCCAAAAGAAACTTTTACCCCTGTAATATCTTCTTTTACCTTTTCAGCAAAATAAGAATTAATGGGTGTCAATAATATCAAGATTACAAATTCGAATAAAATAAATGAAAGGGACCGCAATCCACTTTCCATTCCACGAACAATGGAACCAATCACCCACCAGTCTTCCATAAAAGCCATTTTATTCGATAAATTCTGTCCACTTTTCATGGAAAAATAAAAGAGTAAAGCGAATACAATCGCAGGAATAAAGTATACATATAACTTATGCTTTACAACGAAAGCTAAACTTCCTAAAAAAGCTTTAAAAATTAAAAGGAACTGATTTATGATGGCCATTTAAAACTTGTTAATAATTCATTGACTAAATTAAAGATTTAATTTAATTTTGATGGTAATTTTAGTCTTTCAATTTATTTTCGAAACTTTCACATGTATATAGTATTTGATACCGAAACCACAGGTTTACCAAAAAGATGGAACGCACCTATTACCGATACGGATAATTGGCCACGTTGTATCCAAATTGCATGGCAATTGCACGACCAATGGGGAACGATTGTTGAATCTAAAGATTACTTGATCAAACCTGAAGGATTTAATATTCCTTTTGATGCCGAGCAAATACATGGTATTTCTACTGAATTAGCTGAGCAAGATGGTGTTGAATTAAATGAAATGTTAGCTGCTTTTAACGAAGCATTAGAGAAAGCTGACTTTGTGGTTGGTCAAAATGTTGGTTTCGATTTAAATATCATGGGTTGTGAATTTCACCGCCAAGGTATTGAAAGTCCTATGTTAGATATGGACGTATTGGACACTTGTACGGAGACAACTGCCAAGCTATGTCAACTACCGGGTGGTAGAGGTGGGAAATTTAAACTACCAACACTTACAGAACTGCACCAACACCTGTTTGGTGAGCCATTTGGAGAAGCACACAATGCCACTGCCGACGTAGAGGCAACTGCGCGTTGCTTTTTTGAATTGATCAGAACGAATATTTTCTTAAGTAGTGAATTAAAACAGGGAGATGATTACTTAAGAGCATACCAAACAAAAAATCCTACTCCCTTTCAATTAATAGGCTTACAACACCTCAACTTAAAAGAAGAAAGTGCTAAAATAAAGGCTAGACAAACTGAAGAGTCTGGACCGAGTAAAGCAGAGATAAAAGCGAACATTGAAGCTTTGAGCGACATAAGTTTTTCTCATTTACACAATCATTCCCAATTTTCTATTTTGCAATCTACCACGGGCATTGTTGATTTGGTGCAAACAGCTGTGGCGCAAAAATGTGACGGTGTTGCCTTGACTGATTCAGGAAATATGATGGCTGCTTTTCATTTTGTGCGGGCAGCTTTAAATCATAATAAAGCAGTAGCAGCTAAAATTAAAGCGGCTGAAGAAAAAGGAGAGACTTGTACTGAAAAACCCATCACACCTATCGTCGGATGTGAATTTAATATTTGTAAAGACCATACCGATAAATCGAATAAAGACAATGGTTATCAAGTGGTACTACTTGCTAAAAATAAAAAGGGTTATTTAAACCTTGCAAAAATGTCTTCTATAGCATTTACTAAAGGTTTTTACTACATCCCAAGAATTGACAAAAAAATTGTAGAACAGTATAAAGAAGACATTATTGTTTTAACAGGTGGCACCAATGGTGAAATCCCTAATTTGATATTGAACGTTGGTGAAAACCAAGCAGAAGAAGCCTTACTTTGGTGGAAAGAAACATTTGGAGAAGATTTATACATTGAATTAATACGTCATGGTTTAGAAGCTGAAAATATTATCAATGATGTACTGGTAAAACTTGCCGAAAAGCATCAAATTGAATTGGTAGCTACCAATAATACTTTTTACTTAAAAAAAGAAAATGCCAATGCACATGATGTGTTGTTATGTATCAAAGATGGAGAATTAAAATCTACGCCAAAAGGAAGGGGTCGAGGATTTAGGTACGGACTAGAAAACGAAGAATATTACTTCAAGTCTACCGAAGAAATGGTCAAACTTTTCGCCGATTTACCTGAAGCCATTGAAAATACAAAAAAAATAGTGGACAAGTGCGAGCCATACCCATTGGCTTCAGAAATTTTGTTGCCAAATTTCCATATTCCAGAAGAATTTAGAGACCCCGCGGATGAAGAAGATGGGGGAAAAAGAGGGGA
>CBDUKB010000237.1:0-4851 GCA_965367695.1 uncultured Putridiphycobacter sp.
ATCATTTGTTGTGGAATAGGTTTGATCATTGACCGCACCCATATTGGTAAAATTACTTCCTCCAGTGTTATCAGCCTCCAAGCTCCAATCTCCATTTGCCAATCTACTCACTTTAACGCTTACATTTACTGTCGATTGTCCGACAAACCCATCCACACCATCAATAATTTTAGTTACTCCTAAACCGTCTTGACGATACAAGGATACCTCATCATCAGTGTTGCCAATTAAAACAAAATAACCATTCAACGCGGCGGATAAATCTGCTTGGTCTGACACCACATAAACCCTTGATAAATTTGCTGAACTAGTTCCAAAATCCAACCTTACTTTAAAAAGCCATTCAGCATCATCAATTAAAGTTGAAGGGGTACTCAAATAAGAAGTATCTGTAATTGCGGGTGCAAAAAGTTGCAATTCATTGTTGGTGTTTACAATAAAATTTCCGATTTCACCTGTCCATGTAGGATTAACAGAGAAGTCACCATCAGAAAATTGATCATTGAATTGAGATAATAGGAAGAAGTTAACAAATAAAAAAAGAGATGTTAAAATTTTCTTCATGGGTTATTTTATATCTTGTAAATATAGTAATTTTGCAATCAAATAAAATGCATTGATATGAAATTAGCAATTGTAGGTGTTACTGGAATGGTAGGACAAGAAATGATCAAAGTATTAGAGGAGTTCAAGTTTGAAGTTTCTGATTTTATACCTGTTGCTTCTGCAAAATCGGTTGGTACAAAGGTGTCTTTCAAAGGAAAAACTTACACTTGTGTCAGTTTAGAAGAAGCCTTGGCATCAAAACCTCAAATTGCTATTTTTTCTGCTGGTGGAGATGTGTCTTTAGCTTGGGCAGAGAAATTTGCGGCCAATGGCACAACTGTGATTGATAATTCATCTGCTTGGAGAATGGATCCTTCTAAGAAGTTGGTGGTACCTGAAATCAATGCACATTTATTGACTGCGGAAGATAAAATTATTGCCAATCCAAATTGTTCAACCATTCAATTGGTATTGACCATGGCACCCTTGCACAAAAAATACGGAATTAAAAGAGCGGTGGTTTCTACATATCAATCAATTACTGGGACCGGTGTAAAAGCAGTTCGTCAATTAGAAGGAGAAATGGCAGGTGGTCAAGTAGACATGGTTTACCCATACCCGATTCATAAAAACTGCTTGCCACACTGTGATGATTTTACAGAAAACGGTTATACCAAAGAAGAGATGAAGTTGACCAATGAGACAAAGAAAATTTTAGATCCAACGATTAATGTAACTGCTACTGCAGTGCGTGTACCTGTAGTTGGAGGTCATTCTGAGGCGGTGAATATTGAATTTAACCAAACACCAAATATTGCAGAAATTAGACAATTGTTGCACCATGCTGATGGTATTACTTTAAAAGATAACCCTGAAACGAATACTTACCCTATGCCAATTTATGCCAAGGGGAAGAATGATGTATTTGTAGGAAGGATTCGATTAGATGAAAGTCAACCTAACACCATCAACTTATGGATTGTTTCTGATAATATACGAAAGGGAGCAGCGACAAATGCGGTTCAAATTGCGCAGTACTTAGTTGAAAAAGGATTGATTTAGGCTTTTCCCTTGCCCTCAAACACATAAACTAGGTTACTGCCTATTCATTCTATATTAGTCAGGCAGCCTGAAGTTTGTATTGAACATTTTTTTGATAACTTTTAACATCAACCAAGGAGTGAGCTGAATCGAAGCCCAAGTAATAAACTCAAACTATCAACAGCGGTTTCTTCAAGTGCATGGCCATTTTTTGGGTAACAGAATGGTGAAATAATTGTTGAATAAAACCATATTTTTTCCTCACTAATACAATTCCATCTACCCGATCTTCTTCCATTAATTTTAAGAGTGCAGGAATGACTTCTTTTTCAGTATAGGTTACACTTTCAAATTCAACTTCAGGGAAATTAAATATATGTTCTAATTGTCTTTGAACATTTTCTTTTTCATCTTGATTTTCTAATGCCAATAAAAGATGCTTCCATGTTTTAAATTCACATGATTTTGAAATAGCCAATAAAGGGATGCTGGCTTTTTTGATTACTTCATTTGTTTTGGAGCCGAAAATTTTATTTTCAATACGTTCTGCTCCAGTTGTTCCCATCACCATGAGGTCAACTCCATACTTTTCGCAAGCATTATTAATCACTTCAGTCAAAATACCATACTGATGAAAAGGAACCCATTCTATGTTTAAAGCTTTGTATTTTTCTTTTAATTCTTCTACCAAAGCAGCCATGTTTTCCGAAGCATCTTTTTCTAAAATGTCAGCAAAATTTATCATCAAGTTCGCAGAAGTGGGAGGAGATTGAAATGAATGAATTAAAATAATTTTCACACTATCATTTCCTGCTAAACTGCAAGCATAATCGATTGCTTTTTCCGAAACCTCTGAAAAGTCGGTTGGAACCCCAATAGTGATGTTTTTATTTAATTTCATGAACCACAAAATTAAGTGAAACACTATTGAGTAAGACCAATATTAATCAACGTTAAAAATGATTATTATCATTTTTCTTCTATAAGTCTAAAAACTAGGCGCTGAAATAGTTCGGAATTTTTTAACTTCTATATTTTTATTTTTAGGATACTTAATCGTAAATGAAACTTTATAGATTTTCTGTTCCCCAGGTTTCAAGTTTACTTTCCAAGTCAATATCCCTGTTTCTTCATTCTGTAAAGCGTTTGATATTTCATTTACACTCACAGTAATGTCGCTTTCTTGAGAAATGGGCACCTGATCAAATAAATCCATACTCAAATCAATTCCCATGTTATTTTTGACAACAATTTCATAAGTATACGTATCCTTTTTATTTGCCCCAATGACATTAGTGTTAGAAAACTCTTCCAATAATTTTTTCTCAACCAACACTTTATTGTCTCTTCCAAAAGAAAGGCTTAAAGTATCATCTACATTGCAAGTATTTAAATAAGATTCTCCAACATACACACCTTGATAATACACATTTGTTGGACCAGGAATTAAATTTAATTTTTCCCATCCTACAATATTTGCCATTAAAAAAGCATCTTTATCTAATTTTGGAACTGCCTTGTGAGAAAAAGTAGCAGGCAAATCAAACTCTTCAATTTCAACCAAATAAGGTTTTGAGTTTGATGGGATAGAATAGGGAATTTTAATCGGGAATTCACTACTCAATTGTGGTACTTCAATTGTCGTAATTTTAACTTCACTTTGACCTTGTCCTTGAATATTTCTGCCTCCAACACCTGTTAAATTTTGACTTATTTGTGGCACTGAGGAATTAGAATGCCACTGTTCATAACCTCTATTTTGTGGAACGATTAAAGCTTTCCCTTTTTTAAAAGCAGTTGAAACTGTTCTACTGTTTAAAAACCATGCATCCAAAATGGGAGCGGAAGCCGATAAATTTGGGTTTGATGAAGAAAGGGTTAATTTTACGTCTTCCCAATCATTCCCTGTATTATTGAATACTTTAGCTTTGTATTTCAACTTGATTTTTCCTGCCACATCCTGCGCCGACAAGTCGTAATTAGCTTGCCACCCACAATTAGAAATTACATACTTTAATTCTGTGTCAATGGTTTGTGTTGTTTTACTATCAACTATTACCACTATTTGATTGCTGTGGGTTTGTTCTTTATAGTTTAATTCCTGTAATTGACTAGACAAGGCTTGAATTCTACTTTGAATTTTATTTTGTTTGTTTCTATATCCACTAATTATTTTATTCAGTTCCATGGTTCTTTTTAAATGATAATCCGCCATGGCTTTTAATTCACTTGCTAATAAAGTGGTTTGATTTCCTTTGATATTCATATTGGCCTTGATCAATTGTAATTCTGATTGATATGCGCTTACTTCATCCTGAAAATTTTGTTTGCTGTCTTGATAAATTCTCAAAGAATCATTAATCTCTTTTAATATTGGATTGTTGTTAGAAAACTTCAAATAATCAATAGAAGTACTCACTGAAACCATGGTCACACTTTGATCTGTAATAAATTGAATGCTTTTCTGATCGACCACTGCACTAATTCCTGTATAGGTTAATATATTCCTGCCTTTTTTCACAGAAACAGGTACTTTGCGTGTAATTTCACCGCCTGTTATAAAAACGGTCACTTCGTTTATTTCAGTTTCAACTGATTGCTCAAAATCTTTTTGAGAATACAAAGCAGCATTCAAAAGTAGGAAGGTAAATAGGAATAAGCTTTTCATAAATCAAAATTTTACAAGTTCAATTTAATCAAAAATGACTGATATGGCATAAAAATTAACAAGATTTAAAAAAATAAGACTTTGAGAAAAACTATTTGAATAGCTTAAAAATTGTTTTAAAAATAATTTTCAAATCTGTACTCAAACTTCTTTCTGAGATGTATTTTTTGTTTAGTGCCAGTTTTGCCGGCATCACAATTTCGATATATGTTTTATCGGGATCCGCTGCTAATCCTAAAACTTCTTGCTCATTAATATATTCAAGTGAAGCATAATCGGTCAAACCTGGACGCACTGATAAAACTTTGAGTTGTTCTTCATTATACATTTGAACATACTTATTTACTTCTGGACGGGGTCCAACTACACTCATATCCCCTTTAATAATATTAATCAGTTGTGGTAATTCATCAATTTTATACTTTCTGATAAAGCGACCTATTTTAGTAATTCTACCGTCAGCTCCAATTGTAATTTGTCCATCTTTATCAGCGCCTACTTTCATAGAACGAAATTTTAACAATCGAAACGGAATTTGATCTTTGCCAATACGCGCTTGTTTATAAAACACCCCGCCTTTACTATCAATGATTATA
>CBDUKB010000238.1:0-4848 GCA_965367695.1 uncultured Putridiphycobacter sp.
TAAAAGCGTATAATCAAAATCATCCGCGTGAGAAATTTCTTCATTTGCCTTATCCAATCGCATTTTAATTTGTTCAGCCGTTTCTGTTCCTCTATTTTTCAAGCGTTGTTCTAACACAAATAATGAAGGTGGTTTAATAAATATAGAAATGGCGCGTTCACCAAATATACTTTTTAGGTTTTTTCCACCCAAAGCATCCACATCAAAAACAACTGTCTTGTTATTTTTCCATGCTTGCAACACTTCTGATTTTAAGGTGCCATAAAAATTATTGGCATACACCTCTTCCCATTCAACAAATTCATTTTTTTCAATGCGTTCTTTGAATTCAGGTACTGTAAAAAAATGATAGTCTTTTCCGTTTACTTCTCTTCCTCTTGGTTGACGACTGGCAGCAGAAATTGAAAATTTAAGGTCAGGTATTTGTCTTAAAAGATATTTTACAATCGTTGTTTTGCCAGCACCACTTGGTGCCGAAAAAATAATGCATTTACCGGCTAAATCACCCCAAAATGGTTTTGCTACATGTCCAGATGCGCTCATGTTAAAGTGTATTTAATATTTGCTCTTTAATTTTTTCCAATTCATCCTTCATTTGAACGACTAATTTTTGCATTTCTGCATGGTATGATTTAGACCCTAAAGTATTTATTTCTCGTCCAATTTCTTGAACAATAAACCCCAATTTTTTCCCTTGAGATTTTGGTTCTGCTAAAATTTCTCTGAAGTAATTTAAATGGCCACTTAATCTTAATTTCTCTTCAGCAATGTCAATTTTTTCTATATAATAAATCAGTTCTTGTTCAAACCTGTTTTTATCAACCTTTGCCAAACCGACAAACTCTTCTAAATTACTTTCTATTCTTTCTTTGATGCCTTCAATTCTAGCCGCTTCAAAATTAGGCACCGCATTAAAAGCTCCTTCAATATTTGCAATTCTCATGGTGAATTCATCCGCTAATTGCTTTCCTTCTTGTAATCTAAAATCTAATAAATTGCGCAATGCTTCTTTTGTTAAATCATACAATGCTTGCCACTCCCCTTCATCTACTTCCTCTTCGGCAGTGGAAAAAACATCTGGCATTTTAGTAATGATTTCCAATAAATTTTCATCCTTTAAATTTAAAGTCGATTTTATTTCGCTCAATTGCTCATAATAATTTGCAACTACTGCTTTATTAATCACCGTGTTGCTTTTTTCACCACTGGACTCAATATTTACAATACACTCTACCTTTCCACGGTCTAATTGGTCCCCAATTAATTTTCTCAATTCAATTTCCTTTGACTTAAAGATGTGCGGAATGCGCACAAAAAGGTCTAAATTTTTTGAATTCAGTGATTTGATTTCAACCGTAATTTTTTTATTTTTAAAGTTGGCTGTGGCCTTACCAAAACCAGTCATTGATTGCAACATGAATCTTATATTTTATGCGAAGATAAGAGAAATTAATAGGATAGTAAAAGCATGATTCCAATTTTCAATAAACATGGACAATTAAAATATGAGTATATTTAAAGTTTACTTGAAAAAAAAGGTTGATTTTAACCGACTATAATTTATACTCATGATGCAAAAATTTACCTTATTAATAGGTACTTTCTTTTTTCTTTTAAATGCACACAGTCAGTTAAATCCATGTGCACAATTGGAATCATATAAAATTGTAGTCTTAGGTTCATCAACTGCTGCCGGCGCAGGTGTGTCGAGTTCCGACAGTGCTTGGGTTAATCGGTATAGAAACTATTTAGAAAGTATCAATCCTGACAATGAAGTCATTAATTTGGCTGTGGGCGGATACAATACTTACAAAATTATGCCCACAGGATTTGTTCAACCTGCAGGAAGACCAAGTCCGGATGTAAACAAAAATATTACAGCAGCTTTAGCCTTGAATCCTGATGCCATTATTGTCAACATGCCTTCGAATGATGTTTCAGCAGGCTATAATTATGCCGAGCAAATGTATAATTTGGATAGTATTTTTCAATTGTCGAACACCAATGGTGTACCTATGTGGATTTGTACGACACAACCTCGAAATTTTTCTGACACGAATAAACTGAACTTGCAACATGAATTAAAAGACTCCATTGAGTCAATTTTTAATCCATTTACCGTTGATTTTTGGACTAATATAGCCGCATCAGATTTTACTATTAATCCAAGCTTTAACTCAGGTGATGGTGTTCATTTAAACGATTCCGCTCATGCTTTATTATTGGAGAGAGTGAAAGCAGTTAACATTTTAAATTATTTATACAATGCACCCAGTACTGTCGACTACAGCATTTTTTCAATAATCGATCATTTTGAATCCAACTGCGGTGACTCTGCTGCATTTATGCAAGTGGTAATCGCGAATCATGGCATTTTTGACAGTAACAGTGCGGCCTTAAATGTTTCCCTGTTAAACTTAAATACCGGTGTGAGTTCTACTCAATTATTGTCATTTGCACCCATCCCATCTTGCGGTAAAGACACCTTGGGTTTTTATATCAATACTTATCAAGCCGCATCCTACCAAATTACCGCAATGGTATCCGCAGCGAATGATACTAATCAGGTGAACGATACGCTTTCAATGAACATCTCCACTACCGGGCGGCCTTCACAACTTTCCTTGATTGACACTTTATGTGACCCTGGGTTTGGTTATTTAGCCTTACCTGCAATTAATGGTGACAGTGTTTTCTGGTATCAAAATTTAACTGACTCCATCCACTTTCATACTGGCAATGAATTCCAAAGCCCTTTTATTTCGGGCAATCAAACTTGGTATGTTAATTCAATAAGGGGCGATTTATTTTATAATGGAGCCATAAGTACCACCAATAATTCAAATATTAATTGGGCAGGAGCCATGTTGAATATCATGCCACATGAAGATTTATGGATGGATAGTGTAGGGTTAAAAATCCTACATCCTGGCCAACAAAGTGTGGACATTTATTACAAATTGGGTTCCTATTTGGGACATGAAAACAATGCAAGTAGTTGGACCCTGTTAACCACAAGTTCTGCCAATGTTACAGACAGTATAGCGTTTACCTATTTTGATTTACCGAGTTTCCAAGTTTTTGCAAATGATACCCTTGGTTTTTATTTCCAAATGAACAACAATCAAAGTAAAATGGGCTACCTTTCTATGTCGAGTCCTAAAACAAGAAGCAATGAAGCATTGAGCATTTTTACAGGAAGTGGTATCAGTTATAATTTCACCAATAACTATTACCCAAGAGACTTGAATTGTGATTTTAGGTACCATTACGAAAACACTTCTTATGGGACATGTAATTCGGGAAAATATCCTGCCACAATATATGTTTCTCAATCTCAATTTTCTTTGGGTAATGATACCATAATCGATATTCAGGACAGTATTTCATTTAATGTGCCTACAATACTCAATAATTGGTATTGGCAAAATGGTAGTACAGCAACAACCATCAACATTTCTGCAAGTGATTTAGGAGTAGGTATACATTATATTTCCTTGCAAGGTGAAGATAGTTTAGGTTGCTTTATCAGTGATGAATTAATTTTAGGTGTAGCAGATTTGGTAGGAATTGATAAAACTGTAGGTGTCTTATTTGAAATATATCCCAATCCAGCTGAAAACTGGCTTAATTTAAAAACAAATCAATCCAAAGGAACTGCAAGTTTAATTGGACTGGATGGAAAAATACTTCGCTCAAACCTTCAATTTCCAATAGACATTGCTGATTTATCAAAGGGAAATTATTTTATAAAAATTGAACAAGATGGTGTTCAGTACACATTGCCTTTTGTAAAAAACTAACTTAGTTATTAAGGGCCTATAAAAGTTAAAAGCCCTGCAATTTGAAATTGACCAAACAATCCGACTGCCTTTTTGTCTTGCAAAACCCTCGTTAACTGCCTTTTTGTCCTGTTTATTTTTGGTTTTCTGTCTTTTTAGACTAAAAAATGCTTTGGTACTGAAATTGAAGAGAGGTTCATTGTAAATAAAGTTTAATTAAAAACACAATACAATGACATTAACAAAAAAAACAAACCCATTTTTTCCAGCAATATGGAACGACCTATTTGAAAACAACGTATTAACGCCTCAAACAGCCGTTCAAAGAGGAATAAATGTACCTGCAGTAAACATTAAGGAGGACGAAAACGGATTCCGTTTGGAATTAGCTTCACCTGGAATGAAGAAAGATGACTTTAAAATTAATTTGGATGATGATATTTTAAGTATCTCAGCTGAATTGGAAGAAAAAAATGAAACTTCGGATGAAAAATATACGAGAAAAGAATTTAGCTTTTCATCTTTCAAAAGACAGTTCACTTTACCAGAATCAGTGGATACAGAAAGCATTACTGCCAATTATTTTGATGGAATATTAACCATTAACATTGCAAAAAAAGAAGAAGCAAAACCTAAACCAGCAAGACTGATTGAGATCAACTAAAACAAATTAACTTCTTCATAGTTTAAATAGTAGAAAAGACCCTTGAATTCATTCAGGGGTTTTTTTATTGGGCTGCTATGCAATTTTTAAGGTCTAATAAAAAATTAATGTCCTCTTCAATTTTATTGCCAATTACCACCACATCTGCTCCCGATTCAAAAGCAGCATTTACTGCTGCTATACTTCTAATACCACCGCCAATAATTAAAGGAATACTGATGTTTTGCTTTACTTCGGCTATCATTTGAGGGCGAATTGGTTTTTTAGCTCCAGAACCAGCATCCATAAAAATGGTGTTTAATCCTAACATTTCTCCTGCAATAGCAGTTTTTACCGCAATAGAATTTTGATCGTTTGGAATAGGTGTTGTCTGACTCACATAGGCCACAGAAGAATTTTTTT
>CBDUKB010000239.1:0-4802 GCA_965367695.1 uncultured Putridiphycobacter sp.
CTATCAGTAACTTCAAAATCAGGATTTCCGTCAGCATTTTTTTGAAATATGCCATTGATGGTACTGTAGTGCTTATACTCCATTCCATCATAAGGTGCCGAACCTTCAACTTTACCATAAGTAATTCTTAAGGTAGAATTCGCATCCGCCCAAGTTTTTTTCTCAGGAAACATCACCATTATTCCTTCTAAATATAATTTCATTAAGGCTTCCTCTTGCATTGAAAATTCAGAAAATGGTCTGGCTACTTTTTCACGATAAGCATCAATTATTGAATTTGCATGTTGAAATGCCGGATCTTTAGCCAATTTTTTTTGATGCTTTTTTGAAAAATTCGTTAAATAACTCAACATTTTTTCTTCATTTAAAAAAATTGATTTTTTAAATATTTTATCGCCCAAGGATTTCCAATTTTCCTTTAATCCTGCCGGTAAAAGTGCAGCATCTACATTTGCAATATACATGGGTGTCAAAGCTTCAAATATTTTTTGATCGATTTCAACATTGTAATTTTTAAAAAAACTACTCGTCACTTTTTTCAATTTTTCTAATTCAGCATTCAACAAATCCTTTTCTTCTAATGCTGTGAAGTTTTTAATCAGCTTATCAAAACTCTGAGCATATTTGATAAATTCAGGACCATAATAAAAATATTCCACCAACATGGCATAAGCTAATTCGTACTTACTATTATTATTTTGTAATTCTGCTAAACGGCCGATTACTGGGTAATATTTTTCCTTCCATTCCGTTCGCTCACTTGCTTTTAATAAATACTTTTCTTCCCAATAAGTTTTTTCTTTAATCGCACCAAGTTCTTGGAGTCCTTTTAATTGCCCAATCCACTTTTTCCATGCATTCGCCAACCTTGCTTGTTTTGAAGCATATTGAATTCTAATTAAATCGTTTTCACGCATGGCCGGTTTTAAAATATCAATCGTCTGTTGCCTCATTGCAATTCTTGTCGGACGTTCATGTTCAACATAAAATTTTAGCTTCGTAGATGAAAAATGCTGATCGGTAGAACCCGGAAAACCATACACCATGGTAAAATCATTTTTTTGAATTGGCTTTAAACTAATTGGTAAAAAATGTAAGGGTTGATAAGGTTTGTTGCTTACATTATGTGCTGCTGGCTCGTTATCAACATTTGCATAAATTCTGAATACTGAAAAATCCCCTGTATGTCTTGGCCAAACCCAATTATCTGTATCTCCTCCAAATTTACCTATTGCTGAAGGTGGTGTTCCTACAAGTCTTATATCATTAAAATCCTGTGTCACCAACATATAATACTCATTTCCTAAATTAAAAGGCTTGATTTTAGCTTGAAAGTCATTCCCTTCAACAGCCTGTTCTTCAATTAATTTAATGTTTTTTGCAATTATTTTATTTTTAGTAGCAATATCCATTTCGGATGAAATTCCTTCAAAAACTAAAGCTGTTACATCATCAATTCTCTTCACAAAAGTGACCCTTAACCATGGACAAGCTAGTTCTTCTTCTTTGTTTTTTGCCCAAAAACCATTCTTTAACAAATCATTTTCCAATGATGAATGTTTTTGAATGGCATCAAAACCACAGTGATGATTCGTTAGAATTAACCCTTCGTTGGAAACTAATTCAGCAGTACACCCTCCATTAAATTGTAATACTGCATCTTTTAGGGAAGTATTGTTTGTATTATAAATTTGGTCTTTGTCTAATTTTAAACCATAAGTTTTCATATCGGAATAAAACATATCTATTAAAGATGGAATCCACATTCCTTCTGTTGCCATTGATGACAAGCTACCGAACATAAAAACGAATAATAACAAACTTACTTTTTTCATATTTTTAATTTTAAAGCCCTAAAGTTAATGGATTTTTGTTTTCTTTATAAAGAATACCTATGATTCCTTCTTTAAATTTGATATTAATAAAATTAATTATTGTTTATGAATGTTAGCAAACACATTAATAATGCTAAAAAAAGTTCTTTTGGTTTAAAAAAACTCAACTTTATATTGGCATATGCCATTCCATTTAATAAGCCTCATGGCATCAAAATAAGTGAATTAAAAGATTATTCGATTCAAGCAAGTATACCTTATAAACGTAAAAACTTAAACCATATTAAAGGCATTCACGCATGTGCATTGGCCACTACTTCAGAATTTGCTTCAGGATTTTTATTAATGACACAACTTGATTTTTCTAAGTATCGATTGATTATGGAAGAAATTAATATGGTGTATCATTATCAGGCAAAAAAAGCATGTGTTGCTAAAAGCGACTTATCTGCTGAATGGTTTCAAGACAATATTATTAACCCACTACAATCGCAAAATAAAATTTCGATTATTAATGAAGTGAATACTTTTGACAGCGAAGGGAACCACATTTGCACGGCTAAAGTCAAATGGCAAATAAAGTCATGGCAAAAAGTAAAGACTAAAGTATAAGTTTGTTGATTTCAATTTCGTTTCCACATTTAAAATGCCCTTTGGGACATTTCTTAAACCCATGTAATCCACATGGTCGACATGGAAGCTGGCTTGGAGTTTCCACAATCACAGCATGGTCTGACAAAGGTCCAAAACCAAAACTTGGTACAGTAGAACAAAAAAATGCGGTCACAGGAGCATTCATAGCACTTGCAAAATGCAAGGGTCCAGAATCATTCACGTAATTCATTTGTGCTTTTTGCATTAAACTGGCTGATTCAAGAAAGCTTAATTTCCCCGCCAAATTTTTAATGTTATTTTGAAAAGAAGCAGCGATTAAATATTCGTTTTGTACGGCATCTTTTGGTCCTCCCAACAAGTATATTTGATACTGATCCGAATTGAACCTTTTTATCAAATCTAGCCACTTGTTTTTAGGTAATTGTTTGGTCATCCAAACTGAAGCTGGCGCCATGCAAACAAGCACTTTATCTGTAACAAATTCTTTCACTTTTAACGCATCTTCTTTTGAAGGATATAATTTAGGTTTTGCGGGAAGCTCATCTGTTAAAAAATCAATCAAGAGTTGATTTCGCTCAATTTCATGTTTACCATCTCCTATTTTATGTAATGCACTATGGGTAAATTTAAAAGAAAAAGGATTATTTTTAAAGCCTATCCTATGTTTGGCTTTGCTAAAACCGGTTAAAATACCTGAAGATGAAAATCGGTGTGCACTGATGACAACGTCATACTTTTCTGAACGGATTTTTTTTAGCAGGCCAAATAAATTTCTCAATTTCTTTGAATCTTTTTCCCAAATCAACACCTCTTTTAATATAGGATGCCCGATTAGGAGGTTTTCATTTCCCTTTCTAACTAAAAAACTAATTTCACTTTGGGGATAACTTTGATGCAATTTTTCAACCAATGCAGTTGCAAGTACTACGTCGCCAATAAAAGCAGTTTGTATGATTAAATATTTTCTCAAATCAAAGCCAGTAAATTTTCTTTTACCTCAGGATTGATATTCATGGCTTTTCCATTATCACCAATTCTAACAAATATAAAAATTGTAGAACAAACCAACTCTTCTTCTCCTGAATAAAAGTTTTTAGTTCTTGCTTCAATATATAAAGTAATAGATGATTTTCCAACAGCTTTTACCTTCCCGTATATGCTCACTTGATTTCCAACTTTTACCGGTCGTTGAAAAACCATTTCATCAATTTTTACGGTTACCATATTTGGATTCCTGCACAATTCACAAGACCAAGTTGCAGCCACTTCATCAAGCCAAGATATAAGCGTACCCCCAAATAAATTACCATGAACCCCAATATCACGCGTCATGCACATTTTTGTTGATAATTGCTTCATTTTAACTGCCCCTACATTCATAATTTTATACTTAATAGTTTTTTCACCCACATTTCAGGTGTATAACTCATTCCTAGTTTGTTCGATTCTTTAGCCATTTCAATGATAGTACTTTCTGATGCTTTAGCCATTTTTAACATGCCATGCTTAATCGATTCAATGGTTGGCGAAACGCGTACACCATTTTTATTTGGCACTAAAAACATTTCTGCAGCCCCAACTTTTTCACTCACAATTAATGGACACCCTGCAATGGCAAATTCTTGAACAGAAACACCCCAAGGTTCAAAGGTGCTTGGCAACACATATACAGGTTTTTTTTCAACTAATTTTGTTAAGTCTCTTGGTTGAACAAACCCTAGGTGCTTTATTTTAGGATGAATTACCTTAGATTCAAATTCTTCACCAGTTCCAGCACAAATCATCTCCCAATCTTTCAATTCCCCTTCATTATACAATTGTATAAATGCTTCCCACATTTCGTAAATTGACTTGTGCTTAACATAGCGACCCACGTAGAGGAACTGCTTGACTGGGACAATATTGTTGGAATTATAGTTCCTTTGGTGTAAGGCCACATCAGCACAATAAAAACCAGTGGTAATATTTTTAAAACCCAGTTTTTTAGCAAATTTAGTTTGAGGTTCCCCAGGTACCCAAGCGGCACTAAATTTATTTCGGATAATAAATGGTGATAAACAGGAAGCAAGGTGTTGTTTCACACTTCCCACCCAATGATTATCTAATGTTAAAATGGTTGGAATTTTTTGATTATATTTTTTTACTATTTTTAAATAATCTTTATCCATCCAACCTGAGCAAACAATTTTAGTTGGATTAAATTCATGAATAAGTTTCATTAACGCATCATTTTCATAATCCGACTTACAAACTATTTGAATGTTCTTAGATATGTTAAACTCAAAAGGGGCTTCTTTGTTAATTGGCCAACGAACAATTAATACTGATGCGTTTTTTGCTAATTCCTCAGCA
>CBDUKB010000240.1:0-4767 GCA_965367695.1 uncultured Putridiphycobacter sp.
GCGATCAAAAACGGGGATACCATAGGAACTATTTATGATTACCCAGCTGATTTAGGCCTAACGCAATATCAACAGAATAATGACTTGATTATAACTCCTAATCCGGCTCATGAATTCATCTACTTTTCCTTAAATGCTGTTCGCGTAAAAATCTACAACCTATCAGGCCAATTTGTTTTCGAAGCTACCTTAGAAGGCCAGCAATTGGATATCTCAAATTTAGACAATGGGATGTACCTCATACAAGTATTGAATGAAGTTGGAGAAACTAGTACTGGGAAGTTCTTAAAGGAGTAGCTTAGATGCGCTTATTTCTTTGGCAAGTGCACGGTAATTTTATCATCCAAAGGACTCACGGCACTGCCAAACATATCAATCAATTCACCATTTTCACTCACCAAGTATTTTTGAAAATTCCATTTTACTTTGGAGTCCATTTTACCATTCAATGATTTTTTGGTCAACCAAGCGTATAAAGGGTGTTGGTTTTCTCCTTTCACTTCAATTTTCTCCGTAATTAAAAAGGTTACCCCATAATTTTTCTGACAAAAAGTTTGAATCTCTTTGGCATTGCCCGGTTCTTGTCCTCCAAATTGATTACAAGGTAAGCCAATCACCACCAATTCATCTTTGTATTGGTCGGCCAAGCCTTGCAATTCTACATATTGTGGTGTGAAACCGCATTCTGATGCCACATTAACAAATAAAATATTCTTGCCTTTAAAGTCTAAAAGGTTGATCCTTTCATTGCTAATACTCATTAATGGAATATCATAAATCCCATTGCTTTGGTTTTTATCATTAGGTTTATTCGGATTCATAAATGAAAATAAAATTAAACTAATTGCACTTAAAACTAACAGGGCTTTTTTCATATTGATGGCGCTTGTATAAATTTAATAATTATTATTTGATCTTCTTTTAGGTTTGTTAGGAGATCTTCCAAAAGATTTTTTGCCTTTATTTCCGCTCGGACGTCTTTGTTTTTGATCTGGTTTCTTACCAGTCGCAACATTATTTTGAGGTTCAAATCCTTCTATAGTTTCTGTTGGGATTTTTTCACCTGTCAACTTTTCAATTTGTCTAATGTATGCCACTTCTTCAATATCGACCAAAGAAAGTGCTTCTCCACTTGCTCCAGCTCTACCTGTTCTACCAATTCTGTGTACGTAATCTTCTGGTACATTTGGCAATTCATAATTCACAACGTGTGGCAATAATGGAATATCTAATCCCCTTGCCGCAATATCTGTAGCGACTAAAAATTTTACTTTACCTTTTTTAAAACCATCCAAGGCCTTGGTTCTTTGGTTTTGACTTTTATTTCCGTGGATAGCGGCTGCAGATAAACCGGCTCTATCTAATTTTTCAACTAATTTATTTGCCCCGTGTTTGGTTCTTGTAAATACCAATGCTTGTTGCCAATCGTTTTCTTTAATTAATTGAATTAAAAGTTGTGGTTTCTTTGCTTTGTCAACCCGATATGCCTTTTGTTCAATTATTTCAACTGTTGTATTTTGAGGTGTTACTGAAACTTGGGCTGGGTTATTTAAAAAAGTAGTAGAAAGCGCTTTGATGTCTTTTGAATAGGTTGCTGAAAACATTAAATTCTGTCTTCTGTTTGGTAACAAGGCAATAATTTTTTTTATATCCCTTAAAAAACCCATGTCCAACATCCTGTCGGCTTCATCAAGTACTAAAATTTCAACTTTAGATAAATTTAATAAACGTTGGTTGTGTAAATCCAATAACCTTCCTGGAGTTGCCACAAGGATGTCAATACCTTGACGCAATTTATTGACTTGTGATGTTTGTTTAACGCCACCAAATATAACCGTACTTCTAATGTCTAAAAACTCACTGTAATTAATGATGTTTTCTTGAATTTGTGCTGCCAACTCTCTTGTTGGTGTTAAAATTAATGAGCGAATAGGTCTGTTTTTCGCAAAAGTAGTTTGACTTAATTTTTCTAATATGGGTAAGGTAAATCCTGCTGTTTTTCCTGTTCCTGTTTGCGCTGATGCCAGGACATCTCGGCCTTCTAAAATAAAAGGGATTGCTTGTGCTTGAATGGGAGAAGGAGTTGTGTAACCTTGCTTCTCAATTGCTTGTAAAATATAATGTGATAAGCCTAATGAATCGAATGACATGTTGTCGTATTTATGAAATGGCCTTCGCCATTGAATGAACGGACAAAGTTACGTTATTTAATTTATTGAATTGAATTAATAATCATTTTCTTAAGTTAATATTATAAAAAAATGCGTATTTTTAAAGGGTAAGGTTATGCAAGATATGTACTTATGAGAAAAATCATTTACGACACGCAAAAGTTTGAGTTTTCTTTGATTGATGATGCTATTTTTAAAATAGTATTAAAACCCCTTGCGCATATTGAGGAAACAGATTTAATTAAAAATAAAGAAAAATTAGAGCAGTATTTCACCAAACCTAAAATGCCTTTCATAATTATTTTTGATGAAAATATGAGCGTAGAAGAAAGGGTGCATGAAATTTTTGCTTCCCCAGAAAGATCATATTATAAAAGTTATGAGGCATTTGTGCTAAAATCATTAACACATAAGCTTTTAGCTAAAAATATAGCAAGGTTGTATCCAATCCAGCATGAAAGAAAATACTTTTCGGATGAGGATAAAGCACTGACTTGGATTCGAGAAAAACTAGCCGCAGAGAAATAAAATTACTCGATTAATTCGCCGATTCCTTGTCGTATGATTTCAGGATACCCTTCCGACAAGTCAACGACGGTGGAAGGCTCATTTTTACCATAACCACCATCCACAATGCCATCTACTTTATTATTCCATTTTTCTTCTATTAAAAAAGGATCGGTAGTGTATTCAATCACTTCATCTTCATCATGTAAAGAAGTAGTAACTAATGGAGATCCCAAAGCAGCAACAATTGCAAGTACAATGTTATTGTTCGGTATTCTGATTCCAATCGTTTTTTTATTGGTATCGAATAACTTAGGTACCTGATTTGAGGCATTTAAAATAAAAGTAAATGGTCCGGGTAAATTTTTATTCAATAACTTAAAAGTGGGTCGGTCAATGTGTTTGGTGTAATCTGTTAAATCACTCAAATCGCTAAAAATTACAGAAAAGTTTGTTTTTTTAGTCTTTAATCCTCTTAATTGAGCCAATTTTTCAATCGACCTTTTAAAGTTGAGGGAACAACCTATTGCGTAGACGGTATCTGTTGGGTAAATAATGATTCCACCTTTTTTTAAAATGTCAACAATTAAACTTATTTTTCTTGAATCAGGATTGTCGGGATGAACTATAAAAACCATTCTTGTTAATTTTCTACAAAGCTATACTTATTTTGTAATTCTACCCGTTTTTTTATCATACCCGTAAGGACAGTGCTTACAGCCACTTTTACAGCAATAACCTCTTTTTAAATGGTATTTTTCTGTAAAAATAATATAGCCTTCTGGTGATTTATAAAAATCCTCAGGATCTAGTTTTGGTTGATCGAATAATCCAGCCATTAATACTTAATAAGTGATTTGGTAATGATATCACTAGCTGTCATCATTTGAATCCAATAACTACCTGCTTGTAAGTTCGAAATATCATAAATTTTTGAAGTATTAGGACTTAAAACTTGTACAATTTGTCCATTACTATTAATGACTTTTATGGAAGTGAATTCAATGGGTGAATTAATGGAAAAGTAATCATTAGTTGGATTGGGATACAAGTGTATTGATTTCAGTATATCATTCGTAATGCCAACATTGCCTCCAATTTGAACACAGTAATCTTCGTATTCTCCATAAATGTTTCCACCTTCATCAGCGCATAAACTAGGGCTATTCACCCCATTCATACCTATTCTCATCTTGGTGATTCCATGAATATTCGTATTTGGAATAATCAACATTGCAGTGAGTCCACCCACACCTGTTAAATTGTTGATTAGTTTTTCACTTGCCACAAAAGTACCGTTTTGATCAAGGTCTAACCAAACAGAATAATGTTCTGTAAATTGAGTCCCTGTATAACCTGGTTGAAAACTAATGGTATAAGATGTGTTGGGTGCTAAACCATCTGTAATTATTCCGCCATCATAATATCCTGCGTTATTGCCCGAATTAATAGTGGTTCCTTTAAGGGTGATACTTTCTATCCACTCAAAATTTGTATTGACTAAAATATTATTAATCGTACAATAGTTTCCTTCAAAACAGATTCCACATCCCAAAGTTGAAAATTGATATACCGTACTAAAATCTCTTGTACTATCCGCGCAAATACTTTTGATGCTAAACGCGTAATCAACACAAGTGTCGAGGTTTTCAAGTAAATAAGTATTACTAATTAGGGTGTCGTAGTTCCATACAGCATTTCCCATTTCTTTGTACCTGATGACATATTCGCTGGCATTTAAAACACTGTTCCAATTAAAGCTTAAGCTGGAAGCTGTAGCGGCAATTAGGTTTAAATCGGGTGCATTACAACAACCATCAGTTTGAAATTCAATAATATTACTGCTACTTGAGGTGTCGACCCCACAAATACCATTTACCTGAATGCTGTAATTTGCACAAGGCGTTAAATTATAAAAGGTAATAGAATCGGATGAAGTATTGATTTCAGTGTCAAAACCATTCGCATTTGTTAATGTCACAAAATAATTGTCGTTATTAAATCCACTCCAATTAATACTCACTGATGTGTCGCTTAAATTAGACATTGAAATATTAAAGGGTGTTGCACAGGAATTGGTATCGCATTC
>CBDUKB010000241.1:0-4744 GCA_965367695.1 uncultured Putridiphycobacter sp.
ATTGACTTTAAGCGTTCCTTTTAAATTGTCATTGAAATTCTTTTTTGCCTTTGCGCAAAATAATCCACAATAAAACTGAAAATGCCAAGGTTAACAAAGCAAAGCTCTTCTCAAAATTTGTTTTGGCTATGATATTGCCAATGGTATTCAAACAAAAGAGACCGAAGAAGAACCAAAGGAATATATTGATGATTTTTAGGGGAATGATGCGGCTGACATAGCCACCTTTTATGAGGAGCGCCCCCATTAATAAGAGGTTAATAAGTATGGAAATGCTTTCAAAAACAAACATCTCTTCCTCATTTTTTAGTCTGCCACCCCAAGTGATTTCGTAGGGGATGAGCTGTACTAAAATACAGCCATGAAAAATGATGATGCCTGCTAATAACCAAAGCATTAATTTAATCGCAGTTTTTACATTCATAATTGTCTATTTAATTTTTTTTGCATCTATTATCCATTCATTAAAATCTAATCTTTCTCCATCACCCGCTACCCAAAAACTGTCCATTTTCCAAGTAACTTCAATCAGTTCTCCAGCCTTAAAATTATAAGTATCATTTTTTTTCCATTGCCAATGATAAAGAAAGTCAATTTCCTGCGCATTCTTTTTACCAGTGAGTATAAAATAATCGAAATCGTTGTTGTACCCAATAAACTCAATGCTGTCTGTATAGACTTCATTCGGAAATACAAAAGTATTGGGTCTGATTTTACTTTTTAGTTTTCTAAGGGGAATTGCTTGGTTTTCAATAGCGGAAATAACTAATGTTGAATCTTTGGGTACATCTAAATTCACTTCTTCAAGTTGTTCTTCGGATGTCCCTTGATCTAATTCAACATTTGAAGCACAACTCATGCTAACAATAGTCAAAAGTACATAAAGCTTGTGTCGGATGATTTCCATTTGAGTGATATAAAGATTTTGAAATATGAGTATTTAAGTTATCAATGTCAAATTTTACAAAGTGATACAATCGCCTGGGAATAAAGAACTTTTAATTAATAGGAATGTTTATTATTAAAATCCAAGTTCACTTCTTACTCCTTCAAAAAAAGCGGTCAATTCAGTATTCTTATTTGCAATCATATTTGAATCAGTTATTTCAGTTTTGTCTGCATTAAATAGAATTGTGGTGGAATCAGTGTATGCTAAATAATAAATGTTTGAATCTATTTGATAACCTTCTACGTACATTGGCCTGTCATAATCATATTTCATTTGTTTGATAAATTTAAAGTTCATCCGATTATTTTTTGTAGTCCAATAAATATAATTCAATTTACCTGTTTCACCATATACCCAAAAATTATAAATTTCATAATCAACCTGCTTATTATTGTACATGATTAACATGCCTCCCTCAGTGGATTGATTATAAAAATTAAATGTGTCTGTTTCAAATGATGCTTTCTGCTGTTCAAAATGGTTGAGTAAAGCAAAATATTTGTTTTGATTAACTGGCTGTTCAATGGTTAATTTATTTGCAATATGCTTTCCAGTACATGCTTGTAAACCAATAAAGAGTGTCATGAAGAAATGTTTGATCCAAATTTTCATTGCTCTAATTTTTTTAATTTATTATTCAAATTTATTAACTCGACTTTCAAATTCATAATTGACGCTTATTATCTTAATGTGTTTTTTTCTGAAAAGTCCATTGCCAGTATAAATAAGGAAAGACCGGTAGAATAGATTGGATTTCTTCTCCGGCATCAGGGAGCCACATGTAAAAGCCAATAAATTCAGCCCTTAAAGTCCGCAATATACCGTATTTGTTTTTGTAAAATGGGGCGACCCGAAAGCCATAAGACACTTGATATTTTCTTGGAATATTGTCGAGGTAAACAAAGGTGGTTCCATAGGAAGTAGTCATGTGTGAAGAAATCCAAGGTTTCATTCTCCAGTCAAAATTTAAAGAAATGTCGGGATTAACGGTTTGTTTAAAAAATGTCCCTTTATAGTTGAGGGAATCTTTATTTTCAATCAATAAATTTTGGGAATAAGTAAGTCCCGGAGAGAAATGAATGTGAAAAGTTTCACTTAATTTCCAACTAAGATTAAAGCGATTATACCATGAACTACCACTTTGTCTTTCTACCCTCAAATTATCTTGGTCGGATTGATTTTGGGTCCTCCACAGGTGTTGGAACATAGTTTCGAATGCAATACTGGGGACTATTCCGTTTTGTTCTTTGAGTTTGAACCTAAAATTTAAACTGGGAACAGGTAGGTGCGGTTCAATAAAGAGACCACCTAGCAAGGGGAGCAAATCTATTTCTGCAGTTATTTTATCTGTAATTCCCCACCATGCCCAACTGGGAAAAGGGAGGGTGAATGGTGATTGACAGTATACAAATTCGTTTTTTTTAAGGGTGTATGCGGTAAAGCCATCTGCTGGATGCAGCATTATTTCGGTCTGTAAATTGGCATGGGGACTATCTTGAGCATATATGTTGATTGATTGACAAATCAACAATATCAAGGTCAGTATGGTGCATCTTAATTTTTTAAACACCTTATAAATATAAGTAAAGAATTTCAAATAACAGCTGACTTCTCGCTGAGGGATATCACTAAAAACATTTAAATAAAACGTCCTTCCTCGTGGAGGGAATTCAATATAAGTTTTAATTCTTCACTTACTTGAATCCCTACCTTGATAGCTATCAAGGACGACGGTTAAGTAGTTGTCTTTTCGAACGTTTTTTAGCAGACATAATGGAAGATTATATTTCTAAAAGTGCTTGGGTTTTTTACCCAAAGCGCCTTGTTCGGCAACTTCTCTTATGCGCTTTGCACGGGTTTCTGGTCGCTTAGCAAATATAATCCAGGCAAGCATTATTTTTTTAACCGAATTAGAACAGCTTAGATAAAACGCTTTTGCTCCTGGATGTTGTTTAAATGCCGTTTCTAAATCGTCAGGGACAATCATATCATCCACACTGTCCAATATATTCCATGAACCATTTGCTTTGGCTACTTCAATACATTTCAATCCTGTAGGAGTCATCAAGCCAGCTTCGATAAAGTCTTTTACCTTTTCTTTGTTCACTTTTGACCAAGTGCTGTTGGGTTTACGAGGAGAAAAATATTGTTTGTATTTTTCATCATCAATCGTATGCTTTACACTGTCAATCCAACCAAAGCATAGTGCTTCATCTACTGCTTCCGACCATGAGATACTTGGTGTATCACTCTTCACTTTATATAAGATTAACCAGACAGCGGTTTCGCTTTGACCATGCTTTTTTAACCATGCTCTCCAAGCTGCTTTGTTTTGTGGGGTAAAGGAAGGGATTACTTTTTTTGCCAAAATTTAGATTTAAAATTAAATATACTATTTATGAGATAAATGCAAGTAAATTGCCTGACTTTTATCAATGATTAGTCTTTGATGGTGATTAGTTTAGAATTGGGGTGGAATTTTTCCCAAGAAAACCAATATTCATCTGAAATTGCGATTGGTGTTAAATTTGTTTGAAGAGGGCCATTTACATATTTTCCTCTTAAATCCCAAGTGGATTTTGTATGGGAGTCAATTAGTGTATTGCCTTGGATTGAAATTTTAAGTTGAGACTTATCTACTTGATTTTTAAAAGCATTTACTACATCTGAAACACCAACTAAAAAGAAATGATGTGCTTGATTCACAACGATATGATTTGAAAGGACTTCTTTTTTTAAATAGACTAGTTTTTCATTTATCGATTCATCAATAATTCCAATGACATGTGTGCGAGCAGGAAATTTTTTATTGCGATTTTTTGCGGACAAGCCAGGCGTATTTTCTGTCGCAATTATTTTTTTCCAGATGCCCGGTATGGGTAATTGAAATTCCTTGAAGTCCTTTTTTGTGACAGCAACCACTTGGGGGATGGGTGATAATTTTTTAACTTGAGACCAGGTTAAAATTTGAAATGGAATCATTTTTAATTGAGCAGGGTGTAATTTTCCAATGATGGAATTAAATGTGGCTTGTTGGAAAAAGGTTTTCGTTCTTCGATCGGCCACAATCATGTTTGCATTTTTGAAAGAGCCGACAAATAAGGGGCCAATTTCAGTGACATCAAAGGGGATAATGCTTCTGCACATGGCACAATAGGTGAGTGCAATGGTTTTTGAATTAAAAGAATCGTTAATAATATGGTGGTGAATTACGTAATCCAAAGGGTAGCATTTTGTAATTCCATTGAATTCGATAACTGCCAGCTGCATTTCATCCTTCATTGGCAGTTTTGAAATGTCGGATGCCATTTTAGGAAAGTCAACGGCTTTAAAGGCGGCTTCTTGGTGCATTTTATAACTTAAAACAACTGCCAAAACAGCAATGATTAAGGGAGGTATGGCCCAAAATTGAAATTGATTATTTTCTTGGGTCAGAAAAAAGGTCCAGCCTAAAAGCATGAGCAATATGCTCCAATTGATGGGTTTGCGCGTAAAGTAATGATAATATAACCAATTTACAGGAAATCTTTCGATTAGTGTCATGTAAATGGCAGCAGTTGAGATTAATAATGCAATGAATGCTAAGACGTAAAAAATGAATATGCTCATGTCAATTATTATTAAGTTTTTTCAATAGTAACTAGTAGATTAATTTGTTCACAGTAGTTTGCAAGACAAGGGTAATATTAATAGTTTAATTATAATCAAACAAGCATTAATTATTGACTACATTGGTCAATGCTGTGTCTTTGTTTCTAAGGTCTAATCCACCCTCTAATACTGATTTTAAATTGA
>CBDUKB010000242.1:0-4688 GCA_965367695.1 uncultured Putridiphycobacter sp.
TATCTATATGCGCCCATTAAAATCAGGACAACTCCCATAATAATCATTAAAATTCCGATTGTTTTTCCCCAAGCAGGTACTTTTTTTTCAGACATAACTATTTGATATTAATTAAAATAATGGCGATATAGGCTATGTATGTCCCAAACAACATGATTCCTTTCAAGCGTCCTAATTTTTTTCCAATAATCATTAACGGCAGTAAAGCCACCGCAATACACAACATCCAAATCATATCATTATTTAAAATAGCAGCTTCCACTGGAATTGGTTTCACAATGGCCGTTAAACCAATGACTGCCATGATATTAAAAATATTAGAACCAATTAAGTTTCCAATAGAAATGTCAGTTTCTTTTCTGAATGCCGCAACAGCGGAAGTCACCAATTCAGGAACCGAAGTTCCAAATGCCACTACGGTAACACCAATAACTGTTTTACTCATGCCTAATTCTTTGGCAATATCAATGGCACCACTAACTAACCACTTTGCACCAAAAAACAATCCAACCAATCCTAATATAACATACAAAGATGCTAAATACATGTTCATTGAAGGTAATTCATCAATAAGAGGGTCTGCCAGGGCTGCTTTTTCTCTTTTGGTAGTCTTTCTTGAGTTAGTAATTAAAAGTACTGTAAACACTACTAGCATACCGAATAAAATTGCTCCTTCCCAAGTTGTTATAATTTGATCGTATGCAAATAAGTAGAATAGGAAAGAGGCACCCATCATCATTGGCCAATCAACAATCTTTGAATTCCGATCGACAATGATAGGAAATATTAATACTGTGATACCAAGGACTAAAGCTATATTGGCAATATTTGAACCAACTACATTTCCGATTGCAATCTCAGGATTACCACTTAAGGCAGCATTCAAGCTCACGATTAATTCAGGTGCAGAAGTTCCAAATGAAATAACTGTCATACCAATCACCAAAGAAGAAATGTGTGCTTTTTTAGCTATACCAACTGCTCCTTTAACCAAAAATTCCCCGCCAATTATTAAGGTGGCTAGCCCAATAATTAAAATTAAATAGCTCATTCAGTATCTGTATTTTTTATAGGTTCTCCGCTGTTTTTAGTTTCTTTAACTTTGGGTTCCTCCATGATTGATTTTTCGATACTTTTTATTGGGTCTTCTATATTTTTAAGGTGATTATTTAAATTCATATCCCTTTTCATTTCAGTTGCAGAACGAGTTATGTCACGTTTAATCTCGTCGGAAGCATTTCGAATTTCTCTCATGCCTTTACCTAAAGTCTTGGCAATAGAAGGGATGTTTTTTGCACCGAATAAAATTAAGACAACAAACATGACGAATATTAATTCGCCTGTTCCAAAATCATTTAAAAATAACATTACTTGCATAGCTATAAAACAAAAAAGCCTTCCAAAGTTAAGGAAGGCTTTTTAAAATTATTCAATTTTAATTAATTTTTTGCTTCTTTTTCTTTTTCTAAATCAATTACTGCAGGCGTTGCAATAAATAATGAAGAATAAGTACCCACAACAACACCAATCATTAATGCAAAGGTGAATCCTTTAATTGATTCTCCACCAAATAAGAAGATGATTAATAATACGATAAAGGTAGATACCGAAGTATTAATGGTTCTACTCATGGTTGAATTTAACGCATTGTTGATTATTTCTTTGTTGTCTTTCTTACGTGATGTTGCCAAGAACTCTCTAATTCTATCAAAAACAACTACTGTATCATTGATTGAGTAACCAACAACTGTTAAAATTGCTGCAATAAATGCTTGATCAATTTCCATTGAGAATCCAAATACACCCCAGAAAATAGAGAATAAACCTAATACAACTAATACATCATGTGCCATGGCAAAGAATGCACCCAAACCATATTGCCATTTTCTAAATCTAAATACAATGTATAAGAAAATGATGATTAATGAGAACAAAATTGCATAGAAAGAACTGGTTCTTAAATCACTTGAAATTGTCGGTGCAATCATTTGACTTTCTTCAATTTCGTAATTAGCAATTGCTTTTCCATTGTCATCTAATGATGCATATCCTGCTTCTAAAAGACCAGCTTTTAATGCATTGTCAACTTTATCACCAGCTTCTTGACTTGCATCTGTAATTAAGTATTTAGTGGTAATCGCTACTGTATAATCATTGTCTACTTTCTTAACAGTAGGTTCCGATCCGAATACAGTTGCTAAACTCGATTTAATCAAACTATTGTCAGCCGCTTTATCATCAAACTGAACTTTATACGTTCTTCCACCTGTAAAATCAACGCCTAAATCAAGTCCTTTTGTAAACAAAGAGACCAATCCAATTGTGATTACCAAACCAGAAACGATATAAAATTTCTTTCTGTTTTTTACAAATTGGATGTTTGTGTTTTGAAACCAATTTTTAGTAAATGAAGTTGTAAATTTAAAGTCAATATTTTTTGACATTGAATAGATAAACAATAATCTTGAAATTACAACTGCAGCAAAGAATGAGGTGAAAATACCCATAATTAATGTAGTGGCGAATCCTCTAATAGGGCCAGAACCAAACACTGCCAATACAATTGCTGTTAATAAAGTAGTAATGTTCGCATCCAAAATAGCTGCCATTGCTTTTTGAAATCCTTCATGGATAGCAACTTTTAAGCCTTTACCAAATTTCATTTCCTCTCTAATTCTTTCGAAAATAAGTACGTTGGCATCAACTGACATACCAATGGTCAATACTATACCTGCGATTCCAGGTAAAGTTAAGATAGCTTTGAATGAAACTAACATTCCCAATAATAAGAATAAGTTAAATACCATTGCGATATCAGCAATAACACCGGCTTTTCCGTAATAAAACACCATGTAAATTAATACGATTAAAATGGCGAATAAGAATGAGTACAATCCTTTTTGAATGTTTTCAGCACCTAAAGTTGGTCCAACCGAAGTTTCATTGACAATTTTAGCAGGAGCAGGCAATGAACCAGCATTTAATAATCCAGCTAAATCTTTCGCTTCTACAACTGTAAAGCTTCCTGAAATACTTGCTCTACCTGTCGACATTTTTTCTTGTACAACTGGAGCAGAATAAACAAAGTTATCCATAGTAATGGCTACTGAACGTCCAACGTTCGCACCAGTTAAATCTTCCCACTTTTGACTACCGCTTGGTGTCATGTTCATTCTAACATCAACTTTACCAAATTCAGTTCCAATATCAGCTCTTTCAATATCTTCACCTGATACAGGTGCACCCATTGTTGGTACCTTAATAGCATATAAGTAAATAACACCAGTTTCTTGACCGTTGTTTAATACCTCTTTTGCTCCCCACATAAATTTTAAATCAGTTGGAAATTCATTTTTGAAAGTTGGATGATTTAGTCTTGAATTAATTAAACCAGTATCTTTTACCATAGCTTGACCAATAACTGGTCCTTCTTGGTAACCTACAGGTGTTCCTGATTCATCAAATTGAAAAGCCAAATAAACCAATGAAGTGATAGGGGCTAATTTTTGTCTTTCTTCTAATGACAAAGAATCAGTTGGTGTTTCAGCAACTTCAGCTAAGTCTGGAGTAGAAGTGGTATCCACACCGTCTAAATTTAAATCTAAATCACTTGTGTTTTCAGCAACTGTTGTTGCATTATCTAATAATGTAGAATCACTATCTAAACTTAAACTATCTGTTGCAGGAAGTATGTCACCATATAAAGCTCTGCTCAATTTCCCTTCAGCTTCTATAACTGTATTGGCTATGTTGTCTGTTAAGTTATCATAAACTTCAAAAAATTCAAGATTTGCAGAAGCTTGTAGTCTTTTTCGAATGTATTCTCTATTCGTTGCACCAGGTAATTCAACAAAAATTCTGTTTGCACCTGCTTGTTTTTGAATGGTTGGTTGGTTAATACCAATTTGATTAATTCTTTTGATGATGATAGTTTCAACACCTTCTAAAGCTGAACTTGCTTTATTTCTTAGAAAAGCAACAACTTCATCATTCGTTGCATTGGAAGATACTTCATCTGTATTATAGCGGTGAAATAATTTAGCCAATTTACCTTCTGGTGAATTGGCTTCGTATGCCGCTTGGAAATTGGATATAAAATCTCCATCTCCATTATTGGTTTTCTCAGTTGCGTTTTTATAGGCAGTAGTAAATTCTTCTTTTTGCGTATTGCCTGCTAAATTTTGAATTAATTCCGGAACAGAAATTTCGAGTGTTAAACTCATTCCACCTCTTAAATCTAAACCTAGATTTAATTCTTTTTCTTTACACTCCTTATAAGTATAGTTCATAAAGTGAACTTCCTCATTGTTCATAGAACTAATGTAAGCCTCTTTGTAATAAGCTAAAATTTTATCTACATCTTTTTGATTCGATAAATACAAAGTGTCACCTAAACCAGTAAATTTTGTTTGCCCGGTGGCCTGAATTGAATCTAGTGCCTCCTGTGCTTGCGTAACTGCACGTTTCTCAACTTTTCTGGCAGCAGTTGTGAACGATAATTGATAGATAGTAGCTAATACTAAAGCTATGGTAATCGTCCAAAAGAATCCTTTATTTCTCATTTTAATTAATTAATTATACACTTAGTGTTTTTCAAAGCCTGCAAATATAAAATTTCAAATGTAAATAACCAATACTATTTGATAATCTATTTCATAAATATTTATTTTTGATAGTAAAATTATGAT
>CBDUKB010000243.1:0-4675 GCA_965367695.1 uncultured Putridiphycobacter sp.
TGTGATACTTGATCCGAGTCATGCCATGGGACACGCTTATGGCGTACCAGATTTAACAAGGGCTTGTATGGCAATGGGCGTTGATGGCTTGATTATTGAAGTTCACCCAGACCCATCTGTTGCTAAATCGGATGCTTCACAACAATTAAATCACGAACAATTTAATGCCTTGACGCAATCATTACCAGCCATTGGAAATGCAGTAGGTAGAAACTTGGTGTAAGCATTTATTGAATTGTAAATAAAAATGAGCATGAAAAGAAATATAGTTTTATTGATTAGTTTTTTAATTATCCAGTTTACGGGTTACAATCAACAATTGAGTGAGTTAAAAAACTTAAATAGTTCTCAAATTGCGCAATTTTATATCAAATATTTAAAAAATGGTGTGTTATTGGTAAGACTGCAGAAAAAGCAGCGAAAAATTGACATTTTAAAAAGAGCAGGGAATATTGCTGATGCTGAAAAAGTTAAAAACGAGCAATTAAAAATAAACAAATCAATTGTAGCTGCTTTTAAAAAGAATTTTGACTTTTGTCCAACTTACTTTTTTTATGGAAATGACTCTAAATATGTCTTCAATAACCAATTGGATAGTGTTACGTTTTTAGATACTTTGCTCTTACCCAAAGTGGTTAAATTAAAACCAAATGTTCAGTTTCTTACTGCAGAATTTGGTATCATCAAGGAGGATACAGCTAGGAATTACGCAGGCACTAGATTGGATGGGGACTATAGATATTATAAAGACTCATCAAATCAACAGTATAAAAATGACTATTATAGTGGCGGAACCAACATGAGTTTTGGAGCTTTATTAATCAAAAGCAATATTTTTGTTCAGCTTTCAGCTCCATTCCCATTTTACACGAGAACACTCGCAACACTTCCCATATTAAGGAGAAGTAACAATAAAGTTGTTGAAATGATGAATAATAAATTAACCGTTTACTATGAGTTAGTCATGGGTCAACGTTAATTTGAGAAGGTTTATTTCGAAACTATATAAAGCAATTCCGATTTAGGAATTCTGTATCTTTCAAAGACTTCTGTTGGTAATTCTTTCGAAAAATCAACCACTTCTACATTAAAGCCAGCTTCTCTTAAACGGTCAGGATAATTTAATCCATACAACCTAACATGATCGTATTGCCAAAAGTGTTTTTCTCTTTCTTCAGGAGTTGTGATTGACCAATCTTCATATGTAGTCGTTCGTGATGTGTCAATAGGCACCTGCATTATCCCCCAGCCTCCTGGTTTCATTATACGGTACAATTCCTTCATGCACTGCAAATCATCTTTTACATGTTCCATCACATGGTTACAAAAAATAACTTCGTATTGATTATCTTCCAAAGGAATATTGTGTAAATCGAAATGTAAATCAGCGATAGGTGACAATAAATCACCGGTGACATAGTCTAAGTTTTTTTGTTTTTTAAATTTACCATGGAAACACTGTTCAGGTGCAATGTGCATTACCTTCAAATTTGGTTTGGTAAAAAAATCACTTTTATTCTTTAAGTACAACCACATTACACGGTGACGTTCCAATGTTAAATCGTAAGGACACAACACATTGTCTCGGTGGGCCACTTTAGAACCATAAGATAAAAATTTGCGGAATTTACGCTCGCAAACAGGACATTCTACCTTATCGCCTTTATAAACGAGTGGTGCAAATATTCTGAACACATAACTCAGTCTGATTAAAAGTGGACGAGGTAATTTGTTGAGTAAAAACTTGTAAATTTTTTTCATGATAATGGAATTCCGCGGACGAAGATAAGAAATAATTTTTCAAGTCCCTTGCTTGGACGCGATTGATGAAAAATTGTAAGCCTTTTTAATTGTTTTAAACTAAATTCTAAACTGGTACTCATTTAAAGATTGCCTACTTTACTTATTTTTAAAAAATTCGACTTCCGCGCTATTCAACAATCTGGATTGAATAATAAACCTTAAGCCTAATGGAATTTCTAATGAAAAACTAGCTCCCCTACCTTTTGTTATGTCAACTGTGATATGGGTATGTTTCCAATACTCAAATTGGTCTTGATTCATGTAAAAATTAACACCTTCCACTTTTCCAAGTAGAATATCACTATCATCTAGATACAGTTCTCCCTCTGGAAAAAGCATTGGAGATGAACCATCACAACAACCACCACTTTGATGGAATATTAATTCACCATGTTCCGCTTTGATATGCTGAACAATTTTCGCGGCAGCATCTGTAATAGCTATCCTATTCATATCTTAAATATATTAAAAAAAGGCTGGAAATGATTCCAGCCTTTACCCATTTTTACTCAATTAAAAGAAACCTAGTTTATTTTTATCATAAGAAATAAGCATATTCTTGGTTTGGCGGTAATAGTTTAACATCATCAAATGATTTTCTCTACCAAACCCTGACTTTTTATACCCACCAAATGGAGCATGGGCAGGATAGGCATGGTAACAATTTACCCAAACACGACCTGCTTTAATGGCTCTTGGAATTTGATACAACTGATGGGCATCTCTTGTCCAAACTCCCGCTCCTAATCCGTATAAAGTATCATTAGCAATTTCAATTGCTTCTGCTTCATCTTTGAAACTGGTCACACATACAACAGGACCAAAAATTTCCTCTTGGAATACCCTCATTTTATTATGACCTTCTAAAATGGTTGGCTGAATGTAAAAACCATTACTTAATTCGCCTTCTAATTTATTTGCTGCACCACCTGCTAATACTTTTGCTCCTTCATCTTTACCTATTTTAAAATAAGATTGAATTTTTTCGTATTGATCGTTTGATGCTTGTGCACCCACTTGGGTATTCACATCATAAGGATTGTCTTGAATAATCGCATTGGTTCTAGCCACTACCCTTTCCATAAAGGCATCATAAATATCTTCCTGCACCAACAACCTTGATGGACATGTACATACTTCTCCTTGATTAAAAGCAAACAAAACAGCGCCTTCAATGGCTTTATCTAAATATTCATCATCATGATCCATTACAGAATTGAAAAATATATTTGGAGATTTACCTCCTAATTCCATGGTCACTGGATTTAAGTTTTTAGAAGCGTATTGCATAATTAACTGTCCTGTTGTGGTTTCACCAGTAAAAGCAACTTTATCCACTTTTGAACTAGACGCTAATGGCTTTCCAGCTTCGGGACCAAACCCATGCACTACATTTACCACACCAGGAGGAAATACAGCTGCAATTTTTTCCATTAATAAGGTAGCGGTTGAAGGGGTTTGTTCAGCAGGCTTTAATACTACACAATTTCCTGTTACCAATGCAGGCGGTAGTTTCCAAGAAAGCATTAACAAGGGAAAATTCCAAGGAATAATTTGACCAATAACACCCAAAGGTTCTTTGATATTCATTGACAAAGTGTTTTGGTCTAATTCAGATGCTGAACCTTCTTCTGCTCGAATACAAGCGGCAAAATACCGCCAGTGGTCAATTGCCAAAGGAATGTCAGCATTCAATGTTTCCCTAATGGGCTTTCCATTATCACAAGTTTCAACCAAGGCAAATTCTTGTAGATTTGCTTCTATAATGTCAGCTACTTCATTCAACAATCTTGATCTTTCTGTTGCCGAAGTGTTTCCCCATGCTTCTTTAGCTGCATTTGCCGCATCTAAAGCTAATTCAACATCTTCCTTTTGAGAACGCGGATACTTTGCAATTAAACTGTTGTCAATTGGTGATGTGTTTTCAAAATATTGCCCACCAATTGGAGGAACAAATTTCCCATTAATAAAATTGTGATACTCCGATTTGAACCTCGGTTTTGAATAACTCATACTTATATAATTTTAGTTAATACTGAATTCAAAAAATTTACATTCTTCAATTTGGTTAAAGTTATTTTTTCAAAACCTAATTATCTTGAACAGAATTATTATATAATTGAACATATCTATTAAAACCACTATTATAATTTTTTTTTTCGTATTATTGAATATGGGGCAATTTTTAGCTAAACATAAAAGAACTCGAAAACTCTCTACTTTGGTAGAGAATAGAACGACATACAATGCTGAATATGCTGAGCTGAATATTTATGAAACGCATGCTGTAGCTAATAAGGTAAACTTGAAATTCGACTTTCCAATTATTGCAAGTATGTTGACAGGAAAGAAAATCATGCACATTGATGGTTTGGAAGCTTTTGACTTTTTTCCTGGAGAATCTGTTGTCATGCCAAGACATCAAGAAATGGTAATTGATTTCCCTATCGCTACTTCATTAAAACCTACACAGTGTTTAGCCTTGGGAATAGATGCATTAAAAATTTCAGAAGTTGTACAAAAATTCAATTGTCTAGTCGCCATTGAAAATGAAAACAATCAATGGGAAATTGATGATATTCCATCTCATTTAATAAACAATGTTGATGTAAATCATTTGATTGAAAGACTCACTTATACGTTCACCAATAACAACAAATCAAAAGATGTACTATTAGATTTAATGATTCAAGAATTAATTATAAGACTGTTACAAACCAAAGCAAAATCTTTAATTATTAACGACCCAAACCAGGTCTTTAACGACACCAGAATTGGAACTGTTATTAAGTATATTAAAGAAAACTTAACCAATAAAGACATTAGCGTAGATCTTTTAGCCAAGAAAGCTTACATGAGCACCTCGCATTTT